>CAYUUW010000013.1:0-35435 GCA_964448005.1 uncultured Candidatus Peribacteria bacterium
GGCTGAAGACGTAGATTCGCCTGGCCAGGGGCAGGTTCTTCTCGCCTTTGCTGATCCTGGCCGCTAAATAGAAGAGGTATCCCGCCAGCACATAGAGCACAAAGCCCAGGGGCAGCGCCAGCAGCATGGAGACGAGCCAGATGGGGAGCCAGCGGTCCATCAGGGAAACGGCATCGGGCATCAGCGGAGCCACCAGGATGTTGCTGATGGCCATCATGGTTCCCACCAGCCACAGGGCCAGCAGCGTGAACTTCTGGTGGTCCTTCTCCAAAAAGTGGGCGATGAAGTGTTTGGGCGAAGTGAGGTAGGCCTTGAGGCTGGGCATCAGCTGGGATTTGAGCATGGGCTTCAGATAGGCCATGCAATCCTTGTAGCTGAGCGCCACGAGAATCGGCGCAAGGGCAAAAATCAGCAATTGGCCCTGAATGCCCTGCGGGGAGAAATTTTCTGGGCCAGCAATAAGAAAATTGTAGCCGAAGCCAAGCGCTATTATGCTGGCGAGTACAAGCAGGACCATGGAATAAAAATTAGGGATAAGATGAGTAAATCAGGATGGATTTTTTAGATCCGTATTGATCAAAAAGCTGTGGTAGAAAATAGAACGACTGGCGGGGAGATGGTACAGGATCACTATATCTCCCTCGTGGATTCCGCCGCCCCAAAAATAGGAATAAGGCTCCCCATTGCCGTTCGTCTCTCCATTCAAGTAAATGTTTTGACCTCCGTGAGCGTGGGTTGTGTCAGTCACCTTGCCGATAACCGTAGCAAGACCATGCTGATTATAATAATTCCAATCAGAAAAAAATATGGGCAAAGCCTTTATCTGAATTGGAACGAATGCAACAAGCATTACGACCATGAGCACCTTTAAAAGCCTCTCCTTCTGCTTACGGTAGCCAACAAGAGCAAAAATGGAAAAAAAGATCAAATAAAAACCAAAGAAATGCTCTAAAAAAAATGTTCCCCATTTGGCCAATATATCAAGCCCGCTTCCGCTGGGAGTAAAAATATGGGCAAGCCAAAGAGGGACCACAAGAACCAAAAAAATTTTTATCATAGATTCTGCAATCCTTTCAGCCCTATTTGGTGCTCGATCGCCATCCGCCATCGATTGTTCGTTAAAGAGTTTGCTCTGAACCCATGCCTTGTATTTTTTCTGTCCCTAATTCTTCTTCAGCTTCCAGAAGTTCGTAGTAGAAAATGAAATGGCTTTTGGGCAGGGTGTACAGGGTCACCTGATCGGTTAGCTCGATTCCGCCGCCAAAAAAATTCCCATAGGCCATCCCACCCTTCCTCTTGTCGCCATTCAGATAAACGTTCTGGCCGAAGCCTCTGGAGTAGTGCGTCAAATCAGTAACTGTTCCTGATACTTCGTAAAAACCATGCTGCTCATAATATTCAATGTCTTTGAAAAATACAGGATAATATTTTAGCTGTAGAAAAATCATTGCAATAAGAAGGCCGATAGCCAAAAGCTTTCCCGTACGGTCATTGTCTCGACGATGGTCTATTAGATAGGTGATTGAAAGTACAATCATGAGCGAGAAACCAAAATGCCCCAATCCAAAGGTGGCCCATCTCAGCGGAACGATGGACGGATTTGTGGAGGACCAGAAAAGATTTGCCACAACGAAACCTCCAATAATGATGATATAGAGATAAAAGATCCTTGTAGCGACCTTACCATCCCTCCTGGTTGATTGAGTCAATTCTGTCATTTTTTCTTACTGAAAGGATTAAGGGATTGTAAGAAGGTGCCCACCTTTTCTTTGACAGTTTTTTTGGCAGAAGCATTCTGTAAGGCTGTCTTAGTTTGATCCAATACAATAGATGTTGCTGTGGAAAGGGCTGTTTTCTTATAATTCTCCACCACGTCTCCCACGATGGCCTTTGCGGCCGTATTGCCCGTCATTTTTTTGGCCGTATTATTGGTGAGTTTGGTGATGATCTGGTTGCCAATGCCTGTCAGTTTATTTTTAAATTTAGAGGGCTCGGGGCCAATGGAAGCAAGGGCGCCAGATGAAAATGCGCCGAGGTAATTAATTTCTTCACTAGAATTCGTAATATCACTGACTGTTTCTTGTATCAATCCTTCAATTCCCCCAACAATCCCTTTTTTCATTCTACTGTCCGCAGGGCTTGAAACCACTCCGCTAAAGAAACCTGAAATCATCTTACCAGCATAAGTAGCGGCCGAAGCAGCGCCAGTAAGCGTATCATCTACCATTTGCCCAATGGTCGATGCAATAGCCCCTCCTGTTCCTTTGATGATGGCGATTTTAGCAGTATTGAGCGATTGACCAGCGAATTGGGCAATCTTCAGCGAAGCCACGGCTGCGCCGCCGGCCACCATGTTGCCGATCTCCTTGGTGCCATGCAGCAGCGTGTTGGCCAAGCCGCCTGGCTTCGTCACTGCATTGATTCCTTGGCTCATGTAGCTCCAATTCCTTTCCACCACCGCCTTTTTGGGGTCGCCGAACAGGTTCTGGAAGCCCGAGACGATGTTGCCCAAGCCGGCGCCCAGATTGTCCGTTCCAAAAGCCACTGCAGTAGCCCCTACCGGCGCACCCACCGCTGTGGAAGTCAGCCCCAGGCCAAAGGCCGTCTGCACGCCGCCCACCAGCATATTCCAGCTCCCGGAGCCCAGCTGCTTGATTCCCTCCACCCGTCGAGGCTCGGTGACCCAATCCTTGGCTTTTCCGAAAAAGCCCTTCTCCTCCTCCAGCACCTTGCTGGGCGGAATGGCGATCACTCCTTGCTTTTGGGCGCTGCGCAGGAAGCCCAAGCCTTCGGTCAGGCTCCCCAGCCCTTTGCTGACCAGGCTGGAGAGCGAGAATTCGGTTTTGGGGACGCTGGCCTTCGGGGCTGCCGCAAGAGGCGCTTTTTGGGGCGCCGGGGCCGAGCCTGCGCAAAGGCCCGAAGCGCAGGGCAATGCGTAGGGCTGGCTTCCGTAGCCCTCGGCCAGCACGGAGATTTGCCCCATGGAGCCTTTGCCGCCCAGCGACTTCACCAGCGTTCCGGCCGGGAAATCCCAGCAGCCTGCGGCGGAGCAGCCCTTGACGCCTTTCGGCAGAAAGGCGATCGGCCCGGGAGCTTGGTCCCAGGCGGATTGGGCCTCCAGGCGTCCGCCGTCCTCCGGGGGCGGGGGAACAAACGGTTCGGGCAAGGGCTGGGGCTGCGCAGGGTCAACAGGATCCTGGGCTTCTGCCAGCGGATCGGGGAAGGGAAGGGGATTTTCCGGATCCTCCTCCGGCCATTCAGGCTCCGCTGGCGGCAGGAACATCGCATTCTCCTCCAGGCTGTTCACCGTGGGGTCGGCCACCGGATCCGGCGAAATGGGGGCGTACAGCGAGCTCAGCGAAAAGTAGCGCGCCGCCTCGGCCCGGCTGAGCGGCTGCATCAGCCATTGCGCCCGCTGCTGCGGGTAAATGAGCCCCTGCTGCTCAAAAAGCTGGCACTGGGACCCGAAGAAATCCAGAAGGTCCGCCAGCAGGGCGTAGGCCAACAGGCGCTGGGAATCCTCGGTGACCCCGCCGTTCAGGGCCAAAAGATCGAGCTCCGCGCCCTGGAGGCACTTGGGCTGGAAGGAGCCCCGAGAGGCCGCCAGGCTCTCCAACAGGGAAAATTTTGGGTCCTGGGCCGGGTCCACATAGCCGCTGTCGGTCAGCAGCATCTTGAAGGCGTGGGCCCGCAGGATCGGGTCGTTAGGACGAAAAACGCGCTGCTCGGCGGAGCCCTCGTAGCCCTTCACAAAGCCGCTGTCCGCCGCGAAGTAGACGAAGCGGGAGAACCAGGGCTGGCAGCCGCGGTAGCCTTCGGTCTGCAGCAGGCACGCAGGATCGCCCTCCGGCACGTCGGCGAAAGGAAGGCCTCCTATCTTTTGGCATGCGCCCGCGGAGCAGTTGAAGTGGCCGCCCAGATGCTCGGCCAGAAGCTGCTCCATCTGCAGGGCGCTCTTGCCGGCCCAGCCTTCGGCCTGGCCGTAGGCCTCCGCCAGCCGAACCACCGTGGCCAGCTTGGCCATTTCGGCCCGGTTCAGGCTGTCCCAGGGGCGAAAAGTCCCCGTCTCCCGCCCCAGCATGGAATCGCCGGAAAGCAGGTGCTGGTCCCGGAGCGACTGGATGTAGGGGGAAAAAAGCTCATCCGGCTCCACGTCGCCAAAAGAGGCCGCTTGAGCCAAGGGCGAAAGGAACAAGGTCAGAATGAGCGGAAGGGCCGGGTTGCGAAGGAGGTTCCTCATGCGCCAGGGGGTGGGAAGGGTGGAAGGCTTGTCCGCCGAAGCATCGGCGAAGGAGGGCGAATGGAGGAGGGCCTGCCCCCTGTAGCCTTGGCGAAAGGGGGTTGGGCCTCATCATAGCCACCCTTCTCTAGGGCGTCAAGAAAAACCGGCAAAAAGGACGCCGTAGGACCCCTGGCCTCGTCGCTCGCCTTCAGCGAAGGCCTACATCTGGCGGCTGTCGTAGGCCCAGTGCAGAAGGGCTTGGCGCTGCTTTTTGCGGCATTCCAGATTCCCGCGCTCGCAGTGCTTTTTGATTTGGGCGATATGGCGCCTCATCGCTTTCCAGCGCTTGATCTGGCGGGCATCGTCGTCCGATCGTCTCCCCAGGTAATAGCGGCAGTACCACTGGAACCAGCCCCGAGGATCCTCCCAATGGATCCAATCCTTCTTTCGCCAGTAGTCCAGGGGCTTGGAGGCGTTGACGCCGAAAAAATTCAGGCTGGGGTCATGCCGCTCGGCGCAGAGCCTGGCCTTTTTAAACCAGGAAGCCGGAAACTCGGCCCTGCAGTCGGTCATGTATTTTCCGCCGAAAACGCCCAATTCCAGCATCTGCTTGGGCGTGAGCTCAGGCTTGAACTCAGGGTCGAAATTTCGCCCCGCCGGCTCAGCCAGAAAGTAGCGGTAGCCCTTTTGCATCCGGTCGTGGACGACCACTCTTCGCTGCATGGATATGTTTGGCTAAGGGCTTTGCCTTGGGAATGCCGGACTTCAGCTCAGGAGGCCCAGGCGAAATAGGCAAAGACCAGGCCGAGCAAGAAAGCGAAAGCGCCGTACCCGTAGAAGTTCTTCTTGGTCAGCACTTCCATCGAGATCTTTGCCATCTTCTCCGGGAAAATGATCATCGACAGTCCTTTGAGGGTGGCGATCCAGCCGAAAAGCGTCACCAGCACAGGCCATCCGCTCCACACATTGTGGAAGCTGACGATCGAAAAGCCAATCACCAGCGTGATCACCGGAGCGAAATAGGCCATGGTGTGGTTCTTGAAGGCCTTCTGGAAAACCTGGCGGTAGTAGTCGGCGCTCACGATCATGCCCAGGCCCACAGCCAAATAGACTACGGCCAACAGTCGAAGCACAAAGGCAGTGGTGTCCATGCTTTTTTTGTTTTTATTGGATATTGCCCCTATTCTAACACAGACTGCGTTTTTCCGCAATTGACGCTGCCCTGCGGGAAGCCTAGAATGGGCGCATTAAGCATCCTTTAACCTTTACCCTTATGAAAGGTGGCAACAGCGCCTTCTGCATTCCCTCCGCGACTCTTCTGCTTATCGGCGGCTTGAACTGGGGCCTTCAGGGCCTTGGCATGCTGGTGGGCCGGAACCTGAATCTGGTCAGCCTGCTTTTGGGCAAATGGCCCGTTGCAGAGGCCATCGTCTACATCCTGGTCGGTCTGGCTGCCTGCAAGGTCCTGGCTTTTGTGGCTATGGGCAAGGATTGCTGCGGAAGCTGCGAAAGCAAGTAGTCCGGGCTTCGCCTCTCCACTCCGAAATGAAAACCCCTTCGGCCTGCGCCGGAGGGGTTTTTTGATCGTGGCCAGGAGGGTGGAAATGTCCCACATCCCATCCGGAGAAATATCGCCGACCCGAAAATCAGCGGTCCAGAAGAATGGGGGGCATCTGGGCATCCATGGCTTGGGCCTCCTGCACGTAGTCGTTGTCCAAATAGCACCAGAGCCAATCCGAATCGTAGCCGTGGATGATGGGGTGGCCGCTCTCCTGGAAATGCTGGCGGGCATGGCGGTTCTTGGACGAATCGCAGCAGCCCATGTGGCCGCAGGTCTTGCACAGGCGCACCTTCACCCAGCTGTCGCCGGTCTTCAGGCAGTCCTGGCAGCCCTTGGCCTGAGGCTCAACGGGTCTCATCTGGTCCAAATGGAGGCAGTGGGTCGCCATATGCTTAAGCTTAGGAAATAAGCGGCAAGCCGAGTGTAGCAAAAAGCCTTCCGTTCGTCAGCCGTGGGCTGAAAAACAGGCCCGCCAGATTGATTTTTGGACCCTTTTATGATAAAATGAAAGGATTTTAAGCCCAAACGGATGGAGAGCCCCCTCATGGACATTGCCGGTTCGCTGCAAGGCGCCGTTCAGGCCAAATACCTCGCCTTTGTCGACAGCGCCCCCCTGTTTCTGGGCGCAGCCGCCGTGCTATTGCTGGGCTTGGCCCTGGCCGAGCTGGCCTACCGGCTGGTCTTGGCGCTCTCGTCCAGGCTCCGCATCGAATCCCTTTCCCGAAAGCTCGGCCTCAGTCCCTTTCTGGAAAGGCACAAGGTGGGGGCCAGCTCCTCCAAAGTTGTCGCCCAATCCCTCAAGGGCTATCTGATCTTCCTCTTCTTCGTGGAATCGACCAAAATCGCCGGCTTCTACCAGGTCTCGGATTTTTTGGACACGGTGATGGGATACCTGCCGGACATGGTCGTGGCGGCGCTGATCATGCTGGCGGCCCTCAATGTGGCCAGCGGCGTCAGCACGCTCATCCGCACTTCGCTCAGCTTCACGCGCTCCACCACGGCCAATGTGCTGGGAATCGCCGCCAAATACGCCATTCTCACCTTTGCCGTCCTGGCGGCGCTTTCCCAGCTGGAGATCGCTCCGATCCTCATCCAGACCCTGTTCGTTGGCTTTGTGGCCATGCTGACCTTGGCCGGAGGCCTGGCTTTCGGCCTGGGCGGCAAGGATGTGGTCCGGGAGCTGCTGGAGGCGATCAAGAAAGTGGAGATCCGCGAATACCAAAAATCCCTCGCCGAGCAGAGGCAGGAGACCCGGGAGGAAACTGTCCGCTAGCAGGCCATCACGATTCCCGTGGGGCAATGGTCCGAGCCCTGCACCTCCGGCAGAATGAAGCCATCGCTCAGCAAAGGCAGAAGCTCTTTTTGCAGAAAGAAGTAGTCGATCCTCCAGCCCACGTTGCGGGGGCGGGCGCCGGCCCGCAGCGACCACCAGGTGTAGAGCCCCGGCTCGGGGCGGAACTGGCGAAGCGCGTCCGCATAGCCCCTGGCGACCATTCGGTCCATCCATTCCCGCTCGATGGGAAGGAACCCGGAAATGCTTTCATTCTCCTTGGGGCGGGCCAGATCGATGGGGTGATGGGCCGTGTTCACGTCCCCGCAGAAGACAATCCTCTTTCCCTTTTCGCGCCAGGACTCAATATGCTTGAGGAAGGCCTCGTAGAATTCCATCTTGTACAGGAGGCGCTCGTCGCTGGCCTTGCCGTTGGGGAAATAGACATTGAAGAGCAGGAACTCCGGGAATTCGGTCATCAGTACCCGCCCTTCCTGGTCGAATTTGGGGATTCCGAAGCCCTCCTGCACGGAAAGGGGCTTCGCTTTGGTGTAGGTGGCCACGCCGCTGTAGCCCGCCTTGCTGGAGCAGGAATTGAAAAAGGAATGGTAGCCTTCCGGATGGGTGAGCTCGAATCCCAGCTGGTCGGGGTGGGCCTTGGTTTCCTGCAGGCAAAGCACGTCCGGGGATTCCTTGGCCACCCACTCCAGAAAGCCTTTCTTGGCCACGGCGCGCAGTCCGTTCACGTTCCAGCTGATCAGCCTCATGCTTGTTGGGGTTGGGTTCGCGGGCCATTGTAGCACCCTCAAGGATAGGTGAGGAGGGCTGGAATTGAGCAGCGAAGCTTTCAGCCGGCCTTATTTTATGCTAAAATTAAACGACACACGTTGGAGCACCCCACCCCCCAGAGCATGGCTCAAGAAAGATCTGAATTCCAAATAGGGCAAGAGCTTCGCTTTCCTACTCCGCATGGCCGGGAGTGGCTGGCGGCATTCAGGGCCGATCCGGAGGCGACCTATACGGTTGTCGCGGTGAACCCCCTGGGCTACGACGACCGAGTGGTGATCGAAGAAAAAGACGGTGGTCGTGGGGAAGGACCGAGGCAACTGGGCTTCGATGGCCGGCATTTCCGAAAGCATGTGCAGATTCTTCTTTCGCCGGAATCCGCCTTCAATCTCGATGCGATCATCTTCGACCAGAACCTATCCGCAGACGAAGCGGATGCGCAGCTTGCCGAAGCATTTAACTGGTCCGCAGAAGAGTTGCCCGGCAGGGTGGGAAATTACCGAGAGTACCTTGGGCAGCAGGCCAAATACGGCTTCACCCGAATTGCAGAAGACTTGGTGCGGCTGAGGGGCCGAAGCCAAGATGGGCAAAGGCATATGGAGGCTATGTTCTTCATTATTGGCCAGGACATTCAGGTCCGCTATATGGAAGGCCCTGCAGACAGAAATGGGGCAGCTTTCGCATGGGACACCAGAAGCCCGAGCTCATTCGTCCAGCCCCTTCCTTTGGGGAGAGGGCCGGACTTCAAATAGCCGAAGGCGGCAATTCTTTTCCCAATTAGGAAACGGAATAAGCTTCCCTCATCCTTTCAGGAGGGCTTTTTATCTTTCGAATTGTTCTGCGTTGCCCAAAACGCAGCTTTCCCCTAGAATGCCCCCAGCACCCTAAAAACAAACCCAATGATCAGCACATTGTTCCTCCGCAAGCAGCTCAAGAAAGGATTCTCGCTGGTGGAGCTTTTGGTCGTCATCACCATCATCGCCATCCTTTCGGTCGCCGCCTACACGGCCTTCGGCGGCCAAACCATCAAGGCCAGGGATTCCAAGCGCAAGCAGGATATCGACACGATCCAAAGCGCCCTGGAGCTCTACTACATCAACGAATCGGCCTATCCCGAAGAGCTGGCTTCCGGGCCTGCGGAGGACGGGTTGATTCCTAAAGAATACCTCTCTTTCGTCCCCAGCGACCCTGCCAAGGCCAAAAAGCCCTACCTCTACGTCAGGCAAGGCGTCAAATACGAGCTGGCCGCCACCCTGGAGAACGACGGAGACCCTTCCAGCTACGAAGCCTATGTGGTGGGCAACAGCGACGAGCCCCTGATCCAGGCCGGAGAAGAAGCCCTTGAGGCCGTGGAGTGGGCGGAGGATGCCCTGGCCGATTGCGCCGAAGGAACCGATGTGGTGAACGAAGGCAGCTGCGTCCCCTACGATCCCATCAACTAGAGTCTCCCAGGCTCTGGCGCAGGGTCCGTTTTAGGAGTCATTCCGGCCAACGAACATAAAACCAATAGCCATGAAAAAATCCATTCTCGCCGGCCTTGCCGGCCTTGCTCTGCTGGTCGGCTGCCAAGCTTCTCCAGAAAAAGAAATCGAAACCTTTTACCAAGGCTCCCCGGAGCAGTTCGCCAATAACCCCCAAGCCGCCATGCCCGATTTCCGCCAAGCCGCCATGCCCGAAAAGGGCGAAACCATCGCCGTGATCCAGACCCGCCTGGGGGAAATCCGCGTTCGTCTCTTTCCTCAATTCGCCCCCAAGACCGTCGAGAATTTCGTGGGATTGGCCAAAAAAGGCTACTACGATGGCATCGTTTTCCACCGGGTGATCCCGGGCTTCATGGTGCAAGGTGGGGATCCTACCGGGACCGGAGCCGGAGGCGAGAGCCTGTGGGGGGGCAAATTCCAGGACGAGATCTCCATGAACCTCGCCAACATCGCCGGATCCCTCTCCATGGCCAATGCCGGCAAAGACACGAACGGATCGCAGTTCTTCATCAACCAGGTGGACAACCTTTACCTGAACGGCTATGAAGGCGGAAAAATGAAAGATTGCTCCCGATACGGGGTCTCGTGCCACACGGTGTTCGGCCAGGTGTTCCAGGGCATGGATGTGGTGGCCAAGATCGCCGAGGAGGAGCGCGATGCCAGGGATAGGCCTGTGGAGGATGTGGTGATGGAGAAGGTCACCATAGAAGCCTATTAGGACTGTTGGAAAATTCAATCTCCTGGCAATCCTGACGCTCCCGCTTGCGGGCCGCGCCAAACAGGCGGGCAGTTTTGTTTGACAGAGGAGGGCGGGGCATATAGAATCAGGCCTTGTAAAACATCGCCATGCGCCCTGATCCTGCATTCAGAGCGCCCTCCAAAGCCAAAATCAGCATTAAGCATCACCCCAATAATCTAAGGAATGGGGGCTTTTTGATCGACGTGCACGGCCTTACTGAAGGGCAGAGGGAAAGCTTGATCAACGTGCTTGGAAAGTGCTTCAAGGGCAGCGAAAGTATGAACGGAAGGAATTGCGTGTGGATTATTATTGATGGCGCAGAGGGATTGGATGTTGCCAGGAGGAGGGTTGCGGATTTGGTCAGGGGAAATTTTCCAAACGAGCTGGAGATGGATCAAGAGGCTCCAGCCGATACTGGTTTCAGTGCCACCTGGGAAGACCCGGAAGCTTTTTCGCCTCCTTCCCCTGAAGAGGGGGCAATTCCTTCTGGCTTGAAAGATTCCGCCGGAGAGGAGGTGTCCCATTCAGACCTTTATGCTCAACTCATGCGGGAAGTCGCCCTGAGCCAGGCGTTTTCCGGATTGGGCTTTGAAGGAGGGGTGGAGATCATTTTCAGGAATGCGGAGGCGACAGTCATTCCTTTGAGCCAGCCTTCTGTTGGGCTGATTGATGAAATAAAAGGGTTGGTTCAGGCGGAGCTGCAAGGCCTCCGGCAATTTTTCGCCCGTCGGCGGTTTAGGCGGAGCTACGGTAAAGAGGGGAACTATGGGCGAGTGGGCACCCTGGGAGAGCTTGCGAACATTCGATGGGAAGGCTTGCCGGCCCAAATGGGCGGCGCGGCTTTGGAGCCTGCCTTGCGTCAAACTTCCATTCTTATTTTTCCCAGCGACTACCCCCTTGATTTTGTAAAATTGGCTTATAAGGCGATTGAAGGAAGGGGAATGCTGCTAAGGGGCTTGGATCCTCCCTCCAAATTGAAGGGGCTTTGAGGGGCGATTGAAGCCTTCTTGGAAGATGCGATTGAAAATGCACCGAGAAGCCGGTTGAAGTTCCCTTGAAAAGAGCCAATTGATAGGATTTGATTTCCGGCATGTTTTGGCTTAAATTGAAGGTGCGAGTTTTGAAGCAAGAAGAATTTTTGGATTTAATTGAATTTATGCAAATTGACGACGTGAGGGTTTATGGAATTGCTTCGGGGCTCGAGAAAAATATCTATTGGGCAACCGAGAAAATCCCTTCTTGCAAATTTGAACAGATTGATCAAATACGCCGATCGTCCGCCTCGGTTTCGGCCAATATTTGTGAAGGGTTTTCAAGAAGATCATACCCCAAGGATTTTATTCGCTTCCTGTGCTACGCACTTGGCTCTAGCGACGAAACCAAGCATCATCTTTCGGTAATGAGATACAAGAAAATCATCGATGAGGACAGTTTTTTGGCGCTTTCAAGAAAATGCAAAGATTTGTCCATTCGCACACTGAATTTAATCATTCACCTGAAAAAAAAGAACAATCTTCATTAGCCCTGCAATCTATATATCCTTTCAATTGGATCCTCAACTGGAAATCTCCATGAAAAAAATCCTCACCCGCATCCCCCCTTCCCCCACCGGGCTCCTGCACATCGGCACCGTCCGGACCGCTCTGTACAATTATCTTTTCGCCAAGCACCACGGCGGAACGATGGTTTTTAGGATCGAGGACACGGACAAGGAGCGGGGCACGCCCGAGTTTGAAAGGAACATCATCGACGGCTTGGTTCAGCTGGGAATCGCAGGCGACGAGGGCGTCCACAAAGGAGGCCCGCACGGCCCTTACCGCCAAAGCGAACGGACCGAGATTTACCGAAAATACCTCCATCGCCTGGTGGCCGAGGACAAGGCCTATTTCTGCTTCTGCAGCAAGGATCGCCTTGAAGAGATGCGCCAGGCCCAGATCGCGGCCAAAAGGCCCACGCGCTACGACGGGACCTGTTCCGGCCTGTTTCCTGCCGAGAGCCGGCAGCGGGTGGAGGAGGGCGAGCGAGCGGTTATTCGCCTGCGGGTGCCGGAGGGCCGGGGCGATGTGGCCTGGGAGGACGGCGTGCGGGGCCCGGTCGCCATCCACAGCCGCGAGCTGGACGATTTTGTGATCGCCCGGGGGCTGGACGACCCCCTCTACCACCTGACGGTGGTGGCCGACGACCACGACATGCAGATCACGCACGTGATCCGAGGGGAGGACCACATCAGCAACACGCCCAAGCAGATCCTGATCTTCGAGGCTTTCGGCTGGGACATTCCGGCATTCGCCCATCTCCCGCTCATCCTGAACGAGGACAAGACGAAGCTGAGCAAGCGCAAGAACAAAGTGGCTGTCCAGGACTATCTGGAGGACGGAATCCTTCCCGAGGCGCTGCTGAACTTTTTGGCCCTGCTGGGCTGGAACACGCCCGACGAGCAGGAGCTTTTCAGCATGGAGGAATTGGTCGAAAAATTCACGCTGGAGGCCGTGCACAAGGGGGGCGCCGTGTTCGACCTCAAGAAGCTGGAATGGGTCAATGGAGAGTACATCAAAAAAGCCATCGCGCAGGATACGGACGGCTTCTACGAAAGGGCCAAGCCCTTTTTGGGAGCGCTTGCGGCGGAGGATCCGCAGCGGATCAAGGCGATCCTGAGAGATCCTGACTTCGAGGGGCGCTTCAAGAAGCTCTCGGAAATTCCCGAGGCGCTGGGCTGCCTGTTCGGCGAGGTGGCGGATTATCCGAAAGAACTGATCCTGAGCGCCAAATTCAGCCTTACCCCCGAGCTGCTCACGCAGGTGATGGAGGCGGCCATCGAGGTCACGGTCAAGATGGAGTGGGCTAGGGGAGACATGGGCCAGGCCAAAACAATATCGGACACCTACATTGGCCTGGTGGAGAAGCTCGGTCTCAAGAACGGCCAGGTGCTCTGGCCCATCCGCGTGGCGCTCTCCGGCCTGGATCGCTCGCCGGGCTTTGCCACCCTCGCCGTGCATTTGGGCAAAGCGGAGACGCTGGAAAGACTAGGATATGCCTTAGAAAAAGTTAGCTGAAATTTCTCTTTACCTTATGTCTCAAAAATTGCTTGAACACCTCAAGAAGAAATACGGAGCAAAGGCCGTGATTTTGCATGGCTCGCGCGCAAAGGGAAAAGAGCGAGCAAGAAGTGATTGGGATGTATTTATTTTTGCCAACAAGCCACTGTCTATTCAATCTGAGTTCTTCGAGGGGCTCCATCTTGATATAACACCTGTCCATTTGCCTATAAAGACCGATGACTTCGTGGACACCTATGGCCAGCTGCTAGGCTCAGCCAAGGTTTTATTGGATACCAAAGATAAAATCGCTTCAAGAATCTTAAGAGAAGTTAAAAAGTTTTGGTCTCATGGCAAAAAGCTGAAAACCAGTGAGATGAGCAATATCCGCAATTATATGGAGCGCGTACTGTGGAGAATGGAAGACAATGCAAAAGAGCATGGCGTATTCTTCTATCATTTATCCAATTTTTACCAAGGGGCCCTGCTGTATTGGTTTCAAGCAAAAGGCAAATGGCCCGTTCCTGTTTACGAAGCGTTGCCAATCATTAAAAAGGAGCAAAAAACTTACTACAAGCACTTGCACGTGCTAAATGGCAGTGCTTCCAATGCAAAGAAAATTACCTCTGCTCAAAAGTTGTTTGAGCTGCTCTTTTCTAAAAAAAGCAAAAAATAAATATCAGCTAAGAGCAAAACTTATCTCAAGACATCTATGCTCGAACGAAACCCTGATTCCCGCAAAGGCGACAACGGAAAAGTCCTGGTGATCGGTGGATCGGAGCGCTTCTACGGCGCCCCCATCCTCTGCGCCCTGGCGGCGGAAGCTGCCGGCGTGGACCTGATCTTCCCCTGCCTGCCTGCCGAGCATATGGAAGCCGCCAAGCAGTATTCGCTGAATTTCATTCTGCACTCCTTCAAGGGTCCGCATTTGGGGGTGGGGGACGTGAAGAGCCTCCTGAACCTGAGCCGCCAGGCGGATGCGGCAGTGATCGGGCCCGGCCTGGGAACGCATCCCGGCACCCAAGAGGCGGTGAAGCAGCTCCTCAAGGAGCTGGCGATTCCCACAGTGGTGGATGCAGGGGCTCTCCTCTACACCAGCGCCTTGCCTCCCAGCTGCGTGCTGACCCCCCATCGGGGCGAGTTCCAGCGCCTCACTGGGGAAGAGGCCATTCCGGAAAGCGTCCAGAAATGGGCGGCTTCGCTGGGGGCGGTCATTTTGTGCAAGGGATCGCCATGAACGAGACGGGCACTCCCCTGATGACGGTGGGCGGCACCGGCGACGCCCTGGCGGGCCTGGTCGCCGGGCTGATGGCCCGAGGCATGCTTCCGTTTGAGGCGGCGGCCGAAGGAGCCAGACTGATGGGCTTGGCCGGGGAGGCTGTGGCCATAGGGCACGCCAGCCTTCGGGCCATCGACGCCGTGCGGCAGCTGCCCCTGCTGATGCGGAGAGAGGAAAAATAAGCCCAACCATGCTCCAGCTCCAGATCTTCGAACGCTTCGGCCCGGCCATGGCCCATGGCGCCACCCGTCAAAGCGACGGGGATTTCGGCGAAGGCGCCCTCCGCCTCCAGGAGAATTTGGCCTCCTTATGCCAAGCCAATCGTCTTGCGCAGCCGCCAAAATTCCTCCGCCAGGTGCACGGCAGGGCCGTGGTCCGAATCGATTCGCCCCAGCAGGAGGCGGGCGAAGGGGATGCCATGATCACCGATCAGCCTGGAGTGCCGCTCGCCGTCCGGACGGCCGATTGCCAGGGCATCATCGTCTACGAGCCGCTGCGGCATGGCCTGGCCGTGATCCATTCCGGCTGGCGAGGTTCGGCGCAGAACATCATTGGGGCCACGCTGGAGGCGATGCGACAGGAATACGGCTGCGATCCGGCGCAGATGCGGGTGGGCATCGGCCCCTCGCTGGGCCCTTGCTGCGCGGAGTTCACTGATCCGGCCCGGGAGCTCCCGGAATTCTGCAGGCCTTTCATCCGAGGACGCCAAGTGGATTTTTGGGGCCTGAGCCGACGGCAGTGCGAAGAGGCGGGGATTCCCCCAGGGCAAATCGAGGTCGCCGGCCTCTGCACCCGCTGCCAAGAGGGCTTTTTTTCGCATCGGCGGGGGGAAACGGGACGCAGCCTGACCTGGGCCATGCTGAAATAAAAGAATCGAGTCATGCTCCTCTGCGCCGAGGCTCGCCGAAGCGAGCGCAGGAGTATATAATGGCCCGGCAAACCCAAAAAGCCATGATCAGTTTCGGAACATTCGTTGTTCGGGCGGTAGAGATCTACAAGCTGGCGATCCTGGCTCGCGTGCTGCTTTCCTGGTTCCAGGCTTCTCCCCAGGGCCATTTCTCCTCCTTCATCCACGCCATCACCGAGCCCTACATGGGCTTTTTCCGACGCATCATCCCTCCGCTGGGCATGGTGGACCTCTCTCCTCTGGCCGCCTATTTTGCTTTGGATCTGCTGGTGTATGGCCTCCGGAGCGCTGGGCTGATTTAGGGGGAGGCGAAGCGAGTTTTTACTAAAAAAGCCTTTCTCCGGCATAAAGAAAAGCCTTTTTTCATGAAATGAATTGATTGGCCTACCGGAGCCCAGGGTAAGGCTGGACTCCGGTAGGTTGCTGCTGTAGGCCTTCATTCAGAGGCCGTTTATGGCGGTCGCTCATGACAATTCTGCAAGTATGAACTGGGGATCCGGCCAAGGAAAGGAGGGGTGTAGGGGTCAGCCCAACCAGCTCCACAAGACTCCCGCTAGCAAGAGTGCGAACAGGACTAACTTGAAGCCCCACCAGATTCCCAGGAGAACATCCGAGATCTTCATAACGGAAAGCATGAAGATCGCTAAGCCAAGATAGGCGTAAGTGAGAATCGATTCCCCAAGGAAAAAAGTCAAAAGAGCGATAGGTATGCCCCAGATCCAAAGCAATGATCCAGCCATGATTTGATGAGCCTCATTAGGCGCTTTATTACTCTCCGTCATTGTTCCCCCTGTGCAAGAAAGGAGCAGCATTCAAACGCTCCACTCGGAGCGCATGCTGTCGCTGCGCCTCCTTGCGAAAGTGTTTGATTTATTTCAATTTAAATATAAATCTCCATGCTGTCAAATCGCAAAGACTCAGCAGGTTCGGCTTAGCCCCTTTTCCAGAAGCGCATTGAGCTCTGCGCTGCTCTGGCCCGAGGTCCAGTCGTGGTACTCAAAGAACAAGGCCTCCGTCTTTTCAAAAGC
The DNA here is from genome assembly GCA_964448005.1 of uncultured Candidatus Peribacteria bacterium. Taxonomy (GTDB): domain Bacteria; phylum Patescibacteriota; class Gracilibacteria; order UM-FILTER-43-11; family UM-FILTER-43-11; genus CAYUUW01. Next base: position 16,309 of record CAYUUW010000013.1, read on the forward strand.
CCATTCCGGAGCGGATACACAACGGTAAATTCCGCTCCTTCGAAATCCACCCTGATTAGGGTGCAACGCTCGATTGGACGCCATTGCGTCAGTATTTTTCCCAAGGGGAGACGATCTCCTTTCTTTCCCAATCAATTTCGGCAATAAATCCCACGCCATCCTGGCACAGATCGAAGCTCGGTTCCACATTTTTGATGTGGGACAATAGCAGCGCGAAAGCGGCTCCGTGCCCAATCAGGGAAATGCTTCCTCCGGGATGCTCTCCCATTATGCTTTCTGTGCAATCCGAGACTCTTTGTCGGGCCGCCCGCGCGGTTTCCCATCCTCGGCAGCTGTCATCGGGCTTCCGGAAGAATTCATTCACCGCGCTCATGAAGTCATCGTAGGGCATAAAGCCTGTCGAGGAACGGTCAATTTCCCTCAGATCCTCTTTTAAAAGCAAGGGAATTCCGAATTTTTCGGACGCCATTTCTGCCACAGCCTTGGCCTTCCGCTCAGGACTTGAATAAATGGCGACTATTTCTTTCCAAAATACCTTCTTCATCAAATCTTTTGCCCTCTCTAGGCCTTTTTCTGAAAGCTGCCATTCGTCGATCGCCTCCTTTGGATCAATGACGACATCCGGGTGCGTGATGAGAAACAGTTTTGCCATACGTCTTCAATTTAAGGGTTTTTGTAGAGGGTCAATCATACTCTCCACAGAGCTCAAAGCCAATCCATTCTACGCTTTGAGGCACGACAAGAATCCGAGGCCGTCGATGCGGGCATTGGGGATCCGCTGCACCCGGTAGCCCTTCTTTTCCAGGAATACCTTGAGATCCCCACTGCTCTGGCCAGGAGTCCAATCGTGGTACTCCAAGAACAAGGCCTGCGTCTTTTCGAAGATCCACTCCGGAGCGGAATACACAATGGGGAACTCCGCCCCCTCGCAGTCCATCTTGATCAGCGCGCAGCGCTCGATCCGATTCTTCCGGAAGATGCGCTCCAGGGTCGTCTGCTGCGCCAGCTGGGTTTCGCCGGTAGGCTCCAGGGCCGCCGCCGTGGAATGGTTCATGTGCTCCTGGCTCAAGTGGAGCCGGATCTGGCCCGCTTCTGCTCCCACCGCCACTTGGCTGGGATGCACGTTTTTGATCCGATTGTCCTTGATGTTCTGCTTCAGCAGGGCGTAGCTGCCCTCGTGCGGCTCGAAGGCGTAGAGGGAGGCCTGCGGGTTCAGCAGGCTGGCGTAAAGGGAGAAGAAGCCCACATGCGCCCCAATGTCGAGGATAGGATGGATGGCCTTTTGGATCGCCTCTTCGCAGAGGCGGTACTCCCGGGCCGCAAACACCTCGTGCGCCACCGCCCAATCGCCCTCGTCGCGCAGGGCCAGCTGGAGGGTGTGGCCGAAGATTTTGAGGGTTTTTTCCACGGGATAGAAGGTTGCGCAGGCAAGACCAGCATAGCAGAAAAGCCCGACTTCATATCAGCCTTGCGCCTTTTCTGCTAAGATCGGGTCAATTTAAGCCCTGTCCGGATGCCTCGACTCTTCTCATTGCTTTTCGGCCTCGGACTCCTCCTTTCTTCGGCCGCTCCTGCCCTGGCCCAGGAGTTTTTCGAGATCGACTCTTTCCAGGCCACGCTCCAGCTGCAGGAGGACGGCAGCATGCTGGTGACGGAGCGGATCGTGGCGGATTTCACGCAGCCTCGCCATGGCCTCTTCCGGAGCCTCGACACCCAGGGGATTCAGGTGCAGGTGCTGGGCGTGACCGATGCGTCAGGGAAGGATTGGCCTTACCATACGACGGAAGGGGAGGGCGTTCTGGAGATCAGGATAGGCGATCCGGAGGCCTTCGTGGCCGAGAGGCAGGTCTACGAGATTCGCTACCGGGTTCAAAACGCCATCCACACGGTGGATAGCCCTCTGGGCCTCAACTCGTCCAAGAGGCACGATGAGCTGTATTGGGATGTGACCGGGAACGAGTGGCCCGTCCGCATCCGGCAGGCTTCCGCCACGGTGGAGCTGCCCACGGCGGCGCTGGACGGCTCGGAGGAATTTGCCTACAACTGCGTTACGGGAAGCTATCAAAGCGACATGGGCGCCTGCGAGCACGAGCGCCGCGCCGATTCCGTTGCCCATTTCAAGACCACTAGCGCCCTGCAGGCCTATGAGGGGCTCACCATAATGCTGGGCCTGCCCACAGGCAAGCTGAAGCTGCCCAGCTTGGTCGCCGTTCGCCCCTCTCCCTCTCCGGCGGAAATCCGTCTCGACGGGGAGCCGCAATGCAACGAGGGATGCGAGCTTTTCCTGGCCGCCGGTCCGCACCGGCTGGAGATCCGGAAATGGGGCCATGCGCCCTTCGCCGAAACGATCCAGGTCGTTCAGGGGGAGAGCCTGATGCTGGAGCCGACGCTGAAGCCTTTCTACTGGCTTTGGCTGCTGCAAGGGCTGTTCATCCTTCTTTTGGCGGCCATCGCCTTCCGGCCCATCCATCTTTTTTGGAAAAAAGGCCTGGATCCCAAGGGCCGAGGCACGATTGTTCCGCAATACGAATCGCCCGATGGCATGGCGCCTGCGGAAATGGGCGCCTTGTACGACGAGAGGGTCCACCTGCGCGATCTCACCTCCACCCTCATCGACCTGTGCGTGCGCGGCCACATGAAGATAAAGGTCCTTCCCAAGGCCCAAGGGCTTCTGTTCAAGAAGGACGACTACGAGCTGATCCGGGTCCGCAATGGAGCCGACAAGGAGGAGGGGCTGAGCGAATTCGAAAGGCGCTTCATGAAATACATTTTCCAGAGCTCGGGCCATCGCACCCTCTCCAGCCTGCAGAAAAAATTCTACGTCCACCTTCCCATCCTAAAAGAAATGCTCTACCGGGGCTTGGTGGAAAAGGGGTACATGCTCAAATCGCCGGACAAGGTGCGCCGCAATTATTTCGCGAAAGCCTTTCTGTGCCTTTTCCTGGCCATCGCCAGCGGAATTGCCCTTCCTTTGGCATTCGGGATCCCGTTCCCCCTCCTTCTGAGCCTTGCCTTGGCCATCAACGCCATCCTGACCTTCATTTTTGCCTCCTTCATGCCGCAAAAAACGGAGAAGGGCCAATTGGCCTACGAGCATGTGCTGGGCTTTAGGATGTATCTGGAGACCGCGGAGCGCGATCGGGTGAAGTTCCAGGAAAAGGAGCATCTGTTCTACGAATTCCTGCCCTACGCCATGACCTTCGGAATCGCGGACAAGTGGAGCCAGGCTTTCGAGGGCATCTACAAAACCCCTCCCGACTGGTACGTGGGCCCCCACGCAACGGCTTTCAGCGTCACCGATTTCAGCCATCGTTTGGGCGGCCTTTCCGGCCAGATGGGCCAGGCGTTCTCCTCCGCTCCGCAGAGCCATTCTTCGTCCGGCGGCAGCGGCTTTTCGGGGGGCTTTTCCGGCGGGGGCTCCGGCGGCGGGGGAGGGGGTTCGTGGTAGAGGAGGATTGCTCCATCCAAAGAGCAGAAATGGGTTGATTTTTGGGCCCCGAGAATTGGGGAAATTCGGGTCTGCTTGATGCCCGAATCCAGCACTGTACCCCATGATGGCCAATGCTCTTTTCAGAAAAGAGATGAGATAAGCGCAAACGCCAAAGTAACGAGGGTCGCTTGAATGGCGGAAAAAGCTGTCTGTATGGCGACAAACCCCGAAAGGGATGTGGCATTCTGCTTTCCTGCTTCGGCAAATACCATAAAGCTGATCAATAGCAAGAATAGGCCTAGTCCGAACATCCAAGGATTTTCCACAAGGGGGTAGATATACGCAAAGACTATTCCCTGAAGGAGCATGGCAGAAAGGCCAAAGGAGAATCTGGGCTTTTCGATATTCGAATATATTGCAAGTTTTTTGTAATACTCCTTGAAAAGGAAAACGTGCCAAAAAACGCCAAGGGCAAAGGAAGCAACCAGATAGGCCAGCAAATGCAAATAGAACGATGTCATAATTTTGAGCGAGTTAAATGGCTTTACTTAGGCGGCTTCGAAGCGCGTCTTATTTTCAGACATCCACTTTTGCCGTTCCGCTTTTTTCTCCTCGTCGGAAAGGCCTGCCTTGCCTTTCATGATTTCAGCGTGGGCTTGCGTGTAATGAGGAGCAAGAGCCCTCATCCACCCTTCAAAGGTTTCGGCTTTCTCTTCGTGGTCGCACAGGTCGCATTTTAGCGTTTTCATCATTTTTAGTTAAATGGTAAGTTTTTCTGCCTTAAGTCATGGCGCCTAGGGGCTCACAGCCTGCCTCCAGAAATATCGAAAAATCGCTCGAAGAAGCTCGTCAATTTATCCAGCACGCTCTCGCGCTTCTTGCTGCGCTCGCCACCGGGTGAAAAGCGGGATACGGGCGGCAGTATTTTGGAGATAGCCGTGCCGGTGGGTGAAACGCTTCCATTTCGGAAGGCGTCTCTTGCAAATTTATAGGCCTCCTCGCGGTCCAGGTTTTCTTCCTCGATGATCCGCTCCAGCTCATCCATTTTTTTCTTCTCCACGAATTTCTGCCAATCGTCGTCGACCACCGAATTCATATCCAGCGAAGCAATGAACTGGTTGATGAGGTCTTTTTTGTTTCGCAGCTCCATGCTTGAATCGATGGCCTTGTTGATCTCCGCCAGAAGCTCCTTGTTTTTGACATGGTCTTCGTGATAGGTTTTGACGAGCGCCAGAACGTAGTCGATGTTGATCTCTATCTGCTTGATCAGCTCCATTTCAAACACAATATCCTCGTTGATGTTTTCCTTTTCGGCGTCGCCTCCTTTTCGGAATTCATTGTAGAGGTCGATGTAGGCGCTGTGATAATTCTGGATGTCGCGCTCGCTTAAGATTTGATTGCCGGCAAATTCGTCGAAGGTCGCCAGGATATTGCGCACCCTCAAAATGCCGCCGTACAATCGAATGAAGTCTTTCTGGTTCTGCTCGCCAAGGATGGGTTCGCCCACAGGGAATTTTTCCAAAAGCTCCTTGACCAGGCTTTCGTACCCACGGACCTCCTTTCCCTCTTCTTCATAGCCGCCGTAGTACTCTTTGTAGGATTTCAAAAGCACGATGCCGCTGGCTTCCTTGTCGCCAAACAGGGCGATGGATTCATTGGTGGCTTTTTCCAAATTCCGGAAGCACACAATGTTCCCAAAGGCCTTCACGGCGTTCAGAATGCGGTTGGTGCGGGAAAAGGCCTGAAGCAAGCCATGCAATCGCAGATTCTTATCCACCCACAAGGTGTTGAGCGTGGTCGCGTCGAAGCCGGTCAAAAACATATTCACCACCAGAAGAAGATCCACTTCCCGGTTTTTCACTCGCTCGCTGACATCCTTGTAGTAATTCTGAAATTTATCGGAGGAGGTGTCGTAGGACGTGCCAAACATGGCGTTGTAGTCGGCTATGGCGCTTTCAAGAAAATCCCTTGAGCCGGCATCCAAGCCGCTGGTGTCTTCCGGATTTTCATCCGCCATTCCGTCGCCTTCCGCTTCATTGGCTCCAAAGCTGAAAATCGTGGCCACTTTCAGCTTCTTGTCGCTCGGCAGATCGGCTAGTTGCTTCTTGAATTCGGCATAGTACTTTTTGGCCGTCTCGATGGAAGAAACGGCGAAGATGGAGTTGAATCCGGATAAGCGTATTTTTTCCATGATCCTATCAACCTTTGACCTATCCTTTGCCGTTACAATCTCTTTAACATTCTTGGTAACAGCATGCGTAAAAAACTTATTATTTCGCTTCGTTTTCTGATTAAAGTGTTCAATAATATACTCTACGATATTTGCCAGGCGTTCGGGTGCGGCCAATGCCGCCTCCCGATCAATGTCGCTGACTTTCTTGTCTTCAATGTCTTCGGCTTCACGAACCGTGGAAACATAGTCCACTTTGAACGGCAGAACGTTCTTGTCGGCAATGGCATCCACAATGGTGTAGGTGTGAAGCTTGGCCCCAAAGGCCTGTTCGGTGGTTCTGAAATCGGGGCGACCGCCGGAAGAAGAATTCTTGGCGAAAATGGGGGTGCCGGTGAAGCCAAAGAGATGGTAATTTTTGAAGGCCTTGGCAATGGCGGCGTGCATGTCGCCAAACTGGGAGCGGTGGCATTCATCGAAAATCAGCACGATGTGGCCGTCTAAAACAGTGTGTCCGGCATTGCGGCCTATGAATCGGTCGAGTTTTTGAATGGTGGTGACAATGATTCGCGCGTTTGGGTCCTCAAGCTGGCGCTTGAGTAGGGCCGTGCTGGCGTTGCTGTTGGCCGCGCCTTTTTCGAACTTGTCGTATTCGCGCATGGTCTGGTAGTCCAGGTCCTTGCGGTCCACGACGAACAATACTTTATCCACATAGGGCAGCTTGCTGGCGAGCTGGGCGGTTTTGAAGCTGGTTAAGGTTTTTCCCGATCCGGTGGTGTGCCACACGTATCCGCCTGCCTCTACCGTGCCCAGTTTTTTGTAGTTGGTGCTGACTTGGATTTTGCTGAGGATCTTTTCCGTGGCCACGATCTGATAGGGGCGCATGACCAGTAGCTGCTTGTCGGCGGTGAGCACGCAGTAGCGGGTGAGAATGTTCAAAAGGGTGTGCTTGGCGAAAAATGTCTTGCCGAAATCCACCAGGTCGGCAATGGGCTTGTTGGCCGCATCCGCCCACCAGCTGGTGAATTCGAAGCTGCTGCTGGAGCGTTTTCCTTTTTTTGCCGCGCCTTCCGCGCCTTCCTTGATGTGCGCGGCGCGGGTGGTGTTGCTGTAGTACTTGGTGTGGGTGCCGTTGGAGATGATGAAGAGCTGTATGTATTCAAACAATCCCGATCCGGCCCAAAAGCTTTCCCGCTGGTAGCGATTGATTTGATTGAAGGCTTCTTGAATGGCGATTCCGCGACGTTTGAGTTCGATGTGCACCAGGGGGAGGCCGTTGACGAGCACGGTTGCGTCGTATCGGTTGGCGCGTTGGCCGTCGTCGGTCGCGTACTGGTTGATGACCTGCAAACAGTTTTCGTGGATGTTGTCTTTTTTGAGCAGATAGACGTTTTTCACGGTGCCGTCGTCGCGGGTCAGGTTCTTGATGTAGTCCTCCTGGACGGTCGCGGCCTTCTCGGCAATGCCTTGATTGGGGTTGGCGATCTCATTCTTGAAAAAGCGATCCCATTCCTCGTTGGTGAACATGAAGCCGTTGAGTTCTTCCAGCTGCACGCGCAGGTTTATTTCCAGATCGGTTTCGGAGGTGATGGGCAGGTATTCATAGGCTTGGGATTCCAATTGCTGAATAAAGGCCTTTTCCAGCTCGGCTTCGCTTTGGTAGTGCGAGGCGCGTTTTTGGTCCGGCGTGTACTGGGCCACGACGGTGCTCCCCGCCTCGCCGGCAGGCAGGTGTGAATTTTCGGCGACGAGATTGTAGGCTTTATTTCTTGGCATAGTTTATTTTAATAGCTTTTTATTCTCAACGTCTTGCAATATTTTTATCTGCTGAATGGCTATTTGATTGAGTTTGATCAGTCTTTCGCTTTGAGCCATCTTTTCACCTATAAAAACAGCATTCAAGTTTTCCATATTGGAAAGGCAAATGAGTTCATTAATGTTGGCATAGTCACGTATGTTTCCTTTTAAATCAGGACTGGCTTCGCGCCACTCTTTGGCGGTCATGCCAAACAGCGCTACATTCAATACATCTGCTTCGTTGGCGTACACGTGATTGATTTGTTTCTTTGTAAGCTCGGCAGGAATGAGGTTTTGTTTAATGGCATCGGTATGTATTCGATAGTTGATTTTTGCCAGTTCTCGTTTGGCACTCCAGCCGATTTGCTTTTGTTCTGCTTCTTTGAGGCGTTGGAACTCTTTGATAAAATACAATTCAAATTCGATAGAAATCCAAGCAGCGAATTTAAAGGCAATATCCTTGTGAGCAAATGTTCCTCCATAGCGACCTGATTTAGAAATAATTCCTTTAGCATTGGTAGTTTCGATCCACTTTTGAGGAGATAGGGTAAATGCATTGAGTCCCGCTTGTTTTCTAAACCCCTCGAATTCGATGGGTTTAAATTCGGAATTATATAATGTTTCCCATACCCCCAAATATTCGATGGTATTTCGGTTTCTCATCCAATTTGAAATTGTCGCAGTTGGTTCATCGCTCTTGTATTTTGCAATATCTGTCAGAGAAATATAATCTTTTCCCTGAAAAGTAAGGATTGAAATCTCTGTTTCTTGTACGGTTATTTTCGGCATAGTGGTCTATGGGTTGCAATAAGGGGGGTTGAATTCGGCCCTCTAAGTTGATTTTTATTTATGGCGAATTCGCCATAATTTAAACATTTTCTTTGATCATAGTTTAAGACTTTTTCTTTTTTGCGACCTTTTTCTCTATGGATTTTATGGCTTCCAAATAGTCTTTTTCAACAGGGGATAAGGTTTTGACCTGGTATTTGCGATACTCTTTCCCGGCTTTTTCTATGGCTTTTTCGTGGCTTACTTTACCCGCATTGGTCAATTTTCCTTTGCCATAGATTTCTGAAAATTTATCCAGTTCCGCCACCCAGTCACTCATTTTCATCGGTTCTTGGTCTTGGGCTTTTATTTCCGCCAGATCAAAAAAGGCGGATACCAGACGATTGAGGCGATAGAGCTCATCTTTGGTCAGGTAGTTTTTGGCAATGGTCGCGTCGGCTTTTTTAGGCACTGTTCCGGAGAAATTGGTCATCCCCATGAATTCTTTTTCGCTGTCGGCACGGGAAAAAATCAACTCTGCGGCAGTCTGCTGGTTGGTGGCGTAATGCAATTTGTTCTGCACGGTTTTGAAAAACAAAACAGATTCTTTGCTTTTGGAGTCGTAATCAATGCTGGTGGCGTACAGATCCAGCACTTGTCGATACAGGACCTTTTCGCTGCTGCGGATGTCGCGGATTCTCTCCAGTAGCTCTTTCCAGTAATTGCCACCGGCTGTTCCTTTGAGCCTTTCATCGTCCATAGCAAAACCTTTGATGATGTATTCTTTTAGTCTCTGTGTCGCCCAAATTCTAAATTGCGTGCCACGGAGGGAATTGACGCGGTAGCCGACGGAGATGATGGCATCGAGGTTATAGTGTTTTACGTGATAATTCTTTCCGTCGGAGGCAGTTACCGAGAAATCCTCGGCAACTGATTTTTCATTTAGTTCTCGGCTTTTGAATATATTTTTCAGATGAAGACTGATGTTGTCGGAAGTGCAGTCAAAAAGCTGCGCCATTGATTTTTGCGAAAGCCAGATGGTCTCGCCTTTCATCAGGGTATCCACGGATATTTTTCCGTCTTCGGTTTGATAGATGATGATTTGATTGTCTTGCATCTTCATTATGATTAAATCATTCGCCCTTTTAGTTTAGTAAACATTTGTTTACTGGTCAACGGTGGGTCATGCTTAAAATGATCAGGCTCGACCCTTGAGGGGCTTGAAGGTTAAAAGCTTGTTTCGGTAGTATTCGTATTGTTGCCTTCTCGCCTTGATTTCGGCGGGAAGCCCCCCTGTCATTCCGGACCCCGATCCGGAATCTCCTCCATTGACCAGGGCATCGAATTTGTCGAGGATGGCGACGATGCGGGTTTGTTCAGCGAGGGGTGGGATGGGGATTTTTATTTTTGAAATTTCTCCCAAGTTGATTTTTATAGGTGTCGCATTTACTAAGGTTCTCTTATATAGTTCAGTTTTACCAACTCCACTTTCAATAATAAATTTCAGGTATCTTGTCAAAACTTGTTTATGGTCTGGTCGGATGAGTGTTAGCGTAACATAATAAGCCAGCGGTTTATCATTTTCAACAACCGTACAAGTCCCAATGTCACCGATTCTTGTCATAAACAAATCATCTTTTTTCGGCTTGTATTTGTATTTTTCAAAATCAGCAACTGATATGCATTTCTTTGTAGCATAAAGATTTTTAATATTCTCAACACTGACAAACGGAACGCCTTCTGTTGTATATTTGGGTGTCTGGTGTGTGCCATCATAAGTTTCTGCAACTTCCCCCAAACTCTTCCACTCCACATCATCCCCGAACGTTAAAAGCTCATCCCTATAATACTCATACTGCCTCTTTCTTGCCTCCAGCTCCGCCTCCAGCTCCGCCTCCAGCTCCGCCTCCAGCTCCGTAAATGTATCGAGGATGTTGACAATTTCTTGTTGGATGGGGAGGGGCGGGAGGGGAATTTTGAATTTTTTCACCTCAGCATCAGAAATTGCTGGATAACTCGCCCCTTTCTGTGTGTTCTCAACATAGTCAAAAAAATCTGAGGAGCCAATTAAATGATAGATAAAATTAGTTAACACTTTATTTGTATCTGGTCGTAGAACACAAAAACCAGTGCTACAGATCTGCCCATCGAAATTTGAATCAATAATGCTAAAACGTTTCAATGTTGGTCGCGTTGTCCCAAAGATAACATCACCAGTTTTTACAATTTGCTGCGCTCTGCTTGGGGCTGTTTCTGCATTTATAGTCTGCGTTTCTGATATTTTATGGGTAATGCGGTTAACAGAAGTTAAATCAATATATTGGAAAGTTTGGCTACCGACTGATTGCCATTTGATATTTTCCTTAGGAAGCAAGATGTCACCCAATTCCTTAAACTCCACCCCATTGGGGCAGAGTTCTGAGATTAATAGGTCGATTTTGGGTTGGTGCATTGTCTTAAACTATGATTGAAGTGATTTTGTGATGGGCTGTGATTTTTTTGTCTTCATGAGCCGCTTGAATTCCATGCTTTTGGAGCCAAAGTTGATCAGGAGCCCGATCTCCAGCTTGTAGGCCTCTAAATAATTGATCGCCTGGGCCCAGTGGACATCTTCGAGCCTTATGACCGCCTTGATTTCAACCATCACCTTCCCCTCAACAAAAAAATCCACCCTTCTTGTGCCGATCCGCGCTCCTTTGTACTCCACGGGCATTTCGTGCTCCCTGGAAAAGGCAAGGCCATGGTCCTCCAGCTCGATCGCCAAAGCCCTCTGATAGATCACTTCCTGAAAGCCATTCCCCAGAGTTTTATGCACCTCCATGGCGGCGCCAATGATCCTGGCCGTTAGGTCGGAATGCTTGTATTGATCGTTGATGAAGGTGTTTTGAATCATAGTTTTCATTTCATCACAAAAATCATAGTTTAAGACTTTCCCTCAATCTCCCCCACAATCCCATCAATCGCCGTCCTCAGCTCATTCTGCCGCGCCACAATCTTCGCGATTTTGGCGTTCAATTCCTTAATATCCACCACCTCGCGAGTGTCTTCCCCCACCACATAGCTGGAAACCGCAATATTGTAGTCATTTTCCTCAATCGTCTTGTTGTTCACCAGTTTCGCGAAATAATCCATGTCCTCGCGCTCGGCGAAGGCCCCTAGAATCTTTTTGCGATTCGCCTCGCTCAGCTTGTTTTTGTTCCCGCCCCGGACGAATTCCTTCGAGGCATCGATGAAAAGGGTTTTGTTGTCCTTCTTGCTCTTCTTCAGCACAATGATGCACGTCGCAATCGTGGTCCCAAAAAAGAGGTCCGGCGGAAGCTGGATCACGGTATCGATGTAATTGTTGTCGATCAGGTATTTGCGGATCTTCTGCTCCGCGCCGCCGCGGTAGAGGACACCCGGAAATTCAACAATCGCCGCTGTTCCGCTAGTAGAAAGCCAGGAAAGCATGTGCATCGCAAAAGCCAGATCCGCCTTGCTCTTGGGCGCCAGCACGCCCGCCGGGGAAAAACGCGGATCATTGATCAAAAGCGGATTGGCGTCGCCCTCCCATTTGATGGAATACGGCGGATTGGACACAATCGCATCAAACGGCTCGTCGTCCCAATGCTTGGGCTCCGTCAGCGTGTCGCCATGCTCAATATTAAAATGATTGTAGTTGATGTCATGCAAAAACATATTGATGCGGCACAGGTTGTAGATGGTCAGGCTGATCTCCTGGCCGTAAAAGCCCTGCCGAACATTTTCTTTGCCGAGCACTTTGGCGAATTTGAGAAGCAGCGAGCCCGAACCGCAGGCCGGGTCGTACACCTTGTTCACTTCCTTTTTGCCCACCGTCGTGATCTCCGCCAAAAGCTCGCTCACTTCTTGCGGGGTAAAAAACTCACCGCCTGATTTGCCGGCCGTGGAGGCGTACATGGTCATCAGGTACTCATAGGCGTCGCCAAAGGCGTCTATGGTGCTGTCGGCGTATTCGCCCAGGCGAAGGCCGCCAATGGCTTCCATGAGCTTGGCGAGCTTTTTGTTCCGATTCTCCACCGTGCCTCCCAGCTTATTCGAGTTCACGTCCAGGTCGTCGAATAGGCCCTTCAGGTCCTGTTCGCTTTCCGTGCCCTTGGCGGAATGCTCGATGTGGCGGAAAGCGGCCGCCAGGGTTTCGTTGAGGTTTGTATCGTTCCTTGCGTTTTTCAAGACGTTTGCAAAAAGCTCGCTCGGTAGAATAAAAAACCCCTTTTCGATGACGGTTTCTTTACGAGCCAATTCAGCAGTTTTGTTATCTAGTTTGGCATAATCAAAATCTGGTCCTTCGTGTTTTGTGTCATTGAGATGGCTGGTGAGGTTTTCGCTGATGAACCGGTAAAAAAGCATCCCCAGCACATATTGCTTAAAATCCCAGCCGTCCACGGAGCCCCGCAGATCGTTGGCGATCTGCCAAATGGCCCGATGGAGCTCGGCGCGTTCCTGTTCCTTGCTTAGGTTCAAATGGGTCATAAGGATTATTTGATTAAATCATCTACGCCCACACCCAGGGCCTTGGCGATTTTGCTCAGCGTGTCGATGGTGGGATTGCTATTGGCTCCGCTTTCAATGGTCACCACCGTATTCAAAGAAAGGTCAGCCAATTTAGAGAGGCGGTCTTGCGAGATGCCGTGCTCCGCCCGCAGTCGCTTCATGTTCTTTCCAATGGTGTTTTCAGAAGGGGACATACAGTATAATGGATGGGTTTGATTGTAGGGTACTCCTTTGAAATTCCTCCGTCAAAAAAGTCCTTCCGCCAATAGAAGGAACCTCCCAACGGAAAGGAGTAACCCCTTACGCTGGACCAATCGTGTTGGTTGCTCCAGCTTGGGGTATATATATCCAGGCAAAAGTTTTTGATATACTAGGCCTAGTGAATTGTGGCGGGGCAGTTAATTTGACAATTTAAATTATATATTATATAATTTATACTAGCGCTGTTCTTTGAAAAATAATTCGCAAAAAGGTGGAGTGAATGGAACGGTTTCGTTGTTTCTGTGCTAGTCCTTTTCTTTTTGTTCTTTAGGAATATAAATAGAGAGTGAGAAGAAAGGGGCTTCCACCAAACAACAAACAACCGGAAGCCAAAGAGGTGCCAGTATGCTACCCAAAAATAGCCACCGTGTTTTCTCCAGCAACCTCAGTGAGCTCGACACGACGGGACGCCTGATCGTGGGTTTCTTCTTGCTCTCTTTCCTGATGGTGGTCGTAGCTTTCGCTCACGACTGCGGCACCGAGGTCGGATTGGCCGTCGCCACCCCAATCATTCTGTTCTTCGGGATCGTCGTGGCCATCCAAAATGCCACGGACGACGCACATCGGGGCCATGAGAACACCTGAACCACGCCCGAGCCTAGGCCCGAGGCGAGAAGGGTGCTCATAGCCAGTTGTCAGAGGTGGCGGAGGAAACTTACATGGCTTACATTCACTCCCTCACCTTTTTGCGGATTATTCTTCCCCCGCTTACGCTGGAGCAATCTTGCCCGCCTTCCGAAGCAGTACGGCGGACAGGCAGATTGGTTCAGCGGCTATTCTCCAAACAAGGCTGCGACTCCGCCGACAATTATTCCGCCGCCGAAAAGAGCAGCCATCAAAAGGATTTGCCCAATCGCTCCGTATCCCATGATGGCCAATACCCTTTTCAGAAAAGAGTCGGAATTGAGCCACCCTTTGTAGCTGTAGGTCTCTTCGTTTTCCGTCATGGCGTTTGCGGTTAGGCGAACTGGCGGGAAGTCCGCTTTCAGCCTGAATTTTCCTATTTTGCCAGATAAAAGGCAAGCAGCATTAGCCCCCCCCACCAGCCAAGGTCGGAAACAATCAGGCTGACCATGATTTTTCTCTGCCATGATTTGGGAAGCAATTCGCCGGCTTTCCCTTCCTTTTCCTGCCGCAGGAGAAACGGGCTGACCCTGAAGGACAAGAAGATTCCGTTCAGAATCAGGGTCGCTGCGATAAGGGCGTGAATGAGAGGCGTGCCCGCAAAAGGCTCTTGGCGATAGAAGATCGCCCCCCCTAGGATCGCCAGCATGATTCCGATCCAGATCAGCGGCTTGGTCACCTTGTGCGTTCGGATCGTTGCTTCGCTCCAGTATGCCGATTTCCTTCCCAGAAATCCGTGGAGATCGATCACCGTGACCGCTCCCAGGCCGATGACGAATCCGGCAAGGAGGACGAAGAGGCCGATGAAGTTCAGGAGGTCCATGAGGTATTGTTTTTTCGAGGCAGCCGAGAGGAGAAATCATTTAAAGCGGGCAGGTGCTTTTCCCGATGGCGGCATAGAATCCGCACCAGCTAAAGAGGGCCTCGAACAAGGCGAAGCCCGAAAGCAGCAGCAGCCAGGGGCTCCACGAAGAGGTGATGGCCAGAAGAAGCAGGCCCAGACCGAGGGCCAGGCGGATCAGCCTGTCCGCAAGGCCTATGTTGCGATGCTTTTTCCGCAGGGCATTCTTGGAAAGCCTCTTCAGGGCCAGGCGATAGAGGAATCCCAGCGCAAAGGCCAGAAGGTACATGACGAGTATGTATCCCCAGCCAAAAGGAGACTTGATGAAGCTGATCGGCGATTCCTGGAAAAAATCGCTTTTCAATTGCGGAATAAGATTCAGGGCATTCAGGGTCTCTTTCCCGTCGAACGCTTCGATGGTCCCCACCGCCAAAGAGTATTTGCTGTCGTTGTCTGGGCTCGAAACGATGATGGAGTAACGGCCTCCTCCGACGCTTTTTTTGTACTCGCCTCCGTCCCAATAGCGGCTTTGCCCAAAAAACTCGAACATCTCCTTCCAGCCAGCGCCCTGGCCGCCAATCACCTCAAGCACTTCGCCGTCCTTTCGTATTTCCGCCTGCGCATCCCTTTTTGAATCCCCTGAGTATGGCATCAGAATGCCCACATAAAGCTCAAAAGGCTCGCTCGATTCGATCGTATAGACGTGGGGGGCGCCGGCAAGCTCTCCATAGAATGCCTTTGATACTTCAGGGTCCATTACTTCTATCGACTCGCCTTCAGCGATTCTCGGCTGGTGGGCAAGGGCCGGCTGGGCCAAAAAGGCAAAAGATCCGATGATGATTATCGAAGCGATGGCGAGTGGGTTTTTCATGTCGAGCGGTTGAGAAGTTGCACATCCTGCCTATCCGAAGGCCTCTTGAGGAGACGATTTTTCCTGAAATTTGCCTTCAGCCGAAGCTACCAAAGCCAAATCGCCACGCCGCCGCAGGCCACCACAAAGCCCAGCGCCAGCGCGCAGCGGCGGAAGAGCTCTGCGCTGCCGAACACCCGCACCAGCCCCAGCTTCACCGCCGTGTTCACCATCACCGCCAGGGTGATGCCCTTGGCGGCCACTTGGCTTGGCAGAACTCCTTCGTGAGCCAGGTTGGAGAGCGAAAGCGTGATCGCATCCACATCCGCCAGGCCCGAAACGGCGCTGGCCGCGTACACCCCGCCGTGCCCGAAATAGCGCTGGCCCAGCTGCGCCAAGGCCAGAATGCCGATGTACAGCAGCCCGAACTGCAGCGCCGGCCACAGGCGGAAGGGGCTGCTCAGCTGCGGCTCCTCGGCCTTCGGCCCCTTGCCTTCCCCCATCAGGCGCCAGCCCAGCACGCCCATGGCCAGCAGGTTGGCCCCGATCATCGCCCCCAAAGTCAGGCTCAGCTCCGGCAGCAGGAGCCGGTTCACCACAGCCACCTCCGCCAAAGCCCTCAGCAGCATGATGGCCGAGGCCACGCAGACTCCGAAAGCCAGCGGAAGGGCCAATTTTCCGTTCTTGCGTCCCTGCTGGGCCAGGCTGATCGTGGTTGCCGTGGAGCTCGCCAGCCCCCCCACTAACGCCAAAAGCCCGATGCTTTTGCGCGCGCCGATCGCTCGGGTCAGGGCGTAGCCAATAAAGCTGATGGCCGAAACCAGCACCACCATCAGCCAGGCCTCGAAGGGCACGATCAGTCCCCAGGGATCGATGGCTTCCTTGGGCAGAACAGGAAGGACGACAAAGGCCACAATGATGAACTTCACCGCCGAAAGGAATTCCAGCGGCGAAAGGGATCGGACGAAGTGATGAAGATGGTCCTTGAGCGCCAGCGCCAGCACGGTGCAAATGGCCAGTATCGCTGCCAGCAGGGGGCGGCTCAGGCTCATGGCCCCCACCAGAAAGCTCAGCACTCCCGAAAGCTCCGAAGTGATCCCCGGCAACTCCATTCGCCGGGCCTTCGATAGGTATCCGCCGAAAAAGAAGAGCACCACGGCCCCCAGCAGCACCGATGGGATGGCCAGGCCGTAGCTTTGGCTCATCAAGGCGCCGGAAAAGCCGATTAGGCTCACCAGCAGGTGCGTGCGCAGGCCGGCGAAGGAGGCGGATTTCGGGTCCAGCTTGGCCTTCTTCATTTCCCGCTCCGTCCCAATCAGGGCTCCCAGGGAGACCGCCGTCAGCAGGCTCAGGAAGAGTTCCAGGGTCATATTTTTTTGTTAGTTTTTTCCCCTTCAAGATAGCAAAGGACAGAATTTTCGCCAGAGGACTAAAGCTCCAGTATCACTATGCCCAGAAAAGCCAGGGCAATGCCTACCCATTGCCCTGGCGTAATACGCTCCTTGAAGACGATGTAATAGAATATGGTTATAATAATGGATGAAATTCCAGCGTAAAGGATGCTGATGATTACAGTAAAATCAAAGGCCATGAGCTCAACGAAAACAAGTGCCGAGAGAGCAAAGCTCATTAGGGAAAATATCATGAAAGAAAGCTTTTTATGTTCCACATAAAAGCGCGCAAGAATCAAAGCTGCCACATCCAGAGTCACAATAGCGCTCAATAAGAGGATGAATTTCATAGGGGAAACTTAGGATGAATTAAGCTAAGCATTTTTATTATCCGTGGCCTTTTTTGCTCGGTGTGCTGGGGCGTATGCTTGGGTCATAATCAGTCCGATCACTATAGTGGTCATGCCCGCCCCCTGCAAAAGACTTAGCTTTTCTCCAAACAAAAAATAGCTTGCTAGGGTTATATCCACTACTCCCAATGCGATCCACAGGGCGTTGGCAATGATTCCCACCTCCTCTTTCATGAGCCGAATAAAGAAAAAGCCCGCCCCCATCATGCTAAGAGCCGAAATTGCCACAAAGACCATGTTCTCGGTATTGTAGGCATAGCGAGCTGCAAGAGCTCTTAATAAATCAAGCATAAGAACCATGATCAAATTGAAGCGATAGCCCATAGTGAAGTTTATTAAGATTTCCTCCAGACCTCATCTTGCCTTTTCAATTGCCCGTCAGCGACTCGATGAGTTCAGGATAGATAACCTCGTCGGTATCGAATTCCGCCCCGATGATTGCCTGGTCCTGCAGATACTGGCCGGCGAGTTTGGCTAGATTGTAGAGTGAACTGAAGCCGGAGCTGCGATTGAATGCCGCTTGGTTTTCAGCGAAGGTTGGCACCCGGAGTCCTTTGAAGGTCTGGAGAATTTCCTCCGCGGAAGTCCCAGTGGATTCCTGCATGATTTGAGCTGATTCTTCAGGGTTTTGACTGAAATACTCGCCAGCCTCTACAATGGCTGCTATGGCATTGCTGTAAATCTCCTTGTTTTTTTCAACATGCTCTCTTTTGGCCATATAGATGTCCACAATCAGATTCCTTTCTTTGGCAGAGTCCACAATCACCGACCCTCCGGCGCCTACTACATCGCTGGGGCAGGGCTCATAGCAGATGCCAGCTTCAATCGCTCCACCTTTGAGGCCGGCTAGAATCTCCTCCGAAGCGGTATCCACAATGTTCAGATCCTCCAACGTCAAACCCTCCCGCTCCAAAAGGATTTTGAGGAAGAATTCCCCTACGGTTCCCCGCTCCGCCCCCACCGATTTCCCTTTCAGCTCGGCCACGCTTTTGATTCCAGAAAGAGTCACTACCGCATCCGCTCCATAAGAGTAATCCTGGACCATAATTGCCTCCCCCGCATCTTCTTTGGCATGGTAGGCAATGGCATCCAAAAGGGTCAGATTCATTACATCCAGTTTGCCGGAGCTGAATTGATCAAAAGCTTCTGCGTAGCCATCTGCCCAAAGCAGCTCCACTTTCACCCCATGTTTTTCGAAGAAGCCCTTTTTTTGAGCCAAATAATTAATCGCATCCGGAGGCCAAGGTGTGCTGGAGAGCCTAAGGACGAGTGGATTAGATGCCTCAGGCCCTTTAAGATCCTTGCCTTGGGAGCAGGAAAAAAGAGCTAGGGACAAAAAAAGAACAGCCAGCCCAGCTCCATTTTTCCGCCTTTCAGAAAATGCCCCAAGGAATCCCATATGCTTTATGATTAAGCAATTAATTAAGGGGGCTGCGGGCATTCTACCTTCTTCTTCCGAACAAAGGAATTGAATTCTCCAATGGCTTTTTCGCCCTTGTCCATCCCAAGCGCTTTGAAAATTCCTCTTGGTCTGCAAGAATTGGGGCGCTCTCCAAGCTTTTGCCTTAAGCCCTCCCCTTAAGCGCCAAAACCTAAACAAAATGGAAAGCACCGAGATCGGGCTGCTGCCGGAAAAGAGCGTGGCCCCAAACGACCCCCCCAGCCCTGGCCCCAGCCGCTACCAGAAGAAGATCGACTCCAGCCAGGCCTTTTTCGACCTGGTCGGCCGCAATCCCATGTCCGACGCCGTCATCCAGCAGGTGAGCCGCCGCCAGATTCGAGTGGGGGAAAAATGGCTCACCGATTTCGCCTCCTGCAACTACCTGGGTTTCGATGTGCACCCGGAAGTCATGGCCAGCGTGGGCGATCACATTCTGAGGCTCAGCACCTATCCCGGCCAATCCCGCCTGCTGGGCAGCCCCTACCTTTACGAGGAGATCGAGCGAGAGGTCGTGCGCCTCACCGGCCTGCCCGACTGCATCCTGATGCCCAGCATCACCCTCACGCATCTTTTCGCGCTCCCGATCCTGGCCGAGGAGGGGGAACTTTTCCTGGACAGGCGCGCCCACAAGA
>CAYUUW010000014.1:0-33939 GCA_964448005.1 uncultured Candidatus Peribacteria bacterium
AGGCATGCCTCGCCCCTACAGCAACGGCGTCCAAATTGCCCAATGCGATCTGCACCTTCGCCAAGGGCTGACGGACCTTGATTTTGGCTCGGCTGCGGGTGGCCAGGCCCAGGCTGACGATGGTTTTGGTCAGGTTCATTTCACGTCCAAGGCGAAGGCGAGATTCGCGAATCTCGCCTTCCGCCTTGGTATTGTCGGGTGCCGGATATTTCGTCAAATGCACGGATTCCTCGCCGGTCAGGTTCATATAAATCTCCTCGCTCACGAAGGGCATGAACGGCGCGATCACCTGGCATAGCTTGGTCAGCACCGTGTGCAGGGTCTGGTAGGCTTCGTTTTTGTCTCCATCGGCTCCCGTTCGGATCGATCGGGACGCTACAGGATTCCAGAATCGGCGGCGGCTGCGGCGGATGTACCAGTTGGTCAAATCGTCCACGAACTGGTAGATGCTTTGGCTCGCCTTCTGCAGATCGTAGGCTTCCATGTGCTGGATCTGGAGGCTGATCAGTTCGTCCAATTGTCCCAGAATCCATCGATCCAATTTGCTTTCTGGCCGACCGCCGATCGCCGACTGCTGACCGCTGGATTTCCATCCATCAATGTTCGCATAGGTCACAAAAAAGCTGTAGGCGTTCCAGATCGGCAGGATCATGTTGCGCACCACATCGTTCACCCCCTTTTCGCTGAAGCGCAGATCGTCCGCCTTCACCACGGGGCTGTTCATCAGGTAAAAGCGCAGCGCATCGGCTCCGTATTCGTCCAGGATCTTGTTCGGGTCGGGATAGTTGCTCAGGCGCTTGCTCATCTTCTGGCCATCCTCCGCCAGCACGATGCCGTTGACGACGCAATTCTTGAACGCAGGCTCATCGAACAGGGCTGTGGAGAGCGCGTGGAGGGTGTAGAACCAGCCGCGGGTCTGGTCCAGCCCTTCGGCAATGAACTGGGCGGGGAAGTTGCCTTCGAATTTCTCCTTGTTCTCAAAGGGGTAGTGCAGCTGGGCATAGGGCATCGATCCGCTTTCGAACCAGCAGTCCAGAACTTCCGGCACGCGCCGGAACCGATCGGTGTAGGTGAGCGGGAGCACGCTGCCGTTCTCGCTGGGTCGGGTGAAGGCCTGCTCGAAGGAGAGTCCTTCGCATAGCTTGAGGGCGCAAAAATAGACGTGCCTGTGGGCCACCACCAGGATCTTCTTGCCCAAATATTTCTGGAGAACCTTCTCGGTCCGTTGGCAGACGCTCTCCAGCGTCTCCCCCTCGGGCGGAGGCGTGAGTTTGAGCTGATCTGATGTTTTTCCGCTCTCCTCCATAAGTTCTTGATTGGGGCGGCCTTCCCATTTTCCGTAGTCCTGCTCGCGCAGGCCGGGCTCCACCACCATTTCCAGCCCCAGCTCTTGGTTGATGATCTGGGCTGTTTCTTTGGCTCGGGCCAAAGGCGAGCAGACGATCAGGTCGAATTTCTCTCCCTTCAGCTTTTGGGCGGCTTCCTGGGCCTGCCGCCGCCCTTTTTCGTTCAGGGGAATGTCGCTGCTTCCCTGCCAGAGCTCCTGCCTGTTCCAGTCGGTTTCCCCATGGCGCACGTAGGTGATCTGGGAGCTCTGCGGATTGTCGCAGGGGATCGTGAGTTCATCGATCCTGTGCTTGTGCAGGTCCTCCGCCTTTTGCCCGGTCATCCGCTCCAGCTCCGCAATGGAGCCGATCACTTTTGTCTCCCTGCTGGCGTTGCGCCAAATGGGCAAGGGGGTGCCCCAATAGCGGTTGCGGCTGATGGCCCAATCCCGGGCGCCTTCCAGCCATTTCCCGAAACGGCCCTCTTTGATGTGCTCCGGCATCCACTCGATTTTTTGGTTGTTGGCCAGCAGCTTTTCTTTCATTTCCTCCACTTTCACGAACCAGGTGGAAATGGGGCGGTAGATCAGCGGCGTGTCGCAGCGCCAGCAGTGGGGGTAGCTGTGGTTGATCGTTTCATGGCGGATGAGCTTGCCCTCGTCCTTGAGCTTTTTGAGGATCAGGGGATTGGCCTCGAACACGCTCATGCCCTTGAACTCGTCCACAGGGCTCAAAAAGCGGGCTTCGGCATCCAGCGGATCCGCCAGCGCGATCCCCAGGCTCTTGATCACGGCCATGTCGTCCTCGCCGTAGGGCGCCATGTGCACTACTCCCGTACCGTCCTCCAGCGTCACAAAATTGCCGGTCGCCACCGTGAAGGCTTTTTCCTCTGTCTTTCCGGCGAAGTAATCCATCACCGGCTTGTACTTCCGGCCTTTCATGCTTTCACCCAAAAACTGCTCCACAATCTGGTAGTCCTCGGGGTTTTTGTAGTAATGCGGCAATCGGTCCAGCGCCAGAATGTAGTGCTCGCCGCTCTCGTCCTTCACCTTGGCGTAGGTGAGCTGGGGCCCCACCGCAAGGGCCAGGTTGCTGGGCAGGGTCCAGGGGGTGGTGGTCCAAGCCAGAATGAAGGTTCCGGGCTCGTCCGCCAGCTCGAATTTGGCCGTGACCGCCGGATCCTGCCTGTCCTTGTAGCCCTGGTTGGTCTCGAAGTTCGAGAGCGGCGTGGCGCAGCGGGGGCAGTAGGGGACCACCTTGTTGCCTTCGTAGATCAGGCCCTTTTCCCACAGGCTCTTGAACACCCACCAGATGGATTCCATGAAGGGCGGATCCATGGTTTTGTAGTCGTCTTCCATGTCCACCCAGCGCCCGGTGCGCTCCACGGTCTTCTTCCATTCCTGGGCATAGCGCAGCACCACCGCCCGGCAGGCCTCGTTGAAGTTGCCGACGCCGAAAGCCTCGATCTCGCGCTTGTTGCTCAGGTTCAGCTCCTTTTCCACGATGTTCTCCACGGGCAGCCCGTGGCAGTCCCAGCCCCATTTGCGCTCGATGCGGTAGCCCTGCATGGTCCAGTAGCGGGGAACCACGTCTTTGATGGTCCCGGCCAGGATGTGGCCGTAGTGGGGGAGTCCGGTGGCGAAGGGGGGGCCGTCGTAGAAGACGTAGTCTTTTGCGTCGCCCTCCGAAAGTCCTGCCGGATTTTTGACGGATTTTTCGAAGGTTTTGTTCTCCTTCCAATATTTGATCAGGCCTTCTTCGAGCTTGGGGAAGGATTGCTTGGGGTCGACGGGACGAAACATTTTAATTACGAGTTACGAATTACGAGTTGGAAATTACGAGTTACGAATTGAACTATGGTCTGATACCAAGAAAACTTCTATTTTAAAGTCACTTCTACTTCTTCAATCACCAGCTTTTTAATCTGAATATCTCTGAACTCTTTGGAAATTTTAGATCGAATTATAAGATACCACTTAACTATAAAAATTGAGTTTACATATTTTAATGTTAGCTCTATTTCAGCGCTGAGGTAGCCCACTTTTGATTTTTGATCTCTTAGATCTTTTTCAAGAATTCTAGTTTCGTTCTTAATTTTTTCTATATTTTCAGTCATTGTTTTAATGAATTCACTTTGACGATTCTCTAGCATGGCTACTTTTGAAAAATCCGAGAGAATTTTGATCCAATCATTTAGTTCTCGTATTTTTTCATTCAAAATCCTAAGATTAATGATGAATCTTAGGATTGAATTAGTTACCTCGAAATTTCCTATTTTTTGATAGATTGCATTTTCAATAGGGAAAAAATTAAATTCGTTTAATAGAATGCTAATTGGCTTTAGTTCAGATATATTTTTGCAGTTGCGGATATTTATCTCCAAAAAATAGATTTGCAAAACCACATATTCTTTTATTCTCTTTAATTCCGATATCAAATCTTCCTTCTTTTTGGAAGTTGAAATCCAAAGTTGGCCCACTACAAAAAAAATAAATGCAAAAAAAGCGCCAAAAAATGCTGAGGAGATATCCTTATCAATGATTTTTAAGACTTCGCTTATTAAATCCATAAAACACTCAAATAAAATCATTCTGAGTGCTTCGGGTCCGATGCAGGATCGGACGGTACCACCTAAGCGTTTTGCTTGATTTGGCCTGGTTACGGAGGCTGGTTCCGGGCAGTTCTACTCTTCCGATGTGGCATCGGGATTTCTTCCGCCAGCATGCCCAATGCTCATTGGGGCTTGTCCGTGGATAGCGGACTCGGATGCTGTTGAGCTCATTCTAGCGGCGGAAGGAGAAAAGTCAAAGGAGCCTTATCTTTTTTCCGCCAAATAATCTTCGGCTCTCTTTTTTAGATCTTCCCCCATTTCCTCGTCGCTGGCCAGAGCCTTATCCACATATTCCACAGCCTCGCTGGTGTCCCATTGGTTCTCCAGCAGGGTTTCCAGGCTCGCTTCCACCTGGAGCAGTTGAGTGAAAATCGCCTCGGATCTTTTCATGACACTTTCAAAATCATATTCCGTTTTTTTCAGGATCCAATACAGATCCACCGCATCCTTCCACTTTCTTCGATACATAAGCGCATAAAACTTCATTGCCGCCAAATCCAGCAGAGAAGGCGCAGGAATGCCGTCGCATAGGGTTTGTTCGGCTGGGATGGAGAGCGGAATGCCGAAGGGGTTTCGGCTAAAGTCCATGAGCTGAACCTTCACCCCTTTGATGATGAGGTTTGCTTCTGGCTCTTCCTTTTCCGAAAGGTAAAAAAAGTCGCTTCCTGATTCCAAGGGGAGCCCCGTCTTCTCAATTCTTGCTGCAAGCTCTTTGCCTGTGCCCTGTTTGCCGAAACGGAAGAAGTCGAAATCGATGCTTTTGCGGTGGCCTAGCATCAGGGCGATGGCCGTTCCGCCCACCAGCATGTGGGTTTTGGAGAATTCCTCCAAGAGCGGCTTTAGGGATTGCTGTTCTGGCGAGAGGACTTTGCGGGCAAGATCGTTGAATGCAATGGGCATGTTTCAGTCGTTTTTATGGGCCTCCGCAAAGCATTCCAGCGCCTTTTTTCGCTTGGGCAGGTCCTTATGGCTCAATTTTTCTTTCCACACCTGCCACAGCTTTCTTCCTCCCACTTCACGCAAAGCCTCTCTCCACTCCCTCAAGGGCCCCCTTTGCAGCACGTATTCCAGCTTGGTCTCCAGCGAGATGCCGGCTTTCTTTTCCTGCGGAGTCCACCAATTGTATTTTTCCGCGAATTCAAGCATGCAAAAAAGCTAAGATTGGCTCCATAGTAGCTTATTTTTCCAAAAATCGGCAAATTCCCCTACCCTTCTTCTTCAGAAGCTCCGTTCGCAGCACAATGGCGGTTTTGCCGAAGCGGCACCCTACCTCGTCGGGGCTTGTTCCGTTGCTATTCGCTTACTGCGATGGCGGAGGGCGAAAAAGCTTGACAAATTTTAATTAAAAATATAAAATTTAACCCCTTGCTTTAGGCAAGAACCTGCTCCTTTAAACCACTTCAGTCCTCTTTTCTAGTTCACGATTCATCGAAAAAATTTCACCACGATCGATGCGCTCGTGGGCTGAAAATCAGGACTGCGCACAAAGACGTACGGAGGACCATTCATGTCAAACGGAACCGAAACAGGACCCGACAACGGAAATCAGGCTTTGGAGTTGCGGGCGAGGATCGCCGAGGCAGACGCACGAAAGGCTGAGGCCGAGGTCGCCAAAATGCAGGTGGAGTCTGGCGCGGCCAAATGGTGGCACGCAAGGGTGGTCTTGATAGCTGCTATCATCTTTGGGGCATGCTGCTTCATCTTCGCGCAGTGCGTGTCTGCCTCTTAGCGCAGATCTTGAAACGAGGCTTCTTCTGATCGCGAATCAGAAAAGCCTCTTTTCCGTTACGCTGATTTTGATACAAGCAATCACCCCTTCTTCTTCAGAAACTCCGTTCGCAGCACAATCGTGGTTTTGCCGAAGCGGCACTCCACCTCTTCGGGGTTCCCTGTAAGCCGGATGCCCTTGGCCACTGTGCCGCGCTTGTACACCAGGCTGCTGCCGCGCAGGGGCAGATCCTTGATCAGGTGCACATCGTCGCCGTTCTGCAGCGCGGTCCCGTTGGAATCTTTTGTCACCGCTTCTCCGCTGGCCTGGCTTTCGCCCCGGCCATGCTTGCCGTCTTCGCAGGCGCAGGCCTCCAGCAGCTCGTACTGCCGGTCGCAGCCCTCGCTGGTGCAGATGCCTTCTTCGCCGGAGTTTTCGCGGCAGCTTCCGGCGCAGGAATAATGGGTCATGGGATCTGGGTTAACGGATGAAAGGCTCATTTTGAAGCGCTCAGGATCTGCTCGACATACCAGCGCACGGCGTTCCAGTTGCCGCCCTTGGGCAGCAGAAGGTACTGCCCTTTCTCTTTGGGCTGGCTGCAGTCCTTTTCCGATCCGGCCTCCAGGCTCGCCGTCTTCGTTTCGTCTTTGGCGGGGCAGGCTTCCGGGCCCGCTTGGGCGGCCTCCAGTTCGCCTGTGCTGGAGCTCTCCAGCACATTGCCGGTGTCCAGAACGTGGCCTTGGCTCAGGGCCAGATCCTTGTAGCGGAAGAAATAGGCCATTGCTTCCCGGGCGCTGAGATCCGTCTGGGTGTTCCTCAGCACGGCTTTGGCCAGGGAGGCCAGCAGCTTGGCGTCCTTGGCGCCCAGGGCCGAGGCCTTGTCACGGAGCGCTTCCAAAATCAGCTGCTGGCGCTTGGCTCGGTCGAAATCCGAAGAGCTGTGCCGCGAGCGCGCGATGCGCAGGGCTTGGCGGCCGTTCAGCGGATGCTTTCCGGGCGGGTAGTGCAGGGTGCTCCATTGCCCGTTGTCGAAGGTCTTGTAGGTGGGGTCGATCAGGCGCTTTTCCAGCTCCACTTCAATGCCCCCCATCAGATCCACGATCTCCACGAAGGCATCCATGTCGATCAGGATGTATTTGTCGATCTTGTATCCGGTCACGAAAGAGACCTTCTGCTTCAGCTCCTCCATGCTGCGGGGGGAATAGTAGCTGTTGATTTTGCGCTCGTCCACGTACAGGTCCCGGGGAATGCTGATCAGCGTGATGAGGCTCCGGGCGGGGTTGATGTTGGCGAAGATCAGCGTGTCGGCCAGGCTGCCGTGCTTCCCGGCGATCAGCACATTCAATTGGCCTTTCAGGGCCCTGGCTTCGTCGCCGTAGTCGGGCGGCTCATTCGGCAGGATCAGATTTTTTTTTTGATCCCCGGCCTCAGGCT
Organism: uncultured Candidatus Peribacteria bacterium; assembly: GCA_964448005.1. Taxonomy (GTDB): domain Bacteria; phylum Patescibacteriota; class Gracilibacteria; order UM-FILTER-43-11; family UM-FILTER-43-11; genus CAYUUW01. The sequence goes on from CAYUUW010000014.1 coordinate 7,079, forward strand.
TGGGGGAAAGGTCGAGGGGCTGCCCATCGCGCAGGGCGGCCAGGCCGCCCGATTCCGGATCGATGCCCAGCGAAAGCGTCGCTGTCCCCTGGGCATCCAGCAGATCGTAGAGCAGGAGCTCGCCCTCCTGGCGAGGGGCCTTGGCCACCGTCCAGCCCAGGTCTTTGGCCAGGGCCACAAAGGCCTCCTCCTTCACCAGGGCTTCCAGGCGGACCCTCATCCGGGAAGCCTCTCGCTCCTCCTGCGTGGAGCCGTCGGCCTGCGCAATGGCTTTGAGCAAGGCGGCTTTGGCTTCGTTGGGAGTAGGGTAGGGCTGCTCTCCGATTCGGATCGTCGCCGAGTCTGGAGGAAGGCCCAGGCGAATCAGGGCTTGACCTTCGCGGTTCATCACCTGGTAGATGTCGCCCTCCCCCTCCAAGGTTTCGGGCGCAAGGGTGAGCTTTTTCGAATCCAGGGCGGACATAAGCTCTTCGCTGCCCATCCATTCCTTCAGGGCCGCCAGGGATTCTGCGCGGCTTTTTTGGAAGGCGAAGAGGGTTGGGAGGCTTTTTTTGAGGAAAGCCAGCATGGCGGACTCCGTCTCTTTCAGCGCTGCATCAAAAGCCTGCTGGCCCACGGCGCTACCCACCTGGATGCTGCCTTTGGGAAAATCCAGATCGAAAACCGCCTCGCCCGCTTGGCTCAGCAGGGCAAGCGAGCAGAAGGCCTCCTTTTGCGCCGGCTCGCTTGCGGTCAGAGTCAACTCGGTCAGGGTTTTGGTGAAGGCTTCGCTTCCGCGCAGGGCTCGGGCGGCTTGGCAGCTTTCCTCCAGCGCCGCCTGGCTTTCCTTCCGGCTCGCTTCCTCTTCCAGCAGGCCGTAGATGGCTAGCCGGAGGCCTTCCTCTTCGCTGTTTTCTTCGGAGGGCTCAAGGGGGGGCTGGATGCCGCCCTCCGAGGAATAGTCCTTGGGCGGCAGGAGCAGCTGCCCCCTCACTTCGTTGATATCCCCTCCGAATTCCTGGATCTCCGCCCGGAAGCCTTCCAGCTGCTTTTCCGCTTCGGCCATCAGGGGGGAAATCTTCCGCAGCTGAACGGTGTTCAGCGCCATCAAGGCGGCCAAGGCAAAAAGCAGAAGGGTCTTCCCGTCTTTTTTTGCGGAGCGGAGCCGATGGAAAAAAGCTTTGAGCATTGGGGAATGGTCGGCGGCCTTGCTTTTGCTCTGCCGCCGAATCTTTATAGCAAAAGGACGAGGCTTTGTCGAATCGGCGACCTCTTGTCATTTGGGCTAAGCTTGGCTTTTTGCAATGTTGGGGCGACTGAATGAAAGCCTCTGCCAGCGAAAGGCTGGCAGAGGTCGGTTCTACGCCGTGGGCATCGGGTGCGATCAGTCTTTGACCACTGTCCCGGCGTAGAGGTACACGCCATCGGCAGCGCGCTCCCAGGTACTCACATTCCAGGCCTCGCCGGCCCAAGACGTTTGGGAGAAGATCCGGATTTCCCAATCGCCGTTGGGAGTCCTGGCGAACTCCATCGGGGAAGACTGGAGGCCTGAAGGGAAAACAAGTCCTCCGCAGGGGGCGGGGCTCTGAGGCTTCCCGTTCAGGTCCAGGACGGTGAGGATGCGTTCCCGCATCTCACCCTCACCCTCGACTTCGAGCGCAAAGCGCAGCTCCTGGTTTTCCTCGAGGAGAAGTATTCCGTACTCCTCGAAGACGTAGTCGTAGGGGTGATCGTAGTCGCTCGGATCGACCTCGGGGGCTCAGGAGCCACCCGCAGGTTTGCAGGTCGACTCCTCCGGCCACCTGGAATTCGGCCCAGATCGACTCCGGGCCTTGTTCCTCCGGCGCGCAGCCGAAGAGGGCGAGAATGGTAGCAAGAAAGGGGGCGAGAGTGTTCTTCAAGGATGCTCCTTTGGTGTGGATGCTTGCCTGAGGGCAAGCAGGTTTATTTTAAGTATTTTCCTTAAAATGTCAAGCTTATTGCGCTCGCCTCATGTGCTAAGCCCCAGTGTATCCGACACTTTTACACGGATATACTGCTTTCATGAATAAAACATACCTCAATGATCGTCAGATCATGGCTTACCGCAAAAGAGTTCTGGCTGACTCACAGAAGTTAGGAGTGACCCGGACCTCCCGTTTGTATGGCATAGGAAGATCCACCGTTTACGACTGGAGAAAGAATGGAATAGGATTTAAACCCATGGGTCCCAAAGACTGTGTCCCCTGGCAAACCTCCAAACAGCTTGAGGAACAAGTGATAAAGCTCAAGAAAGAAACTAACTATGGCCCCAAAAGGCTCCAAGCTGAACTTTCGCTGAAGGGGATGAAACTCGGAGAAAGGGCGATCAGAGGAATCCTGGAGAGGAATGATCTGGTTAAAAAACACCGGAAGAAAAGGGCGGGCAAACAAAAAACCTTCTATGCCCCTTATCCGGGCTACAGGATCCAGATCGACACCAAGGTGGTTCCTGATCCCGGGATAGATTTACGCTCCGGAGACAGGTTCCAGTTCAGCGCCATCGATATTGCCAGTAAGCTGAGGTTTTTAATGATCTATGAAGAGCTGTCCAATTTCAATTCTCTGGACTTCCTTAAAAAGGCTCTGGCTTTTTACCATGAGATCGGGATAAAGGTGGAGTGTGTGCAGACGGATAATCACATGACCTTTACCAATTTGTATGCGGGAGGAAATAAAAAGAAAGATCATGAGCAGTTAAGGATTCACCCCTTCACCATTTACTGTCTGGAGAATGGGATAGAGCACCTTCTCAGCAGACCTGGCAGACCTCAGGACAACTGCTTTGTGGAAAGGTCCCATAGAACCGATGGGGAAGAGTTTTACTCGTTTGTTAACTTGCGACAAACAAACACTGAACAGCTTAAGGAAGAAATTTCCAAGTGGATGTTTGCCTATAATTTTCTCAGACTCCATTCTTCCTGTGACAACATGCCCCCTATGAAGTATTATTTAACTGTCCGGGAGACTGGGGCTTAATACAATTGCGCTCGCCTCATTTCGTCATGCATCCTGTTTTTTTGGTCGGCCTTCGCTCTATTTCTCCAGCGGCGCCTTGCTGCCGTCCAGCGCCTTTTTTCCCGCCTGAATCAGCCCGCCCAAAAGGGCGTAGCAAAGCCCGTTGAAGCCCAGCACAATGATCCACTTGTAGGCGGGCACTTCGAAGGTGTTGGGGGCAATCTGCCGATCGGGAATGAACTGCCTGATCCAATCCATGGGGCCGGTGAGCAGGGGGCGAAGGAGCTCGAAGAAATGGCTGATGATGCCGAGGGTCATCAAAAGGGGTCCTACAATCGCTCCGAACAGGAGGCCCAAGAGGATTCCCTTTTTGTAGCGAAGGAAGAAGCTGGGAATGCTTGCTGGCTTCATGAGGGGGAGTTATCTGTATAAAAAATGTGTTCATTCCTCGGCTTCGCTCGGAATGACAAGGGCCTGAAAAGCTTAGCTGACCTTCCTTTATGAACTCCATCGCCGTTGGCCAACTGCCTTGCTCCGCAGGGGCGTTGGGGCTGCTTCCGGGAATCATGTTCCGCATGACTTCATGCCCCATTCTAGCCCTTAAATCAATCCTTTCCCAGCCGGAAGCTGGCCAGCATCTTTTGCACATTCGGGTCGCTAAATTCGGTGGTGACGATAGAGTAGGAACCTCCTCCATAGGGAAGCAGAATCAACATGTCGTCTGGAATCAAGGTGTTGCTGAATCCGTAGGCCTCTATAGGGCCGACTTTGACCGCTTGCTCCTTCCTTTCCGGATTGCTTAGGCCTCCTCCGAAGATCCCCCTCACCTCCTCCAGGCTCCTTCCGTCCTCCGCGATCGAAAAATAAGTGTCAGAGGGGCTGTCCTTCACTGGCGGAGCCAGGACGACGGATTCACCGGCGAGGCTGGTCTTGGGGTTGTGCCGCACCACCCAATCCCCTGGATATTTCAGCGTGAAATCCGCCCCATCCTCCGAAAAGGTCTTCCAGCCTTCAGTGGGCAAAGGAAGGCCGACGTCTTTTGGCTCCTTCTCCTCCCCCGGACCGATGAGCCGGAAGCTGGCCAGGATCTTTTGCACATTCTCGTCGCGGTAATGGCTGGTTAGGATGGAATAGGAGCCTCCTTTATGGGGAAGCAGGATCTGCTTCTGCTCGGGGAAAGCATCGGAGCCGAAGGCGTAGGCGTCCATCAGCCCGATTTTCACTGGCTCCTCCTTGTCCTCCGCGTCGGCCCGAGCGACGCCGAAGATTTCCCTCATCTCCTCAAGGCTCCTTCCGTCCTTGGCAATGGAAAGATAGGTGTCGTAGGGGCTGCTCTTCGCTGGCGGAACAAGAGTGACGAATTCCCCGGCGATGTTGTTTTTGGAATCGTCCTGGGCGACCCAGTCGCCAGGGTATTGCAGCGTGAAGCCCAGCCAGTCCTCCGAAAGGGTCTTCCACCCTTCAGTGGGCGAAGTAAGGCCGACGTCTTTTGGCTCCTTCTCCTCCCCCGGACCGATGAGCCGGAAGCTGGAGATCACCCCTTCGATCTCCTGGGCGGAACGCCCCATAAAGGAAATCTCGATCAACTTCTGCCTGGCGGAATCGTAGAGCTTGAAGGCAGTGAGGGGGTCGGTGCAGCTTGGGCCATCGCAATATCCATTTTCCAGGACGAACTTTTTGGCCGGAACACCTGCAATCTGCAATGTTTCCACGGCTTGGCTGTCCAGATAATAGGCCATCGCCTTATCGATCAGCGCCTGCTCTTCCTTGACCTCCGGATAATCGCCCTTGAGGGCCTCCAGCGGAATCCATTTAACCGAAAGGCTCAGCTTGCCTTCTTGAGTGAAGGAAATTGAATTCTGCTTGTTTCCTTCCTGCTCCATTGGCGTGTAATTCGCAGGGTAGGAAAAGCCGAAGCCGTATTCCTGGCTTTCGTAATCGCTCATGTCCGCCTGGGCAGGGCGATGGTCAGGAAGCTTTTCCTCCGGTTGGCTGGGCAGGGTGGGGGAAAGGGAGCAGCCGGCCAGCAGAGCCAAGCTGAGGGCGAAGGTGGGGAAGAGCGGCTTGTTCATGGTGAAGCATTTAAATTATTGGGCTTGCACTCATGACTACGGAAGAACGAGAGGAAAAGTAACAAGGGGCCCCTTGGGCACCTTCAATCCTTGGGGTTCAGAAACAACGTCTCCCCCTGGTTTTCCAATGCGCTCGCGATTTCCTGGAAGATAATAGCCAGGCGCGTGTCCACCATTTCCTGGTCCTCATTTTTGTTGTTTTCCAGGCACTGCAATTCATCCTTTATCGCCTCCATGCTTTTTTCCACTTCGCTGCCCTGGGGATTGACGCAATAGGACATGAAAACCTTGATCAAATTCAGGGAAATCCTGTCCGCTTCCTCCTGAGGCATGGATGGATTCTTGACAAGCGAATTCGATTGCTCCATCAGGCCCGCCAGCTTTCCGTTCATCACGCCGATTTTCCTCACATAAGCGAACACCTCAAAAAAAGCCACTCCAATATAGTAATTCGCCACCTGAATGGATTTTCCTTCCCGCAGGGAATTGGCCACCGAATGCAGGAGGGAAAGGGACTTCCTGTAAAAACGCTCCGCCGCTTCGCTTTGTCCGGTGAGCATGGAATCGTTCACATCGTATTTAATGGAACCGATAAGGATCTTATAGGAAATATTGCCCACGACCACCACCCCTGCAATGAAGGAAAAAAGCCGGAAATGATTTTGGTAGGGGAGCGATTCGATGGTTCCCCGCCAAAAGGTATCGGAAAGAGAGAAGACGCTCAGAAGAAAAAGCAGGCCAAGCGAAATGGAATAAGCCTCAAAGAAATCAACCGTCAGCTCCAGGCCGAACCTTTCGAATTTCTGCTTCATGTTCGCCAGGGAGATGGCAAACCAGGCCGTTCCGGCTACCATGGTGATGGGAATAAGCACCGAGATAATCACTGTGGTGTCCAGAAAAAGGATGGGGAAAATAGACAGGAGGCAATAGAAAAAGGCGTTTTGCAGGGCTTTTGAGTACTTCATGTCGGCCGCCTCAACGGCGATCATTCTTTCTCCCGAAGTCAGTTCGATGGAGAAAAAAGTACGCAGGACCCTTTTTGTGATGAAGGTTTTGAACATGGAAAGGGGGCAGTGAGAGGATTGAATCGGGTAGATTGGAACAGGGCCCTACCCGGCCCCATGCTAACAGAAACTCCATTCACTCGGGAAGCTGTGGGCGATACAGGGGCTTTGCTTTGAACGAAAAGCACTCGCATAGCTCAGCCCGCTTTCGTTATGAACTCTATCACAGTTGGCCAATCGATCTGCTCCACAGGAGCGTTGTGGTCGCCGCCGGGAATGATGTTCAGCATCACTTCATGGCCCATCTCCTCCAGTTTTTCTTTGAAAAGACTGGCTCGGTCCGGCGGAAGCGCGGTGTCCAATTCGCCGGCTTCAATCCAAAAATCAATGTCCGATTCTGCCGTAGGGACAAAATCGATGTCGTTGATCATGGATTCGGAGAGGGTGGGGACAATGAACACGGCTCCATCGACATGGATATGCGGACTCACTTTTTCTAGCGCATGGTAAAGTGTGCTTCCCCCTGCCGAAGCTCCAATGAAAAACTGTGAAATGTCTCCAAATGCCCGATCCAAGTGCTTCAATAATTCGGCGAGTTCGGCCCCACCCTCTTCTCCAAAGCTGCTGGTCTCGGCGGCGACATAATAATAGCCATTGTCCCTCAGGTAATCCTTTAGATTCTTGAAGGTGCCTTTGTAGTTCGTGTCACTCATGCCCTGCTCCACGCCTCCGCCAGCGCCGTGCATGTAGACAAAGATACCCTCCTCATTACCATTTTGACTGAAAGCAGGCTTTCTGTAGTAGTAGGGAAGTGCCTTTTGGGCAATGGGCGAGGTGTAGCTGCCTATCTCATATCCGCTGACGGAAAAGGTTCTGTACTCAATGAATCGATTGGCTGCTGAATCCTCCGAGTCGTCAAAAACGGCGTACTTGATCCGATCGTTGTCGATCCATTCCATGTGATAGTCCATCTGATCCTTGGAGTCTGTGGCCTTCAGGCTTTCGTCGTCGGCCAATATGACCGCTTGAAGTTGATTGTCCTTTTCCAGATTCAGAATATCGATCGTCCTCTTTCCTTCTTGGTAGCTGGGATCAACCTGAATCAAATATTCTCCGTTGGGCGAAATCGAGTAATGATGGGGCGATTGGAGATTGATGTAGAGCTCCTTGAGCTCCTTTGATTCCAGATCAAAGCCATAAATCCAATCTGGAAGGTTTTCCCTCGCTTTGGCCAGGATGACGGAATTGAAATCCTTGGTATTGCCCCTGAGGATCGAAAGTTCTCCACTCAGCCCCCCAGCCAGAACTTCCTCCTTTCCGCCTTCATGAATCCTGATCAGGTTTTGCTTTCCTTCGGGGTTTTTCCTCAATTCATAGTCCGTTTTTACGGCGGGAGATTTTAATTGGTCGATCCGATAAAGCATTTCCGCCACCTCTTTTCGGCTCATGGGGTCGGCTGGAAGAAAGGGCATCGTTCCCGTGGGGCGCTCTGGATCGCCAAGGGGAACATGCTTCGCTCCCAGCAGCATATTTCTGAGCAGAGGGCGAGCGTAAGGAGCGTACCAGGCGGCTCCATCCATATCCGAAATCGGCACCAAGCCGTAGCTGAGATAAGATGTGCCTTCCTCCTCCCCGCCCGGCATCAGGGCATTCACCGCCATCTTCATGGCTTCCACGCGGCTCACGCATGCATCTGGCTTGAAGGTTCCATCCGGATAGCCGCTGACGACTTCCAGAAAGCGGGCATAGCGCACATAGTCTTTGCCCCAATGGTCGGAGGCGAGGTCGGAGAACTTTTCTTCGGTCTGCATTCGGCCCGCCAAGGTCTGGATAGGCTGCGCAAAGCGCTGCTCCATCATCATCTTCAAAAGCTGGGCCCGGGTCACGCAGTCGTCCGGCCCCCAGTTTCCGTTTTGGTAGCCCTGGGTGATGCCTTCGTTCACCGTCCATTGAATCGCTTCGGCGTAATCGGTGCTGGCGGTCACATCCGGAAAAGCCTTTGCCTCTGACGGTCGGAAAGCCAGGGCGACAATCAGAAGGAGGAGAGGCAAAACCCCAAAGGGGCGGAAGAACCTTTTCATGGGCAAAGAATTAGAGGTTTTCTTGGGTGATCATTATACACTTTGCCCCTCTGTAATTCTTTCTCCTGGAATTATTGAATAAAAAATTTGTTCATTAATTGGTCAGCCCTGCCTATGCTGGCAGGCAGGCGCGGCGAACTCGGAATGACAAGGGCTTGAATGGAGCTTGGCCCATTCCTACTCCCTCACCTCCACCAATCCCTCCTCCGTCACCTGGAACAAGGGGATATTCACCGAGGTCAGCAGGGCCACCGAGTCGCGCTTTCGGTAATCCTCCGAAAAGAAAACCTTCTTCACGTTCCCCAAGTTGATCAGCCGCTTGGCGCAGGCCACGCAGGGCAAATGGGTGACGAAAACGAATTTCTCCACCATGCGCGGCGAATCGTAGTTGATGGTGGCGTTCTCCTCCGAATGCAGGCAGCCGCAATTCCCCGGCTCATCCCGATCGCATCCGTTGGTCAGCCCCGCCGCATTGCCGTTGTAGCCCACGGCCAGCACCTTGCGGAAATCCGTGCTGGTGATCACGGTGCCCACATTCAGCCTGTGGCAGCTGGAGCGCTCCGAAATGGCTTTGGCGAAGTTCATGTAGACCGATTCAAAGGAAGGACGAGATTTCATTTTTCCTAGGATTAAGGACTAAGAAATAAGGATTAAGCTACTTTTGGCTTGCGATCCAGCCATTCAACACTTTCCCCGCTTCATCCTCCATGGCTTTTATTTTCTTATACTGAATAGTTTCAAAATAGCCCAGATCGTGAGCTAGCATGGTTTGGCATTTTACTTCTTCTAGGGAGCATTCTGATATCTTGTAGAAATAGATTTTTTCTTTCAGGCTCGTTTTTCTGAAGCCTTCAGCGATGTTGGAGATGATCGAGACAGATGCGCGCCTTAGCTGTGACCTTAAGCCAAATTCTTCGCTTCTGGGAAATTCTGCTGTTTGCTTGTACAGCTCTAAAGTCAGTTGATAGGCTTTTTGCCAGGCGATGATGTCCTTAAAAGTTTTCATGCCGATTCGCTTAAGCGCCAAATTTTGCAATTCGCTTCCTCCTTATTCCTTATTCCTTAGTTCTTACTTCTTATTTCCTCAAAGAACTTTACAAATGCTGGCCCTACGTCGTCGAACTCCATCACATTCTCGAACTCGTAATCGGCCATCTCGATGCATTTGCCCACCTGCTGCCCTTCCGGAGGCTCGCCTTCGCCCATCTCCCGCCTCAATTTGCGGCGTATTTCGCCTTCGTTCAGGGTGTCATCGCTGCGCTGGCGCGAAAAGATGCGCTCAATGATTTTGTCCTCTGGGGCTGTGTTGGCGATCAGGATGAAGTCCGGCAGCTCCCGCAAGGCCAGTACTTCGGCAGGATTGCGGATGCCATCCACGACCCATTTCTCGCCGCCCTCTTCCTTCACCTTGCGCAGGGCTCGCTGGCCCAGCACGCCCGCGCCGCCCTCCTCGCGCAGCTTTTGCCCTACGGCCATCAGCTTTTCCCGCTCCTGCTCCACGCCAAGCTTTTCCGCTTCCTCGCGCACGAACTGCGAAAGGGTAATGTGCCTGTAGCCAAGCTTTTTAAGGGCGTCCACCACTGTGCTTTTGCCCGAGGCCATGGGGCCTGTGAGTCCTAATATCACAAGTTAAGAATTACGAATTAAGAGTCGATAGTTAAGAATTACGAATTGTTTTTTTGAATTAACTCGTAACTCGTAATTCTTAACTTTATTTAAAATTGGCACACCAGCACGCACTGCGTCGTGCACATTTCCGCTTGGGGGTCGTTCCTGCAGGCTGTGGCGCATTCGTTCCAGGTTCCGCCCAGCGTTTTGCACTGCTCTTGGCCCATCCCTTCGCATTCCTGGGTTTCTGGGAGCCAGGTGCCATCGAAAGAAAGGCAGGCGCCTTCGGGGTTGGCGGCTTCATCCACGCAAGCTCCCTCCACAATGTTGGCGGCTTTGGCGTTCTCCGCCTCGCAGCGGTTGCCGAAAGTCGTTTTGACGGGATTGCAGGGGGTGGTGATGCACTGAACCTGGATCTCTCCGCACACAGGCATGTATTCCTTGGTGCAAGGCCTTTCGTTCGTTACCGGAGGGGCGGGGATTTCCGCCGGCTCCACAAAATTCTGATCTCCATGGCGGCACTGGCGGGGAAGGCTTTCCATCACAGGATGGCCGGCGGCCACGCACTCCTCAAAAGAACTGACGGTTTTTTCATCCCCAGGAGTCGCAGGGGAAGCGGGGGAGCAGGCAGCCAGAAGGAAAAGGGAGGAGAGGGCGACGAAGGCTTTTTTCATGGGATTTAAGATAGGAATTAAAGGTTTTTGCTTGTTCTGATTGTTTGGAGGCTTAGGGCTGTCCCTATTGGTCGGCAAGGAATGATAGGTCATGCAGATCCCTTCTTTTGCTCCCAGAGCCGCCTGGGATTCCCCTTGAAGAAATAGTTCCACTGGTAGCGCAGTGAGTCTTTCAAATGCTGGCGCATCGTCCATTTTTTGAAGAATTCGCGCATTCCGCCTGCGCTCAGGCGGATCCCGTCGGCGTAGACCGTCGCCTCGGGGCAGTAGACCACCTGATAGCCCTTTTCCCAGGTTCTCCAGCACAGGTCCGGATCGGTCATGAAGAGGAAATAGTCGCTGTTCAGGCCGCCCAGCTCGTCCCACAGTTTCTTCCGGATGATCCAGAACGACGACTGCAGCCAGTCTACGCTTTGGGTCCTGGAATAGTCCAGGTGGCGCATTTCGTCGTAGGCGACCCAGCGGCGGATCAGCGGCAGCCGGCGCAGCCAGGTTCTTCGGGCGGTCTGCAAAAAAAGCTTGGGGAAAGCACGAATAGTCATGGCGATGCTTCCGTCCCCGTCGTTGATCTGCTGTGGTCCGCAAATGCCCGCTTCGGGGTGCTTTTCCATAAAATCCACCAGCTTCTGCAGGGTGTCTTTTTCGCGCCAGATGATGTCCGGATTCACGATCAGCAGATACTCGCCCTGCGCCAGCTGGGCCGCGCCGTTGTTTCCTCGCGGATAGCCTAGGTTGCCGGGGTTGATCTGCAGGGTCACGTTCGGGTGCTTGGCCAGGGTCTGTAGCTGCTGGGCGTTTTGGGCATCGCAGGAATTGTCCGCCACGATCACCTGGACCGGAAAGTCGACCTCCTGCCTCAGGATGCTTTCCACATTCTCGCAGACGCGCTTGGCCTTTTTGAAATCGAGAATGACGATGGATGCTTTGGGATGGGGTGAGTTCATGGAATGAGTTTGCTTTCAGATTTTCAAGTTTTCAGGCCTATGAAAGTTGAAAATCAATTTGGTTAAGAATTAATCACAAGAAGTCCTTCATGAGATCAAAGTAGGCTTTCATATAGGGATGCTCGTGCGGAAGCGTGGCCGACCACAGGTGGCTTTCGGATTGGGAATCCAGCCGAATCTCCTGGTCTTCCCCCAGCTCCGCCAGGGCGGCCGTGGCCAGGTAATGCACGCAGGTGACCGTTTCAGGATAGATCTTCCGGTCGCTTTCGTCGAATCCTTCTGTGCCGAAGCGCTCCTCCAAGTAGGTTCGGGAAAGCCGCTTGAGCTCCAGATCCAGCCCCGTCTCCTGCTTCAGCACACGCTCTCCTGCCTCTTTCATGCTTTCCCCGTTCAGCACGCGGCCCCCAGGCACCCACCACAGGCCCTTGGCGGGATTGTTCTTCCGCTTCACGAAAAGAAATTCGCCTTTGCTGTTCCTCACAATCAGGTTGATGGAAACGGTGGGGAAGTATTGGATGGTCTTTTGGAAGACGTCCAGGGGAGCAAATGGGCGAGGGGATTGGGACATTTTTTTCAGTTGCAAGTTTTTTAAAGGTTTCATAATGCTTGCCGTCATTCCGGACCTGATCCGGAATCCATTAGGTTTAAATAATGCTGGATTCCGGCTTTCGCCGGAATGACAATGATGGGGGTTTCGTATCTCATTTCATCATCTCCTCAATCTCTGCCGGCTTCCGCCTCCACTTCATCTGCTTCCTCCATTCCAGATTTTCGGCCTGCATTCTGCTCGCCTTGGCGTATTCTTTCAGCAGGCTCGGGCTCAAACTCACCGTATACAGGAAACGGGCGATTTGGCTGAAAAAAGTCTTGAGCCTCACGGAGAGGGAAAACTTCACGCCCTTCACATTTTTCCTCAGCACGGTCAGGTGGCCCATCAGCGAGTTGGCTTTGACCCATTGGGCCTTGGCATGATGGTTCTTCAGATTGCCCAGCTCGATTTTGTCATTGGCCCGGTCTTTGTTGTCCACCTGTCGGTCGTGGTAAACGGTCGTGGTTTGGACCAGCAGGCAATCGTGGCCCGCCCATTGCATGCGGTAGGCCAAGTCCACATCGTTCTTGTAGTGCAGCTGCTCGTCGTAGTACTCCAGTTCGCCTTTGCCGTTCCGGAAGGCGATGTCCTCCAGGGTCTTTCGCCGAAACACGGTGAGCGCGCCGGAGGGGCCGAAAACGGAGCCCAGGTCCGCATACTGGCCTTGGTCCTGAAAGCTCTGCCCCAGATCGTAGAAGTGGTGGGCAGGACTGCAGGCAATGCCGAAGCTGTCGATCTGATTCGTTTTGGACCCTTCCAGGTTGCCTTTTTCCGCCTTGCCGAAATCCCACTGCATCAGCTTGCATGTGGCGCTGCCGTAATGCTGATTCTCTTTCTTTTCCAGTTCCGAGACGATTTGGCGAACAAAATCCGGCGCATAGAGCATGTCGTAGCCGACGCAGAAGTAGTATTCGCCGCTCATTTTGCGGATCAGCGCATTGTGGCCGCCGCTGTGCATCAGGTTCTCGCCCTTTTCCCAGTGGATGCGCGGGTCGGCGAAAAGCTCGGGCATCTCTTTTTTCACGTACTCGTAGGCCTCGCCGCCCGGGCTTTGGTCGCGGAAGAGGAATTCCGCATTCGGGTAATCCTGGTTCAGCAGGCTGGGCAGGCTGAATTTGAGGTAGCGCTCGCCTTTGAACAGGACCAGGCCGATGGTGACTTTTGAATTAATAATTAGCGATTAATAATTAGCAATTAAAAGGAACCGGTCGGCATTATACATCATCGAGGCTTCTTTGGGATTTTAGGAAAGCCCCGCCAGCGCTGAGGCTGGCATGGCGCTTGTGGAGAGGTGGTTTGGGCAGCCCCAGAAGGCCTGAGCTTTCTTTTCCGCCCACGAGAGAAGAAGGGTGAAGCCGATCCAAAAGAGGCTTGAAAAGCTCAAGGAAGCCAAGATTTTTTATTGACAAATTTAAATATTTATTTTAAATTAAATACCATTCTAAGCCCGCTCAGTCAAATCACCTTTGCCTTGAGTCAGCCGAATGATCTTTCGCATCGTAGACTCAGGCAGCGTTCCGTCACAAGCAAGGAGCCGAGACCATGACCATGAAGAAGTTCAAGCTTTCCAAGTTCCATAAAATTCTACTTGTCGCCACCGCCTTTCTACTCCTGATCGTCGTGTTTGGAGTCAACAAGGTCGGAGATCACGTCATTGAGATCCCAGAGGCAACGATCCAGCAAAAGATCGATGAGAAGTTGGCAGAAGCGGTCCCCGAAGAGGTTCAGTACGTAAGTTTCAGGATCACCAGTGCCCAGGTCCATCTCGAAGAAAATCGAGTGAGGGTGCACTATACGATCCAGGCTTTCCGGAGGAATACGCCTCTGGCGACCCTGAAGGCCGAAGCCTCAGGCGATCTCAAATACCGCAATGGCGGGATCTACCTCCATCAGGCCGATTTCCAGTTTCTCCATCTCGAGGCGGAAAGCAAAATCCTCCAAGTGGGTGGAAAAGTTGCCCAAGCCGGATTCCGGAAAGCCGTGAATTTGATGGGGGAAAAGGTTGATCTCGACCTTTCCGGAGACATGGGCGCTCTCGAAGAAGAGGCGCTCGACTGGCTCAAGGATGCGGCGGTCACCCAGCTGGAAAGGCGTCCAATCTACCGGATCAGGGATAGTTTCTCGGGGGTGGTCATTGGAGCCGCTCTCCATGAGGACGGTCTCCAGCTGCATCCGGGCAAGCTGGTTGCGCATGTCTCGTTCTGGGGCGCTGCCTGGGGGGTTGTCGCCGCCGTCGTTGCGATGATTCTCCTGATGGCGTCCGCCCTCGTCTTTGCGCTGTTCGTCCACCCGAGGTGGCTATTGGCATAAGGCTGAAGCGCGGCGTCAACGCCGAGACTACCCCATGTTTCTGGGTGATCCTCCGGGTCGCCCGGGAGCTGGAAATTGCGAAGCCCTGCTCGTCTAGAGCAGGGTTTTTTCATGCCCGACTTTGTTCGACCTTCTTTCATTATGGCCAGCTGCTCACTCTATTTTTTGAAAAACAGCCAAGCAGGCCTAAATTTGCATTTGCATAAATTCATTAAAATATTATTATGCTTCTGCAATTAGCCCTCCTACCCCCTCCGAATGAAAGCGAGTCCACAGTTTATTAGGGCAATGACCAGCTTCATCGCTGGTTCGGTGTTTTTTTTGCTTGTTTCAATGGGTTCTCCGGAACTAGCGCTTGCCCAGGCGGGAACGGCGAGCGGATCCGGCTCCAGTGGCGGCTCGTCCGGCGACAGCGGATCCGGCGGCGGCCGGGCAGCAGGGGATCCTTGCTATAGGCTGACTTCTTCCGAATGCCAGGCGCTTGCGGCAAAGAAGAGGCTTGCAGGCGAAAACCAGGCTGAAGTCACGGTTGCCCCTCAGCCCTCCGAGCAGCCCCCCGCTGAGCAGGTTTCCCCGAACCTCCAGAAGCCCCCCGCCACAGGCAAGGTCAGCATCGCCGTGGGCGACATTGATGGCGATTCCCAGGAGGCTTCCGCCGATGGAGACCTGATTCTGGGAAGCCTGGAGAGCCTGAGCGTCGCGCCTGCCGCGGACGAATTGATTGTGAGGCCGGATGAGGCCATCAGGTCAGTGGAGTTTCTTATGGGGCTCGTGATTGCCGCCGGAGCCTCCTTTCTCCCCTTCTTCATTTTTTCCAACCGAAGGAAGGAGTCTGAGAAATAGGACTCCTTTACGTTGGGCTTATTTTCAGGGGTCTCTGTTTCAGTCCAGGTGGGCCGATGGGCTTTGCCATTTTGATTTTTCGCTCCGCCGCATTAGTATGGGTGCAGCCATGCACTTAAAACTTGCCCGTGGACGAAATCACCCGTGAACCAAAGTGCCCTTATTTCGCCGACCCTTCGGCAAAGAGAGGCGAGGATCCCCTGATGCCCGGGGAGGCCCGCAGTTGCGGAGGCTGCGCCACCCAGCATTTGACTTATCCGGCCCAGCTGGAGAACAAGAAGAAGCGCCTGATTCAGGAGATAGGCTTCGACGAGGTGTCCGTCCACAGCGGGGGGGAGTGGCTCTACCGCAATCGCATGGACATGGTGTTCACCGCGGAGGGCCTGGGCTTTAAGGAAAAGGGCAAATGGTGGCGGACCTTGCCCGTGAAGCAATGCGTCATCAGCAATCAGCGCCTCAACGAGCTGATCGCCGAGATCAACGCTTTTTTCGGACCGGATTTCGACGCTTTCAATGTGAAGACGCACGAAGGCACTTGCAAGTACGCCGTCATCCGCACGCCCCAAAACGATTCTTCGGTCTCGATCGTGCTGAATGCGGATTCGCCGCGCTATGCGGCGATGGCCGAACGGGTGAGGGAGTACGCCAAAGTCTCCACGGCGAATCATGTGCTGCTGACCCCCATGAAAGCCAAGAGCAGCCAGAGCGTGGGCGAAAAGTACGAAATCCTGAAGGGCGGCGACCAGCTGGAGGAGGCGATTTTGGGAAAAAGGCTGCGCTACAGCGCCCAGGGCTTCTTCCAGAACAACTCCGCCATGGCCGAACGCATGCATGCCTACGTGCGCGGCCTGCTCCAAAAGCACGCCATTCGACCTTACCTGCACCTTTTGGATCTCTACGGCGGCGTGGGGGCGTTCGGCATCGTGAATGCCGATCTGTTCCATAAGGTCACCACGGTGGAGAGCTTTGAGGGCTGCACGGTGGCGGCAAAGGCGAACATCGAGCTGAACGGCATCCAGAACATGGAGGCGATCTGCATGGATGCCAGCCGGCTGAAGCAGGTGCGGCTGCCGGAAGGGGATTCGCTCTTCGTGGTGACCGACCCGCCGCGCAGCGGCATGAGCCAGGAAACGGTGATCCAGCTGAAAAAGCTGCGCCCCAAGCTGATCGTCTACATCAGCTGCAATGTGGATCAGCTGGGCACGGATCTGCCCAAATTCAAGGACTACAAAATTCAATCTGCGGCCCTGTTCGACCTTTTCCCCCAGACGAACCACATGGAATCGGTGGTGGAGCTGATCCGTTCATAGAAGCTGGTCATTTACGGGATGTTGACAGAAAAATAATAATTATATAGAATAAATTTATGAAGCAATTTCGCTTCATAAGGTCATTTTCAATAGGGGTACGACGTTGAACGCACGATTCATTTCAATCATCCTTGCCATCGCCCTGATGGGCTGTGCAGGCAAAACTTCGGATTTCTCCAATGCACCGACCGCGAATGAGGACCAAGGGTCCGAGGAAGAGGAAAGTGCCCGCCTTCTCCTGGCAAGGAAGATGTGTGTCCGCTTCTGCGAGGATTACCACTTCGAGCATGTCCAAGACGCCATGCGAACCGACATCGCCGATCTGGTTCCAGCCATTCTGGCTCGCGTCACGAGCAATATGGAAGGCTTGAACCGAGGGCTCACTTGGCAGAGTTCGAGCGGGCAGGCAAGCTTTTCCGAGGGGGGAGCCCACATTACCCTGCACATCTATTCCATGTCACCTTGGACCATAGTCAGCATCGCCCGCGATGAGATTGCGCAGATGACCCAGGAACAAGTCTTTCAGACCTTCTTCCTCCGCGCCACAGAGAGTGTGCAGCAGGGCGAGGCTTTCTGCCGATCGGCAAAGGCTTGACTCTGCAATGCTCAGACTCATGCTTGTTGCTGATTCACCGGCTCTCGACCCCTTGAGTCGCATGAAGGCCCACGAGCTCTTCTTGCGCGCAAATGACCGAGCCCCATTCAGCCTTTCGAGGCGATGGGGTTTTTCTTTATTTCCCCCAGACGAACCACATGGAATCGGTGGTGGAGTTGATGCGCGATTAAGGCTCTTTCGCCTTGGCTCCGCAGCTGCCTTTTGATTGACAAGAATAATTTTTTAGTTTATTTTTAAATAAACGATAAAACCTAATGAAGTCCGAATGCTAACTTTGCGCCAACTGACCCAGGGTTACGGAAAAATCAATGCCCGTCTTGGGGGGTTTAAAGAAAGGGCTGCAATAAGATGCCTTATGGAAGATGGTCAGGTGGAAGGCGCCCAAGGCCTCCGCGATATTTCTGCGGCAAAGGTCCTTAATGCATTCGGTTTTAAGGAGCTTGATTTTTCAGCTAATCTTGATCGCTTGAGAGAATTGATTCCTCCTCGGGTGATAAAGCTGGTTTTGGATGGGGATTCATATGGTTTGCCAGAGGCATATGGGTTGAAAAAAGACGGTTGGCCAGAGTATTGCAAGGTGTTCCTCAGGCCAGACGGAATGTCCTATGTCTTTTTGATAGACAATGGGAATGCGAATGTCACAGGGCGAGGGCATGTGGCATGGACTTATGTTGGCAAGGTGGGTGAATCCTATGAAAAAAGAATGGGCAATCACGACAGCCGTACTCGAGAATTGATCAGTGGATTGGCTAAATACGAATCAGCCCATGAGATTTACGATAGGAGGGTGCTGGCAAGGAGGTTGATAGGGGGGCGAGGGTGATGGTTCATTGCATATTTGAGTGCCCAAAATCCGGGCAAGCAAAAAGCGCCTTGCGGCGCTTTTTATTTGCCCTCCGAAGTCACCTTAGCTCATCAGTCGGAAAAATCGTCTTTTTGCCACGAATTTTTTAGAATTCCATAATGTTTACCCCGAAAGGCAGATTCCGGCTCCGGAACAAGTTTCTTTGCCTGAAGGGCGGTCGGAAGAATTGCGAATTCATTAAATAGCCCTCAGAAAGCTCTCATTCAGGTCTTCCAAAAGTGCGATCAAACAAGGATCGGATTCTTCTGAGCGGGTTCGTTCGCCCGCTGGCGTGATTCGCTGGAGCCTCCTGGGCCAAGGCTGCTTCTTCCGAAGGGAGAAGGCTGCTGCCAAAAGGCCTGTAGCCAGAATCCGCATTGTCCACAAAAGGCGGAGAGGTAGGGGGCTTGCTCTCTTCCTGCATTCTTCGGATCAGCTCAATCCTGGCATCATTCAGAACCAGTTGGAGCACGTCGGAAAAAGAATTGTAGGGAATTTGCTTCTTTTCACGAATTTCTCGCAGAATTTTCTCGAAGCCGTCCTCAACCTCTTCCCAGCAAGCGCAGCCGCGGGCAGATTGGACCAGGACAGAGCGCAATTCCTGTTTAAAATCCCTCAGCACTGACTCCCATCGCTCAAATCGAATGTTTCCCCAGGCTCCTGCAACAAACTGATCATTGAAAACTGTTTCCAGGCTGAGCCCCCCCTATTCAATCGCCAAAGGCAAGCCGTCAAGCATCAGGTCGAGGGCTTTGGAATGGATCTGGCGGCGTTTTTTTGGATCCGAATTATGCCGTTCGATAGGTCGCCTTGGGAAAATATTCTGCAATACGAATGTCATTTCCATCAGCATCCTCTCCGGGTCATGAGTGATTTTCCTTTCAGAATTATAAAGAAAATTCTCTTCCAGGTGCCCAATGAGAATCCGGGCTGCTTTTTCTATGTTCCTCTCCTGGTCCTCCATTCCGTTAAAATCCAGATCGGCAATTCTGGCGACGGTTTCCTGCCGCAATTCCCATGGCCCCCTTTTTTCGTCCATGCCTTCTCCTTGCATCTTCTTGTTTTAATTTTTATCCGCTAATTCTATCATTTTATGGCCCCCAAAGCAATGCCAGATGCTCTCTGCCCATCAAAATCCGGGCAAGCAAAAAGCGCCTTGCGGCGCTTTTTATTTGCCCTCCGAAGTCACCTTAGCTCAACAATGGAAAAAATAATCTTATTATCATGAAATTTTTAGAATTCCATAATCTTTCCTTCGGACGACGATCGGATCAGGCCCTTGCCGGCTCGTCAGCTCATCAAGAAAAAAGCCATGGCTGCGCAATGGGCAGGCATGGCTTGGGGGGTCGCCCGCTGGGGGCGGAGGGGCCCGGAAGCCCTGGCTCATTCCTCCGGATGGTCCTGATGCCACTCATGCGGACACCATTGCAGTTCCGAGACCCTTTGGCTTTCGATCCTCAGGCTGTCGATGGCCGCCAGCACTTCCGGATCCTTATAGGGTTCCAGCACTTGGCCGGCCCATCGCCGGAGGCATCCGGGATGGCGGGAGTCCAGGAGGAAGGCCTTGAGGGCGGCCTGGACGGCTGGGCTGTGCTCCTTGCTTTGGGCGAAGTCCCAGAACACCCGCTCCGCAAGGTAGGGGTCCTTCGTCGCCAGCATCCCCAGGTGCACCTCGTCGCTGACGTAGGGCAGGGGATATTGCATCTCGGCCTTGCCCAAAAGCAATTCGGCCCTCACTCGGGGATCGAGGCCTTCGTCCTTCAGGAATCCTTGAAGTTCGGCCAGGTGCCCTGGATCCGTCTTCCTGTCCCTGTGGGAGGCGAAGTACGCCCAGACGGCATCGTACCGGGCTTCCCAGCGTTGGGCCGGCTCCATGAAAATTTGGGCGTTGGGGTCGGACGGAGCTTCCGCCGATCGCTTCGGCATCCGCATAGCGGAAGGGCCCTCGCTTGGCTGGGCTTGGTTTCCGGCGCAGGCGCCGGAAATGAGGGTGAGGCTCAGTAGAATGGCACTGAAAAGGCTTCGCATGGTTTTTCTCCTGTGCTTTGGAAGAGCGAACTTTTTGCATTTTATTCATTATTTATTTTTTGTCAAATAATCTCCATCCGCCTCCGCCCCCCTTTATACTAAAAAACCAAAGATATTCTTTACATTTTTTAAATTATATAGTAAAAATTCTTATGCTAATTTTGCATTCCTTGTGACATCTTGCCCTCCGGTTTTTTGGCGGAGATCTCACTGATCTCTTTAGCATCATCGGGATCTTAGAGCTTTGCAACGCAGAAAAAAGGACTCAAGGTGAGGAAGGGGGAGATTCCTGGGGCTTACTTGATTTTTTCTCTCTGCGTTCAGCAAAAAAAAGTTCTTCAACCCTAACGAAACGGAGCGTTTGTCATGTTCGGAAAAAAAATCCCTCTCGAAACTGCTTTCATCTTCCTCTTTCTTTTTCTCCTTGCGCCCTTCCTGGTCGACTTTTGCTTCTATCTGCAAACCAACCTGTGGATAATCCACGGCGGTCCATCGAAAGCTCGCTGAGCTGGAAAATCACTCTCCACGCTTCTGCGATGCTTCTTTGGATATTGATCGTGATTCATCAGCTGCTCACGAAGGGGAAAGGTATTCACAGGGGGTTTGGATACGCTGGAGCGGTCCTCCTTCTTGTGGGGCTGGGATTTTCTTGGGGCCCCCTGCTCTCCTCTAAAATCCCTTCGCTTCACCACTTCGGTGGGGTGACCCTCATGGAGATCACCTTGGGGGTTAATGTTCTTGGGATTGCTGCCGAATTCCTCATCGCCCTCTGCAAGATAGGGCAGGGCGATATAAAGGGGCATCGCCTAGGGATGATGTCTGTGGTGGTTTTCACTGCGGGACCTGGAGTTTATCGCTACTGTGTGTGGCTCATGACTTGGGCACTTGGCCTTCAGGGGGCAGATGCCTCAGTGCTTCAGACCACCTGGGTTCATGAATTCTCCCTTTCGGCAGTGATTCTTTTGGTCATCTGCATGCTGATGCTTCCATCCTTCAGCGGGCATAAGTGGGAGCTGAAGAAATTGGACGGAGGCAGTGGGATGAAAATCCTTTCCCGGCTCATGTGCGTCCTCTACATCGGCTTGGTGCTCCTTTACTCAGGCTTCCTGGTGAGCCTGGCCTTCATGTGGCCCAAACTTACCTGAGAATCGAAGGCGGCGGATTCCAGCCTCTGCCTGCCAAAGATCCCGACGGACCGCTTGCGCTTTGTCTTGCGACAGAGAGCGCAGGTGGTTTCGATTTGCCTATTTCCCGGATGTTTCGGTCCGCCCTTTTTTCGAGCTTCATTAATTTTTGCTTTATTTAAGTCTCTCCAAGACTTTTTTCAGCGCTTATTTTTCTTTGCCTTTAATCCTTGTATGGCCTATAATCTCTGGGCAATTTAAAAACCAGTTCCGTCCTGGATCGGCGTATCCTGCTCCGACGACTTGTCGGGGACTAAGCGCTGAAGCGATAGGGCGGGGCCATAACCCCAAGGATCATGAGCGACATTTCCCTTCAGGAAATGGCCAAGAATGCGCTGCATTTCGGCCATGCTACTCACCGGTGGAATCCCAAAATGAAGTCGTACCTGTACGGCAGCCGTTACGGGATCCATATTTTCGATCTTGCCCAAACCGCCCACAAGCTGGTGGAGGCTCTCGATTTCCTGGCCACTTCCGCTCGCCAGGGCAAGGAGATCCTTTTGGTGGGAACCAAGCAGCAGGCCCGCAGCCTTCTGCAGTCCATCCACCAGGAATCCCTGATGCCCATTGTCACCGACAAATGGATTCCGGGCCTGCTGACCAACTTCAAGACCATCAAGCAGAGGATCGACCATTTCAAGTTCCTGAAGGAAAGCGATGCCAAAGGGGATTTCGCCAAATACACCAAAAAAGAGCAGCTGCAAATGCGAAAGGAGATCCAGCAGCTCTCTCTGTCCCTTTCGGGCGTGGAGAACATGAAGGGCAAGCCCGACGTGCTTTTCGTGGTGGATGTGGTGCGCGACCAGATCGCCGTGAAGGAGGCCCGCCGGCTCAAGATTCCCGTGGTGGCCATTGTCGATTCCAATGCCGATCCGGATCTGGTGGATTATCCTATTCCCGCCAACGACGATGCGGTCAAATCCTTGGGCTACATTATGGGATTGGTGAAGGAGGCTCTGACCGCCAAGACGCAGTAAAGCCAACCTCATCCTATGGAAAACGACCCAGCCGCTCTTCCTCAAGATCAGCCGTCGCCTGCCGTGCCCTCAGGGGATGCTTCCCTGCCGGAAGAGGAAATGACCACTCTCCACGAGCGCACGATCGCCACGTTGAGCTACATGGGATTCTTCGCCATCATTCCCTTCTACCTGCAGAAGGACAGCAAATTCTGCCGCTTCCATGGCAAGCAGGGGATGCTCCTGGCCTTGATCTTCTTCATTGCCAAGCTCCTCACGGTCATCGATGTCTTCATGGACATCGTCCTGATCATTCAGGTTGGCATCTTCTTCTATATGGGCATGGCCGCCGTTTCCGGAAAATGGAAGAAGCTCCCCTTCGTCTATGATTGGGCCTGCAAGATGGAGGAAGCCCTTTCCCTGAAGACCAAGGAGCAGGAAGAGGCCGAGCTGCGCCTGGACCCGATGCAGATCGATCCTGCGCAGATTGCCAAGGCCAGCCGGCCCCCCAAAGGCGCTTGAGCGGTTCCCCTTGATTTTTACCCTTCTCCCGAAACCACCTAATCCCCAAAGCCATGAACATCACTGCTTCCCAAGTCAATTCTCTCCGCCTGCGCACGGGCGTTTCCATGATGGCCTGCAAAAAGGCCTTGGTGGAGGCTCAGGGCGACGAAGAGATGGCGATCGACATCCTGCGCAAGCAGGGCGCAGCCAAGGCAGCGGCCAAAGCGGATCGCGAAACCAAGGAGGGCATCATTCTTACCCGGGTGGAAGGCGATCGGGCGGTGATTGTTAAGCTCTCCTGCGAGACGGATTTTGTGGCCAAGAACGAGGAGTTTGTCGCCATTGCCAAATCGGCTGTGAATACAGCCCTTAAAAAAGGCATGGAATCTGCCAAGGAAGAGGCTGATCCTATGATCAAGGAGCTTTTCTCCAAGCTGGGCGAGAACATGTCGATCGAGATCGATATGATTGAGGGGGAGGGGGTAGGGGAGTATGTTCACACCAATGGAAGGGTGGGGGCTATTCTTCGCCTTTCCAGCAAAGATGGGGACAAGGCTCGCGATGTGGCGATGCACATCACCGCTATGAATCCTGTTGTCATCCGCCCCGAACAGCTTCCGGAGGATCTGGTGATCAAGGAGCGGGAGATTTGGACCGAGCAGCTGAAGGCCGAAGGCAAGCCCGCCGAAATGATCGGAAAGATCATGATGGGCAAGGAGAAGAAGTTCCGCGAAGAGAGCGCCCTGATCAAGCAGACCTTTGTGAAGGATGGCGAAAAGACCATTGAGCAGTATTTGGAAAGCAACTCGGTGGAGAGCTTCACCCGAATGGCGGTTTAACTAAAAAAATCAAGCCCCTTGGTTCGCTTTGGCGGGCTGAGGGGTCTTTTTTGATGTGAGTGAGGATTTCCTATAAGATCTGGTTATATGAGATACGGGTACTTCCTCCGCTCTGAAAACAAGTCATTTCTAAAGACGTAAAGGCCTATAGTTAAACTAATGATTTATGATAACAGATTTTCCAGAGGCTAAAAAAAAGATAAAACACACCTTAGATGAAATATTAAGAGCAAAAGTTAAGCAAAATGCTCCAATGTTATCGATGGTAAATCAAAGAATTATGCATGAAGGGGATAAGCTTGGAATAATAGACCAAAATGGAGAACACAAAATAAGTCCTATTAAGCTTGTACAAAGCGAATTCTACATATCCAACGAAGAAGCAAAAGACATAAAAATGGAGGATGTAATCTCCAAGGTAATTTCAGCCGGTGAAGACATGGCCGGAAAAATAGAAAGAGACATCCTCCAGACTATAGATAAATCAATAAAAGAAAGTGGCAACATAATTCCGGGGAATCCAGAGTTATCCGCAGAGGCGATTCTTGCAGCCCTGGAGATGATGCCGATCGATTTCGAAGAAGATGATAGATCAAGGCCTATAAGACCATCCCTTGTGGCAGCACCAGCTGCCGTAGAAAAACTAATGCAAGCAGAAGCTTCATCCACCGAAGCAGAAAAGAAAGAATACCGAAAAAAAGAGGAAAAAATTCTTGATAAAAAATATACAGAGTATATTAAAGATATAGAATCAAGGATAATCATGGACTAAGCCAGTAAAAATGATTCAAGAAAGCAAAAACAATGACCCCTTCCTACAAAGAGCAATTGAATATTGGCTGGATTCAAGCAATGAACTCGGTTATCAATCACTTTTTTGTGAACTATTAAGTATCCAAGGATACACGGTCAAATATGCAATTAAGAGCACTACAATTGAACAAGGTAAAGACGTGGTGGCTATTGATTCCGAAAAAATCCCGCATGCCTTTCAGCTAAAAGGCGGAGATATAAATACGAAACGATGGAGAGATGAGGTTAAGCCAGAAATCGAAGCGATGATAGACTGTCCTATAATTCATCCGGAAATCGATAAGGAAAAAGGACATGTTTCGTATTTAGTAACCAATGGGGAAATCAATGATGCTGTGAGGTTAGAAATAGTTTCTCTGAACGAAAAAAAATGGAAAAGTTCTCCTTTAAAATATTGGACTCGAGGAGATTTGCTTAATGGATTTCAGCAAATGGCTGAAGGCATTCTGCCTAAGGACGCACAGAGTTACAAAAAACTAATAGATCTAATCTTTGCAGATGGAGAGGGTTTACCCGATATCAACAAAGTTAGTTCATTTTTGTATGAAATACTAAACATTGATAACCCCAAGCAAAAAAAGGCACAAAGACAGAGAGATGTAGCGGCAGCCTTGCTTTATGCCAATATGATGGCGGGTCCTTATAGAAAAAAACAAAATCATTCATCAGCAGTCCAAATAATGATTGTGCTTCTCTCTTTGGTATTCCATCTTATAGACAAATACCAGCTTGAAGATAAGTACTGGATAAAATCATATGGGATTATTTGGAATGACATATTAAAAACCGCAAAACTACTTGAGGCAGAAATTGATGATATTGGGTTTGATAAATCGCTTAACTCTCCAATGGATACTGATCTAATACCATTTAGAAAATATGCAGCCATATCAATAATTTACCCCCTTAAACTGGCAGAATTGATTATAGATGACGAAAACTGGAAAACCATCCTTAAACCTGAGACGGGCGAAAAATATAAAAAAACGATAACAATTTGGGGAGAGGCTTCCTTACTATCCCTAGTCTTTCTTGCCTTAACGCTAAGAAATAATTCTACTACCCAAAAAATTTCCACAAATTTCATTGAGAATGCCATAGATCAAATAATAATTAACAATGGTAGAAGATCTAAACATGCGACTGGTTTAATATCACCGTATTACGATCTTGATTTTATTGTTAAGCTAAATTTTGGACTCCTCGAAGATAAATTCGAAGAAAATTTTAGGTGCAGCTCGAGTTTATTAAAATCACTTATAGAAATCGTAGCGCGATCAAATGGCAGGGAGTTTTTGTCTAAAAGATGGTCAGATATTTCATTTATACGCCTTGAGGAGTTTGTTTTAGAAAAGCCAGAAGATCTTTATTTATGGCGAACACAAAAAGGCGAAAATTTAAGCATTGTTCCAAAGAAAATAAAAAGCTGGAAAGAGCTAACAGAAGAGGCTGATTCCTTTAATGGTAATAATTTACCTACGACCATTAAGAGGTTTCCAGGATTCCTTCCATTTTTCCTTTCAGTATTTCCCCATCGTGCCAACTCAGAAACAATAGGGTTTCTTGATATAGCTGTAAGGAAATAAAGATTTTTTTGGCCTGGGTCACCTCTTAATCTACCTTTGCCCTCTTTAAGGTTGAAACATCACATGCGCGCAAGCATTACACTATACTCAAAACCCCCACCCACCCTTTCGGGGTAGTGGGGGTTTTCGTTCTGAATCCTAACGTTGCTTACTTGGGCTGGGGAATACCCTTCATGCTCAGCTTGAAGCGGTTCTTCATCCTGTCGACCTCCAGCAGCTTCACGTTCACGATCTGCCCTTCCTTGATCACGCTGGAGACATCCTTCACGAACTCGCTCTTGATCTCCGAAACGTGCAGCATGCCTTCCTTGCCGGGCATGAACTCCACAATGGCTCCGAACTCCAGCACCTTGGTCACCTTGCTGTTCTCGTAGGTCTTTCCGATCTCCGGATCGGCCGTGATCAGCTTGATCCAGGTTTCGGCGCGTTCTCCGCTCGGTCCGTTCAGCGTGGTGATCACCACGGTGCCGTCGTCGTCGATATCGATCGACTCCACGCCGGTTTCGGCGATGATCTTGTTGATCATCTCTCCGCCTGGGCCAATGATGTAGCGGATCTTCTCCGGATTCACCTTCATGGTCAGCAGGCGAGGGGCATAGGGCGAAAGCTCCGCTCGGGGCTTGGCGATCACCTTCATCATCTCGGCCATCACCTCCAGGCGGCCTTTCTTGGCTCGCTCCAGGGCTTCCACGAAAATATGGTCGGGCAGGCCCTTCAGCTTGATGTCCATCTGAATGGCCGTGATTCCCGTATCGGTCCCGGTCACCTTGAAGTCCATGTCCCCTCCGAAATCCTCCTCGTCCTGAAGGTCGGTGAGAATGACGTGCTTGGTGGAATCGGTCATCAGGCCCATGGCGATGCCTGCCACTGGCTTCTTGATCGGCACGCCTGCATCCATCAGGGCCAGCGTGGAGCCGCAGGTGGCGGCCATGGAGCTGGATCCGTTCGACGAAAGGATTTCGCTGACTGTGCGGATGGTGTAGGGGAACTCATCGCGCGAGGGGAGCATGGGGATGAGCGCCCGCTCGGCCAAGGCGCCGTGGCCGATTTCGCGGTTGCCGGTGCCCAGCCTGTTGCTGGCCTCGCCCACCGAGAACGGAG
>CAYUUW010000015.1:0-26116 GCA_964448005.1 uncultured Candidatus Peribacteria bacterium
CAGCCGCTCTGCGAAAGCGGGGAGATCCGAATAGAAATGGCAGACCAGGTTCACCCATCGGCTGGGCTCGTTGCCTTCGCCTGGCTTTTCCACAATGCCCGTCAGGTTCATCTCAGGATCCGTTTTCAGATAGCCTCCGGGGAAATAGCGCTCCACTTCCTTGCCGGCGATGATTCCGTCGGGCTTTTCCTTTTCGGCCATTTCGAAAACCGCCCGGAACAGGGAAGGGTCGAACACGTCGTTGGTGCAGACGATGAGGGCCTGCTTTCCTTCTACCTTCTCCGCCCCGGAAAGCACGCCGGCCGCCTGGCCTTGGCCGCTTTGCTCGACGATTTCGACAGCCGAATCCGCAGAAAAAACCTCCTGCAAAGCGGAGCGGTTCCCTGCGCTGGCTACGACGACGACCCTTTCCGCTCCGGCCTGCTTCAGCCGTTCGGCCTGCAGCGCGATCAGGGGCTTTCCGCAAAAGGGCAGCAGGTTCTTGTCCGACAGGGGATCCATCCGGCTGCTTTGGCCGCCGGCGAGCAGAATCACTTCCATGGGAAACGGTTATTTGGGCTGCGCCATTCTAGCACCAGATCCTTGCCTGGAACAATTTCCCTCGCTGCGAACACCACGCTTCCCTCCAGGTCCGTTCGGTGCAGCCGCATGGATTTTGTTTTCTCCAGGGTTTCCGGATGCGGATGCTTGAAGGAATTGTCCTGGCCGGCCGAAACCACCGCGACCGAGGGGCGGACGGCGTCCAGAAAGTCCTGGGAACTGGAAGTGCGGCTGCCGTGGTGGCCCAGCTTGAGCACGGGGCTCTGCAGCGCTTGGCCGCTCAGGAGTATCTCCTTCTCCTGTTCCTCTTCGGCGTCGCCTGTCAGCAGGGCCAAAGGCTCTCCCTTGGCCCCCCGCAGCATCAGGGCGACGGAGCTGTTGTTCTTGTTCTTCACGTCCTGCCCCCACAGGCTTTCCCCGCGGAAGGGATACAGGATATCCAAAAAGAGCCCTTTGCCGATCTGCCAGTCCTGGCCGCTTTGGGGGAAGACGAATTCGGTTCCCTGCGCCTTCAGCTCGCGCAGAAGCTCCAGATACAAGGCATCCTGCGAGGCCACGCCGGTCAGCATGATTTTTTCGATCGGGTAGGTCTTGGCCGCGTCCAGCAGCCCCATGAAGTGGTCCCGATGCGGATGGCTCAGCACGAAAAGGTCGATCTTGCGGCTGAAGAAGCCCATCTCCTTGTCCAGCGCCCCGATCAGGCTGCCATCCGGTCCGGCGTCCACCAGGATATTCCTGTGCTCCGGCGTCTTGATCAGGATGGCGTCTCCTTGGCCCACATCCAGAAAAGCCACGGAAAGCTCCTGGCGGCTGGCCTGGGCGGCGCCAAGCAGGCTTAGGACCAAGGCAAGGAAAAGAATGACATAGGAGGGCTTCCGCAGGGGGTGGGGAAGCATGGGCTAAAAATGAAAGGTGCTCATGATAGCTCTTTTTCGCCTTCTGTCAAATTTACCCTTGACATTTTATTAAAAATTCCTATAATGGGTCTTGTCAGGGCTAGTATTTCTCAGCAACCTTCTTCTCAGCTATAGCAATATGCGCTGTGGAAGGCTCCTTGTGTGCAGAGGGGTTACTTGAGAACCTTGCCTTGAGTGAGCCGAGCCACTCTTATGGCTCATATAAGGGGCTGCCGAATGGCGCCCCTTTTATATATTGTAATGAATACCGGCTTTCTCTGTTAGCCAAAAAAGACCGGACCTGCATTTAGCCAGGGCCGGTCTTTTGATTAAGGTCTTTTTCAGTTCCTTTTCCGGCGGCGCAGGCCGTAGTGGGCCAAGGCGGCGCTGCCCAGCACCAGGGCTCCGCTTCCCAATCCGGCCGCAGGCAGGCGGATGGCGCTGATTTCTCCCACCGATTCGTTGCCGGAGGCATCCTTGGTGGTGATCTTGAAGGTGTATTCCTTGCCCCCTTCCAGCGCTTCGGTTTCATAATTCTTAGCCTCTTTGCCCAAGGATTTTCCTGCCCCATAGGTCTTTCCCAAATCGTCGCTCTGGTACAGGATCTGATCCATCAGATCCTTGGCTGTGTTCAGGCTGGGGGTCCAGTTCATCACCACAATGAACTTGTCCAGCTTCTCCTTGAAGCTCAGCACCAGATCGCTGATCTCTTCGGGCGGGGTGATGTCGGCCTTCTGCCCCCCGCCTTGCTGGGCGAAATTGCCCAGCTTCCTCAGCTGGTACAGCTCGCCGGAGCAGCTTCCTTTCTCCGCGCTGCCGCCCAGGCTTTCAAGCAGCTCCCTCTCGGCGTCGGCGAAGGGCTTTTTGCTGTCGTACTGGCAGGTCATGGCCTGGCCGACCCAGCTGGCGTTGCTGTGCTGGGTGTATTTGCTTTCAATCTGGCAGAGGCCGTCCTTCATGCCCAGGATCCTGTATTCGTATTTTTCCTGGGAGGAGGCGCCTTGGCTGAGCACGGCGTAGTTGGCCGGGGCACAGGTCCCGAAGCTCAGCTCGAAGCAGTCCTTGGCGCCCTTGGTGTTGGGCTGCTGGGCATTGTAGGCGCCGCATTCCACGGGAATGGCCTGGTTCTCTTGGCTCGGCTGGGCGGAGGCTTGGCCGGCCGGAGCCTTGTCGCTTCCGGCGAAGAACCCGGAATCCGTGGTGCCGCTGACGATGGGATTGCCGGCCATATCCGTGATGGCCGCGCTGGCGGTGACCACGTAATTGATGTTCTTGGTTTGGGGGCCGGTCTCCAGAATCACGATCTTTCCGGAGGGATCCTCAGGATAGGCTCCAGCGCTTTTCACCTGCAGGGAGTTGGCGGGATTGATCTGCTCATGGATGGTGAAGGCTCCTTCGGGGGCCAGCTGGGGAAGCTGGACCTTCTCGGAGAATTTGAGGGTGACATGGGCGCTGTCCAGGGCGGCCACGCTCATCACGATGGGGGGAATGGTATCGGCATTGTTGGCCGGAGCAGGCTGCTGGTTTTGCGCGGGCTGCGCAGCCGGCTGTCCTTCGGCTGCTTTGGTGGCGGCGTTGGTCTCGATGCTGTATTCGGGGCTCTCCGCATCGGCAGAGTCGATGGCCGTGACCGAGAAGTAGTAGGTGGTGGCTGGCTTCAGTCCGCTGAGCTCGAAAGAAGGGGTGTTGTTCGGCGTTTCCATTTCGGATTCGTAGTAGAGGGCTGCGCCGTTCTGCACGGATTTGTCGCCGTAGTAGACCCTGTAATGGTCCACCAGGCCGCCCTTGCTGTCCTTGGCGGTGTTCCACGAGACCAGAATGGAGCTGCTGCTTTTGGCCACAGCGCTCACGCCGCTCACGTTTTCCGGCTCGTTGGCGGCCCAGGCCAAGGGCGTGGCCAGCACGGCTGCGGCAAGCAGGGCGAACATCGATCGTTTCATTTGGTTTTTCATGGCTTTTTTATTTACAAATCTTGCCATTATAGCAAATTGCGTGGCGCTTTGCAAGAACTTGCCTCAAGAGTCAGTTCGGATCCTCTCAGCCAATAAAGCTGTTCAGCGAAAGAACGATGAAGAAGCCCCGGCGTTTTACGGCCGGGGCCTGAAGTCTGCCGGAAAGGCGACTGTTAGATTTGCGCAGCGCTACTCATCGCTTCGGAAGAAGGTCATAAACCCTATTCGAGAACCATATCAGCCCCGCCCAGATCAGGGCTGGGGCCATGCTCATCAAAAAGCAGCTGGCCAGCGAAAGTTGGGTGAAGAGTAGCAAGCTAAGGAAGGTCAGAGCAAAGAACGCACCCATGATATGGACCAGCCCTCGCCCCTCTCGATACTTCTCCAGCTTATTTTGTTTCGTTTGGCTAATGACAGCGAGCGCCTCGTTTTCATTCGGCATCATTTTTTTCTCAGTCTTTCCGGCAGAGCTGTGAAGGATCTTTGGCCAGGCTGCTTCGAGGAATCCGAAGGGCCCAGCTGGAAGTCAAAATTAGATCAAAGAGGCCCTCCTGTCAATTCGTTCAAACATGAATACTGCATGGATCCCGGCGTACGCCGGGATGACGGTAGGAGGATGGCGATATCCGCCCCAGAGCCTGACAAAAGAAGGTCGGATAACAAGGGGAGGATTGGGAAGCGCAAGCAAATACATGGATCCCGGCGTGCGCCGGGATGACGGTAGGGGCATGGCGAAATGGGAGCGCAATCCGAAAAAGATCTCTCGACTCTGTTCGGGATGAAAAGAAAAAAATCACAACCCGAATCACTGGCTCTTGGGCCTCATCAGCGGGAAGAGCACCACATCGCGAAGGTTGTCCTGCCGGCTCAGCAGCGTGACCAGGCGGTCGATCCCCATGCCGAAGCCTGAGATGGGAGGCATGCCGTGCTCCATGGCCACCAGGTAGTCCTCGTTCATGCTCATGGCCTCCTCGTCGCCCCCGGCCTTGGCCTTGGCCTGGCCCTCCAGCCGCGCTCTTTGATCCAAGGGGTCCACCAGCTCGCTGTAGGCGTTCACCACCTCCCAGGTGTTCACCAGCAGCTGGAACGTGTCGCAGAGCCGGGGGTCCTCGTCGTTTCGCCGAGCCAGGGGCTTGGTGTCCGCCGGATGCTTGATCACGAAAGTCGGCTGCACCAGCTTGGGCCGGCTTACCTTCTTGTACAAATGGTCCACCAGGTTGCCGTAGCCCATGCTCTGGGCCTTTTCGATCACAATGCCTTTGGCTTGGATGGCCTTCAGCAGGCTTTTTTCGTCCTGATGCTCCAGCACGTCAATGCCGCAGTCGCCTTCGATCAGCTTCACGAACTCCTTGCGCGGCCAGGGAGCCTTGAAATCCACTTCCACCTCCTTCCCTTCCCGGTCCAGCACCGTCGCCTTGGTCCCGCCCATGGTCTGGCTCACCAGATGCTCCACCAGCTTTTCGGTGAAAGCCATGTTGTCCTCGTAGTTCCAGTAGGCCGCATAGTGCTCCACCATGGTGAATTCCTGAAGGTGGCTGGGATCCATGCCCTCGTTGCGGAAGCAGCGGGCCACCTCGAAGGTCTTTTCGTAGCCGCCCACAATGGCCATCTTCTGCCAAAGCTCTCCGGCGGCGATGCGCAGGAAAACGTCGATGTCCAGGGCATTGTGGTGGGTGGAGAAAGGCTTGGCGGCTGCGCCGGAGGACACGTTCTCCAGCACGGGCGTTTCGATCTCGGTGAAGCCTTCCCTCCAATAGAACTCCCTCGTCGCCCTCACGAGCCTGGAGCGCAGGTCGAAGCGCTGGCGGGTCTCTGGGCTCATCACCAGGTCCAGATGGCGCTGGCGGTACTTGGCCTCCCTATCTTGGAGTCCGTGCCACTTTTCGGGAAGCGGATGCAGGGCTTTCCCCAAAAAGCTCAGCTCCGCCGCCAGCACCGTGAGCTCGCCATGCCGGGTGCGGAAAAGCTCCCCCCTCACGCCGATGAAATCGCCCAGGTCCAGCAGCTGCACCAAAGCCTCTTCCTTTTCGGACATCATTCCCTTGGAAAAGCAGATCTGAAGGCGTCCGGCGTCGTCCTGGATCTGCCCGAAAGCCAGCTTGCCGAAGCTCCGCTGGGCCATCAGGCGTCCGCAGACGGCGACGCTCTTTTTCGCCCCAGCCTGGATCTCCTCGATGCTTCTCAGCGTCGCCTCCCCCTCTGCCGCCGCCTGCGCGCTGGTGTGAGTGCGCTCGTATCGCTCCGGATGGCGCGCGAAGCCCAGAGCCTCAATGGCCTCCAGCTTCTTCAGCCGCTCTTCGAAAAAACGGTCGTGGCTCATGGTAAGGGTTTAGGGGTAAAAGCTCAGCATGCCTACTATAGGCAAAGCGCCAACGAATGGCAAACTGCCTTACCCCTTTCGCCGGAATGACGGGGAGACTGAATTCCGCCTGTCACTTTTCCGGGCCATCGGTCAGGGATTTTCGGGCCGCCTTTCCCCTCCGCAAAAATGCTCTTGACTATCTAGAGAAGAGAAGCTAGCATGACCTCCCGCCTTCGCCAAGGCTTCGGCGGGCAGGCCATCCTGCGCCCTCCACCTTTCCTTCACCCTGGCGCATGAGGAGCATTCTACGAAAAACCGCCTCCTTTCTGATCCTGATTCTTGCCTGCTTTGGGCTTGCTCAGAGTAGGGAGGACTTTTTCGCCACGGCCCAAGCCGAGGAAGAGGCCGGCCACTTCAGGGACATGACGGGCAGCCCCCTCTACGATCCCTGGATCGGGCACTTCGCCCGGCAAGGCTTCGCGGGCGGCTACCACCTGAACGGGAGGCCGACGGGGCTCTTCGGCCCGCACGACGAGATCCTGCGCAGCGAGATGGCCAAGGTGAGCGCGGCGGTGCGCCTGGCCGAGGAGGCGGGAATCGCCCAGGAATGGTTCAAGCTGGGGGCGGATCGGCTGGCCGAGGAGGTGCTGAAGGCCATCCGGCCCTGGCGCAACTGCGGCGAAGGAAATATTAATTGCGCCAACATCGGCCACCAGCCTTTCCCGGATGTTGCCTACAAAAAGATCGACTGCGAGCGGCAGCCGGGCGAGCGCCCCTGCGACCCCTGGTACGCCGAATTCGTCTACTTCGCCGTCGACCGGGGCTACCTGCAGGGCTATCTGGAAGGGCTGCAGCGCCGGTTCCGCCCGGAGCGGCCCGCGGCGCGCATCCACGCCCTCAAGATCGTGATCGCCGACAACGGCCACGTTAGTCCGGAGCAGGACCTGCGCTTCCTGCGGCTGGCGGCCCTGGCCAGGCAGAAGGGCTTCGCCCAGCCGCTGTGCCTGGTCGGCGCCGAGGAGCGCATTCTGCAGAACAACGCCGGCGACCGGAAGCTCTTGGCCTACGCCCTGCTGGCGGACCGGCTGCGGCTCTTCGGCGAGAGCTGCGAGCTCTTCGCCCAGGCGGGCAAGACCGCCCCTGCGCAGCGGGCGGATTTCCTGCAGCGGAACGTGACCCGCAAGGAGGCCGTGCGCTGGCTGGGCATGACCACCACCTACGCCCCGCTCCGCGACCTGTCCTTCGTCCCCCAGTCCGGCGAGCCCCCGGAGCCGGAGGAATGGGCGGAGAAGGCCCTGGAGGAGCTGGCCGAGGAGGCCGCCGAGGCGGAGAAGGGCCTGTTGGACGGAACGCTGGCGCAGGAGGAGGATCTTCCGGAAAAGGCTTCGGCGGAGGAAGGCGATATGGAGAAACTGCTGGAGGATATCGCGAAGAAGGGCGCCGAGGAGAGGCTTTTGGAGGAAGGGCTCGAGAGTGCCCTCCCGGAGCCGTGGGAGGCGATGGGGGAAGCGGATCCGGATTTGCCGCTGCGGCCCAAGGCGAACCCCCTCGACAGCCCTGAAAAGGCCATGGACGCCTGGAGCAAGGCGAAGGGAAGCGAGGCGGTTTACCAGAAGGTCCTCAAGCTGGCGGACGAGAAGGGCGTGCCGGTCTCGGTTTCCGCCTACACGCCCCTGAAGATCCTGGAGCAGAACGAAAGCCACGCCCTGGTGTGGCCACAGGGCTACCTGAGGCCTTATTGGGCCAGCTGCAGCCAGACCGCGGGCCTCTGCCCAGGCAACCTTGTAGCCGCCAACGGCCTCACTCCGGCCGAGCTCGGCCTCGTTCCTGCGCAGAGCAAGACCCTGTCGCCGAAGGAACTGCTGGAATCAGGGATCGCCGTCTACGCCGCCAAGCCCATGCACCTGTGCAAGAGCGAGTACGACTGCTTCGCCATTCCCCAGGGCACGAAAATGCTGAGCGCCGGAGGCACGATCAAGAGCAGGACCTCGTCGGACGGGAAGACGGGCCTGTGGCAGCCGGTGATTTACGACAAAGGCCTTTTGAGCCGAGAAAAAACCTATTATGCCTTGGTACGGGACGTGCTTTACAAAACGGACGACCAGCCCCTGCTGGATGCCCTTTTCGCGGACCTGAAGAAGAACCTGGATTGGCATGTGACGCGCAACGCAGAGATCATTGGCCATCTGGAGGATTATTACCGTTCGCACACCCTGCAGCAGACCCTGGACTACGGGCTGGGCGTGGGCACAAAGGAGCCCAAGGATTCCCGCTCTTTTGAATACAGGCTGGTTATGGAGTGGGGGGAGGGGAAAAGGAGTCTGTATGAGCCGTCGAGGACAGGCTGGCTTCCGGCGGATCCGGATATTGTTACGGTGCGCTATTGGAAAGATTTGACACTGGGCGAACAGAGGGTCTTGCATTACCATAGGAATGTTTACCAGGATGACCTGCCTTCTACTGAGACTGAGGCCATTAAGAATGGACAATGGGAATTCAAGGAAGTGGCAATAGCCCACAATCTTGCAGGAGCTACAGGTAATCGAGACTACCGTGGAATTGGAGAAAGGCTTGGTCAGCAAGCAATTTATGATCCTAATGGTAGCCTGGTCTTTGCCCCCGAAAATATGGGAACCTATGATTTTTTTCCTCCAGGTGAAAGCCTGCCTAATCATTCAAGGTTAGATGTCAAACCTTGGATAGAGTGGGGGAATTCATCCGATGACAGGACTACGAAAGCGGAGCGAGAAGAAGCTTATGATGAGGGCTTAAAAAGAGCTGCACGGTCAAGAGCTCGATCTGTCGGATCAAAAATTAACCAGCTACTGCAGTGAAACTCAAAAAAGCACCACTAGTTGCTCTCGCGATATATTCAATCTTTTTGGTCCTGCTTTCTGCCAGTCGCAGCCAGGGCGAGTCAGAAAACGTCCACAATATTGCTTATTGGAAAGAGGCTTTAATCCTGTTGGCTGGACCCCTCAATTTAATATGGATGGATCCAGTGACTGTATTTTATTTACTTGGCTATCGAATGCTCCTTTTTGCACTGATTCCAATTGTCTTGATTTCTTTTGGCATCCTTGGATTTCACAGGTCTGTTTTGTATAAAATGACTTTAATCCTCGGCATGCTGGCATGGTTTACCCTAGGTGCATTTTTTATCATTTATAGCACTTTCTCTGTTTAGCTAAGGAGTAGTGGCCTTTTTCACGGAGCTTTACGAATATGTCGATTTCGTGATCGATGAGGCGGCCGCAGATTCAATCGAATACGTGGTGGACAACGGCGTCACCTATGCCTTGAACAAGGCGACCAAGGCGAGCGGGGGGACCATTCCCGGCGTGAGGATGTACAAGATCCTCAACGGGCAGCTGAAGGAGGTGGCCGCCAAGGAGCTGAAGGATTACGCCTGCAAGCCCATCAATGCCGTTGCCCGCCTGCCCTACATCTGCCAGCATAGCCTGGACCAGGTAGGCGACCGCTTTGTCACCTACCATCTGAATGTTCCCAAAACCTACGCCGCCATCCTCCGCAACCCCTTCTACAACAATCTCCTCTCCCTGCCGGACTTGGCTTCCAGGAAAAACAGCGGGGCGCCCTTCAGCAAGGTGAAGGAGGAAAGCCTCTATGGCCTCCTCTCCAAGGAGTACCATGGCATCATCTACACGGAACGGGATCAGCCTGAGCGGATCAAGTATTTGAAGGTCCAGGATGGAGAGTCCGCCGACAAAAATGTTCTTTATGGCAACACTCAGGTCAATAATTTAGAATGCGAGAAGGGTTTCAGCTGCTCGGCCTATGGCCATACCGGACAGGATGCGTTTTATTTGGGGCTGAAGTACGGAAACTTCGCCATTAAGGACTTCAAGGGCAACGCCGCCGATGGGGACCAGCTAGTTGTCCTTGGAGGAGGCCAGTCTGTCGAAATCAGGCCTTCGCTGAATCCTTCCGACGGGTCCATTGGTCTTTCCGTTGCATATACTGGTGATAATCAGACGTTTAACTTCAAATATGCAACTTTGAAGGGCCCAAGACTAGAGGATGTCGAGGGGTGGGTGAAAGTGGCTCAATCCAATATAAAATTAGAAAAAGAACAGCGGCAAAAAAATCCAATTACCATTCAATAATATGAAAATTAAAATTTTCAAAACAGCAGCTATCTCAATTTTAATTTTGCTTATAACGATAATTACCTCTTATTTTTTGCAAACATACCTAGTTAAAAGAAGCCTTGAAAACAAATGGCTAACCGCGAAGGAGACGGAGTTCAAGGGCTATGAGGTTGTAAGGTGTAACCTAAGCATTCTTCAGCCAGAGGTAGCATTTGTGGATGACTACATATTATTGGACGTCATAAAGGGCCTTGAGATTCATTTTTATACTCAAGAAAATATTTTTGATTTTTCAAGAAATAGTTGGTCGGATAAAAATTATACTGGTAGCACAGATGTTAAAAACATCGCCTTTCCTGAGCTACTGGCCATGGTGAAGAAGGACTGCTCCCAATTCCAGGAGGGCTATGGGGATTACTACGGTGACAAGCTGACCTGGTCCTACACGGAGCCCCGGCCTGAAAAAACGCCTGAGGATCTGGAGGCCGAACGGCTCGCTGAAGAGGCCGCCGAGCGCGTCTACGAATACAAAGTCTCCACGGGACAAATAGAGCCTGAGCCCAGCTATGACTCGATGGAAGAAGCCTTGAGGGCAGGCGGCTTTCTGGAGGAGGAGGCAATTAGGAATACCGTAGAGGATGCCGGGTATGACTACGTGGGGCCTCAATGAAAAAATCCGACCCAGCCAATGTGGTCCAGACCTCCTCATTTCCTAGGTGGATCACCCCCTAAGGCAAGGGCGACATCCTTCAATCTATAAAAGAAAAGCTCTCATTTTTATCTAAGCATATTAGAAATAATTTACCCCTATGCTCAAATCTTCTAGGCTACTGCCCATTTCCCTTTTCCTTCTCGCCTTTTTTACTCTTATCAGGCCGTCCTTTGCCCTAGAACCTACTTTTACCGATATTGGCAAAGAGGATGAGCACTTTATGGCCGTGGAATATTTAGCCCGCACGGGTGTGCTCCCTGGAGATCCTCAAAACCATGGGCGGCCTGGCCTAGCTCAATTCGGGCACCTCTGCTCCGGAGTGGACATGGGAGCTGAGCTACCACGACGACCCCAAGGATCAGTTGGCCATACAGCAGGGCCATGAGATGTATAAAAAATACCAAAAAGGCATCGACGCCCAAAAGCTTTGGGAATTTATAAGGCCATTATCCAGAAAGCCATGAGCGCAAGAACCATGAAAATAATCAAGATCGTCGGGCTGGTCCTTAGCTACGCCCTCAGCTACTGGATTTCGATGCTACTGATATTTAGTCTGGCCTTCAACTGGGGGGCACAGCAGGTTGATTATAGCCCTTTGTTTATCGTTCCTTTCGTTCTTTTGGTTCAGCTTTTCTTCATAGTCAAATGCTGGAGCCGACCAAAAGGATATTTCGCAGTTTTGGCGGCTGCCCCCCTGCTACTGGCTTCTATTCTTCTGTACGACCTCTATACCCCGGCCAATCCGCAAGCCCAGAACTCCCAAGCCAAGTACTTAGCTGCCAGAGAAGCGTTCGACAGAAGCTTTCGGGAGGATCTTTTGGACTATTTCGTGCGCATTCACCGTTCAGAGAACGTCTCACTATCGTTTGAGCTCTTGAGGGAGGGGCCAACCGTCACCGGAATGGCCGCGCCCAAATTCTACGCCTGGACCGAGGTCTCCCTGGGCCAGGCAGTCGAAGAGGCCGGAGCCGTCCGGGTCGCCGAGACCGGAGCGGGCGAGTTCGAGGTTTTCGACTATCTCTCCGCCGACGAAATGCGAAGGGACTTCAACAAGGCGCTGGAAATTTTCCCTCTTTCCGTGGCAGAGGAGATAAGGGAAAGACTTTCAATGGAGAGCCAAGAATAATGAAGTGATTCATAATCAAATCCTGAACAAGACAACCAAGGCAAGCGGAAAAACCATTCCAGGCGTGAAGATGTACCGGATTGCTAACGGGCAGCTGAAGGAGGTGGCGGTGGAGGAGCTGAAGGAGTACGCCTGCAAGCCCGTCAATGCTGTCGCCCGCCTGCCCTACGTTTGCGAATACGGCTTGGATAAGCTGAACCAGCATTTTGTGACCTACCATCTCAACGTTCCCAAGACCTATGCCGCCATTCTCCGCAACCCCTTCCACAGCAAACTGCCTTACCCCTTTCGCCCAGCTTGTGCGCTGCGGCCCATTGCGTGCAGAAAAAGCGCAGGCAATTCCCTGAGGAGGGAAGGGGCGAGCTTAAAATAAAAACATTCACAGAATTTAGCTTGGCTGCTATAATAGAGGGATGCTCCAAATCAACCAAAAGTGAAAAAACTTGCCCCATCACCTGCCGGAAGAGTTGAGGGGCAGGCATCTGAAAATGAGCTGATAACTCAATTTGCTCATAAAAATGCCATGGAAGCCATGATGCGTTTTGAGGAGTATCCGGAAGAACTTATTCTGTTGTCAGACAAAGTTCAAGAAGCTGTTTTTTTGGACTTTGCCAAGCGGGACCCTGAAGAAACACTGCATTTTCATTGCCTATTTATCGAAAAACCCTACGCCACCGATGTGCTGAGGGTTGCAGCTATGAATCATCCGGAAATTGCCGCGGAAAAAATTTTAAAAAACCCGGATCATCCAAAGTTCAAAGCCCTGTACGGGTTCATGATTGAAGAATTGGGAGAAGCTGAAGCAATGAAGCATTTTGAAAGAGCTCAAGGAACCTTGGGGCGACTGGGCATATTCGGCATTCTTGCCAACCCGATCAGATGGGGCGCAAAAGCAGCTCGATGGATTGGAGATTTGGGCAGAAGACGTTAGGATCCAGACTGGCTGAGAGATGAAAAAACCCCTCAACCCTAGTCGTGAGGCAAAAAATAGATGGCCGAAGAGATGAAAATTGATTTTCCTGACAAATTTTTATCAGGTTCCAAAGCCTCATTTTATTGACCTCACCTTTATAAAAAGGTATAATATTTTACTGAATCCCTCGAGCTGGCCCTCCTCGTCAATCGCTTTGCCAGGCTCATCCACAATTGAACTACCCTATGCCGCTGCAAAAGAAATTCCCCCTTCACCGCTTTCCCTTCCTGGCGGCGAAGCGAAAATGGCTTTACGCCTTGATGGCGATAGGCGTCGTGGCCGTGGCCGGCTTTTTCCTTTTCTCCAGGCCAAAAGCCTCCCCCCCCATCTCCGAATCGGCGCCGGCGCCGATTTCGGTTCAGGTTCAGCCTGTGGGCCAGCGTCCGGAATACTCCATCAGCGAAGTGGCCACCATCAAGCCCCTTCAGGAGGTGGAGGTCCTGGCCAAGATCGGGGGCGAAATAGATTTCCTGAACCTCGGCCTGGGGCAGGCGGTGCGCGAAGGGGAAGTGCTGGCTAGCATCGACAACTCCTCCAACCCTGCCCAAATCAATCTTAACACCCTCTCCTCCCAGCTGAGCAGCGCTCGGCAGAATTACCAGGAGGTCGTGGCCAACAGCCAAGACACGCAGCGCAAGGCCGAGCTTCGGGCCGAAAGCCTTCAGGACTCCGTGGCTCGCCTGCAGCGCAACCTTCAGGAGCTGGCGCAGTCCAATGAGACCCGGGCCAAAACATTGGCCCTTCAGGCTGAAAACGCCCAGCAAAGCTTGGCCAACGCCCGGCTGGCTGCCCAGAAGCTAGAAACCCAATTCCTCCAGTCCTGGGAAGCCTTCTTTTCCTCTTCCCAGATCGCTTTCCAGGGCTTTCTGGTGAATGCCCATTCCTATCATCAGACTGCTGCGGGAATCGTCAACCCCAACAATGTCCGTCCTATCGGCCTCGACAGCTTCGACAAGCTGTTGGGCATTCAGAGCTCTGCCGCAAGGAGCCAGGCAGCCAATGCCTACAACTCCATGACAGCGCTGCTGGAGGCGACAGGCAAAGCCTATGAGCCCTTGCTTCCTTTGGCCGAGGAGAATTTCGCCCAGGCCGCCGACCTGATGGAAGCCCTTGTTTCCGCCGCCCGCTCCATGAACCAGAGCATGCGCATGCTTCTGGATGCTTCCCAAACCTCAGAAACCCTCAGCTCTTCGATGCTGGAGGGCTTCAAGGCCCAAGTGAAGGCCGCGGAAGCCGGCGCCCTGGGCGACGCCAATGCGCTTAGCCAGGTTCGCCAAAGCCGCCAATCGCTGGAGCTGGAGCAGGCCACGCAGCTGGCCACGGCCCAAAACAATCTGATCGTGGCCGAAAATCAGGCCAACGACGCGCTGGCCTCCCAAAACCAATTCGAGTCCACGCGGGCCTCTTCCATCCAGGATCTGGAGAACCAGCTCGCCCAAACCCGCAATGAGCTGGAGGCTGCGCAGGCCGATGCCCAATCCGCAGCGCGCGGCGTCCAGCTCCAGGAAAGCGCCAAAAAGCTGGAGATCAGCGGCTACCAGAACCAGGTCACTTTGGCTCAGCGCGCTTTGCAGGACAACCAGATCGCCTCTCCGATCGACGGCATCGTCAGCGAGGTGCTGGTGGCCCGAGGGGACTCGGTCTCTCCCGGCTCCCTTGTGGCCAGGGTCATTCAGCCCGATCAGGTCAAGGCGGTCTTTTTCGTCACCGAGGCCCAGTCGGCCTACCTTTCCGCGGGGCAGCCCGTCACGATCGCCCTTGCCGATCCGGAGCCTCCTTTCCAGGCCAAAATCAGCCGCATTGCTCCTTCGGCCGACCCTTCCAACCGCAAGATCCGGGTGGAAGCCGAAGCCCCCAACCTGCAGACCCGCCTGCGCCCGG
Organism: uncultured Candidatus Peribacteria bacterium; assembly: GCA_964448005.1. Taxonomy (GTDB): domain Bacteria; phylum Patescibacteriota; class Gracilibacteria; order UM-FILTER-43-11; family UM-FILTER-43-11; genus CAYUUW01. Next base: position 14,495 of record CAYUUW010000015.1, read on the forward strand.
AAATGCTGGTCGAGGTGAGCATCGAAGTGGGCCCGAAAGCCTTCGACCCGAACAGCCTTTATGTCCCCCTGAATTCAGTCATTTTCGGCCAGAACGAGACCTATGTCTTCCTTGCCGGCGCAGAGGGCAGGGCTGTCAAGACGCCGATCGAATTGGGCCAAGTCCTGGACAAATGGGTTCAGGTGATTTCTGGCCTGGCCCAAGGCGACAGCCTGATTGTGGAAGGGCAGAGGCGCCTGGAGGAAGGACAGGCTATTCAAGCCTCCTCCCCCAACCTTAAAGCTCCGAAGCCCCAGCCGGAAAACTAATCCGCAAAATCCTTGAATTCCCAAGACGAGAAAAGCAGCGTTCTCCCCGAACTCAGAGACATCGCCGATTCCTTCTGGGGCTTTTTCGTGTTCAATCGCCGCCTGGCCATCATGGTTGGCCTCATCTTCGCGGTCCTGGGAACCGTGAGCTTCTTCCAGATCCCCCGCGAAGCCCAGCCTGAAGTGCAGATCCCCTTCGCCACCGTGGTCACGGCTTATCCGGGCGCTTCGCCCAAGGAAGTGGCCGATCAGGTGACTTTCAAGCTAGAGCAGAAGATCAAGTCCGTGGAGAACCTGGCCGAACTGACCTCCACCTCCTCGGAGGGAGTCTCCCAGATCTTCGTGGAGTTCGACCCCAAAGCCGATGTGGAGGACAGCCTCCGCAAGCTGAAGGACAAAGTGGATGAGGCCAAGGCATCCCTTCCTGAGGACGCCACCGACCCTTCTGTGCGCGAGATCTCCTTCAGCGACGAGCCCATCATCATCTTCTCGATGTTCGGCGACTTGCCCTACGAGCAGCTGCTGGAGGCCGCCAAGGAGGCTCGGGACAGCCTGGAGAAGATCGCAGGCGTCCAAAGCGCGAACATCGCCGGCGAGCGCGAGCGCCAGGTGCTGGTGGCCGTGCGCGAGGCGGACATGGTCCAGTACGGGCTGAGCCTGCGCGGAATCAGCCGGGCCATCCAGTCCTTCCATTTCAGCAGCCCGGTGGGCAATGTCCGGGTCGACGACCAGTTCTACCAGGTCCGCATCGAAGCCGACCAGGACACGGCCGAGCAGATCGGAAGCATTCCTCTTTCCGTCCGCGACGGCGCCACTATTTATGTTCGCGACGTGGCCCAGATCCGGGAGGAGCTGAAAGAGGCCACGAGCTCCAGCCGGGTCTCCCGGTCGGGAGAGCCGTCCAAAAACGCCGTTTCCATCAGCCTCGTCAAAAAGACTGGCGAAAACGTGATCAAAACCGTGGACGAGGCCCGGGCGGCCTTTCAATTGCTCCAGGCCAACGGGAGCATTCCGGATTCGGTCCAGGTCATCGAGATCAACGACACGGCAAAATACATCCAGGACGATTTCAACAGCCTGATGGGCAATGCCTTGGGCACGGTGGCCCTGATCTTCGGCGTGCTTCTTTTGGCCTTGGGCTTCAAGGAAGCCCTGATCGGAAGCATTTCGATCCCCTTCACCTTCTTTGTCACTTTCGCTTACCTGAACTGGCAAGGGGCCTCCTTCAATTTCATGGTGCTCTTCAGCCTCATTCTGGGGCTGGGGCTTCTGGTGGATGCGGCCATTGTGGTGATGGAGGGCATGCATGAGAACCTGTACAGGAAGAACCTGAGCCCCGTGAATGCGGCCCTGATGACCATCCAGACCTATCGATGGCCGCTGATCTCGGGCATGCTGACCACGGTGGCCGCCTTCCTGCCCATGCTGATGGTTTCAGGAATCATCGGTGAATTCTTCAAGTTCATTCCCATCACCATCAGCGCCGTCCTCATCAGCTCCTTGCTCATCGGCCTGCTGATCCTGCCGGCCTACTCCGTCATCTTTCTCCATCAGGCCCGGAAAGAAGCCAAACCCTCCAAAATCCTCCGCTTTCTTCACGGACGAAGAGAGCGCTTCATTGGCTGGGTGGATACCCACTACCAGGCTTTTCTGGGCAGGCTTTTGGCCAAAAGGCGCACTCGTTTTGCGCTTCTGGCCGTCTCTCTCATTGCCTTCGCTTCCGCGGCGGCCCTGCCCGTCATGGGCTTGGTGAAAGTGGAGGCCTTTCCTTTGGTGGATGCGGGCACCATGAGCATCACCATTGAGATGCCGGCCGGCACGGCGATCGAAAAGGTCGACCCTGTGGCCAGGAAGATCGAGCCCCTTCTCCAGGCCGATCCGAACGTGAAGAGCTACGTGGTCAACCTGAGCGGCGGGGGAAGCGGAAAGGCCTCGGCCAGCTTCACGGTGAACTTTGTGGACGAGGAGCTGCGCGAGCTGAAGACCTTTGAGCTGGAGCAGAAATACAAGAAAGACTTGGCCTTCATCACCGAGGGGCAGCTGACGCTTTCCGAATCCCGCTCGGGTCCTCCCAGCGGCGCGGACATCCAGTTGCTGGTCTTCGGCGAGGACTACACGGTGCTCAAGAAGATCTCCAGCGATCTGCAAGCCAAGCTGGAGCAGATCGGCGGCGATCAAGTGAAGGACAACCTGGAGGACGGCACGGCCGAATTCACCTTCGATTTCAGCCAGCCCTACCAGAAAGCCCTGCTGCGCCAGCAAGGCTTGACTGCGGCCGATGTGGCTCAGGAAGTGCGCATGGCCGTTTACCCCACTACGTCCATCACCCTCAAGCGCGGAGAGGAGGAGGTCGATGTGAATCTCCAGCGCGAGTGGGGAGGAGCCTCCCCCAGCTCGATCGACCAGATCCGGGCCATCCCCATCCAGAACCTCTCGGGAAGCTATATTCCTCTTTCCGCCTTGGCCGAGCCTCGGCTTGGCCCAGGCTTGAGCGCAGTGAACCATTTCGACGGCGAGCAGGCCATTACGGTCAGCTCAGGCCTCGCCCCGGGAAAGGTGGCGGCGGATGTTTTGGGCCAATTGGAGCCTTTTCTGGCTTCCTACGATTGGCCCCGAGGCTACAGCTGGCGCATGTCAGGCGGTGACGAGGAGACGCAGAAGTCTTTCCAGGATCTGCTCACGTCCATGGTGTTCGGCCTGATCCTCATCCTGCTGATCCTGATCACTCAGTTCAACTCCTTCAAGCAGCCGTTCGTGATCCTGATGACCTTGCCCATGTCGCTGATCGGGGTATTCTACGGCTTCATGCTTTTTGGCATCAAGCTCAGCATCGCCGCCATGATCGGAATCGTGGCGCTCTCCGGCATTGTCATCAACGATGCGATTGTGCTGATCGATCGCATCAACCAAAACCGCCAAAATGGCATGAGGCTGGCCGAGGCGATTCAGGAGGCCGGCCCGGCCCGCCTTCAGCCCATCATCATCACGTCCGTCACCACCGTGCTGGGCATCCTTCCCATCAGCCTCACGGATCCCTTCTGGCTGGCGCTGGGCATGGCGATCGTTTTCGGCATGGCCTTTTCCACAGTCCTCACGCTGATCTTGGTGCCGGTGCTGTACTACGCCTTCGAGCGCCGGGGGGAGGCGAAGCGAATGAAGGGGTCATAGCCTCGGCCGCACAAAAAAAGAGACCCCGGCCTTTCGGCGGAGTCTTAGGCCATCGCTCTGTGGGCGAGGGCAGGTTTTTGAAGAAGAGGCTTCCTGTGCGATGCTCATTGGGTGCCTTCTTTTTCCGCCTCCATTTTTCCTGAGGCGGCCAGGTACCCCCTCTGCACCTCCTTATCGGCATCGGCAGGATAGGGGCCGCCTCGCCTTGCGATCAGCTCGCCAACCGCGAAGCCTCCCATTGCTTCCTCCCGTTCGCTAGGGTTGGTGAGGGTGGGGGGACAGTCGGAGTGGTGATAGCCACCCCCTTGATTGCAAAAGTAGCAGTGCATTCGAATTCTCCTTCGGCCCATCGAGCATTTGGCAGGCCTTGCCAAAGCCGGCAGATTATATTTACTATAGCAAAAAATAAATTTTTGTCAATACTTCCAGCGCGGCTTTTTGGCTTCATGCGCTCAGTCCAGCCCTTGCGTCTCATCCCCAGGCTTCCTACAATAAGCCCTGTCCTTATTCACAAGCCCATGGCCCAGCTAAGAAACCTCTACAGCAAGGAAGACTGCCTCAAGCGGATCGCCCAAGAGAAATTCGCGCGCAGGACCGTGTCTTTTTACCGCTATGTCCGCATCGGCGATCCCCAGGCCTTGCGCGACGAGCTTTTTGCGGAATGGGATGCGCTGGGCGTGCTGGGGCGCATCTATGTGGCTCGCGAAGGCATCAATGCCCAGCTTTGCGTGCCGGAGCCGAACTGGGAGGAATTCGCCCAAAGGCTTTACGCTCGGCCGGAATTTGCTGGCATTCCCTTCAAGGTCGGCCTGGAGCAGGGGGAGTCCTTTTGGAAGCTGATCATCCGCGTCAAAAAACAGATTGTGGCCGACGGGCTGGCGGAGGGCGAATACGACGTGGAGAACGTGGGAACGCATTTGGATGCCGAGGCCTTCAATCGGGCGATCGATGAAGGGGCCACGGTGGTGGACATGCGCAACGCCTACGAAAGCCGCATTGGCCATTTCGACGGAGCCATCCTGCCCGATGCCGACACCTTTCAGGACGAGCTGCCGCTGGTCAAGCGCCTTTTGGAAGGCAAAAAGGACGAAAAGATCCTGCTCTACTGCACGGGCGGCATCCGCTGCGAAAAGGCCAGCGCCTACCTGAAGGCCAACGGTTTCAACGATGTGAGCCAGCTCCACGGGGGAATCATCCAGTACGCGCACGAAGTCCGTCAGAAAGGCCTGCCTTTGCGTTTCAAGGGGGCCAATTACGTCTTCGACGAGCGGGTGAGCGAGCGGGTGACGGACGAGGTGCTGAGCCAGTGCGACCAGTGCGAGAGCCAGTGCGACGCTTTTACCAATTGCGCCAACACGCTGTGCAACCTGCTATTCATTCAGTGCTCTGGCTGCCGGGGTCGAATGAGCAATTGCTGCACGGCCGAATGCCGGCGCATCGCCGCCTTGTCCCCAGAAGAACAGCGTGCCCTGCGCAAGCGCCAAAAATCCTCTACGCCGCAGCTGTACCGCCGCCGAGTGCGGCCGGATTTGAAAAACGCAGAGGCCAAGCCGGTGTTCGAGCTGAAATAAAAAGCTTGTCGCTCAGAGGCCGAGCGAAGCGAGGCCGAAGAGCCTCCGGCCTGCCCCTCATGCCAATTGAAAAGCCGGACTGGGAAGTCCGGCTTTGCTCGGCGAAGGCCGAGAGAGGCTCACATGGCGTAGCATGTGCAAGGCGGAGTGGAGCAAACGCAACCGATCCCCCTTACGCCATGTGGAGGGAATCCATGCCTATCCAGGGTCATACCGCAGCCCGTGCCGCACGTGCATGGGCGTTGAGTCGGGTCTGGCTGGGGCGGATTTGGGTTCGGAGGCGCTGACTTATTTTCTCCTGCGCTTTTTTCGTCGGCCATGATTACCTCAGCTGATGCCAGATGCAGAGAGCAGGACTTTCCTGCCAAAGATCAAGGACAGCAGCGATTAGCATTTTATTATAAATTTTAAATTAGCGCAAGTCCCGAATGAGCAACAGATGTTTGTCGCTCAGAGGAGCCTTGGCGACGAAAAGCCTCCTTTTTCACTCCCATCCTCAGGAGACTCTTCGCTGCGCTCTGAGTGACAGACAGATGCTTTGCCTGCGCCCTTGCTCAGCCTCCGGCCCCTCCAATCCACCTCCTCACCACGAATTTCTTCCTGTCCTCGCCGTTCTCATCCTTGCCTGCGTCATCGGCATAGCGGTTCATGGGCACCCGGCTTTCCATGGCCTCCGTCAGCACTTCCTGGGCAGATCTCACCCTTACTCCGCCCTGGAAGCCTTCGGTTTCATCGTCGAAATCAGCCTTGCTTTCGATGGTTTTCCCGTTTCCCAGGGCAATGACCATGTGGCCTTTCCACACGATGAGGTCAAGCGGCTGCAGGAGGGCGGCGATCTCTTCGGTGCTTTTCCCGGCGATCTCCACGGCTCGGCCGTAGTCCAGCAGATCGCTGGTGTTGCGAGGCGTGGCCCCATTGGCGGCTTCGTACAGAAGCCCGGAGCAATCGACCCCCTTCAGCATCCATTGCTCTTGCAGCCCTTGGCTGATGGGGGACGCTGGCGGATAGAAGGCCAAAAGCGATTCGATGCCTTGGCGAACGTTGCCGCCCCAGGTGTAGGGGCTTCCTTCGGCTTCCAGCAGGGTGGCCAGGATCTCTTCCTTCGGCGGCAGGGCTTTTGGCCGCCCTGCCGGCTTCTCATTCGTCAGCTCCACAAAGCGGCTATCGATGTAGTAGCCTTTTTCGGTCGGATAGGGATAATCGGCGCTCTCCACCCGATAAATGGTTTTGTGGCCAGGGTCGCTTTCGGGCAAAGAAGAAGTGATGGCGCGCCTTTTGATTTCGAAGACCGTGCCTTCCAACGCCACAAATTCAAGTTCATCGATCTCCTCGTAATCGTCCAATTTGAGGGTGATTCCATCCTGCCCTCCAAAAACACCGTCAAAATCAGGAGTGTAAAGAACTGGGGTGGGGCCTTTGGAGACGGCGTATTTTGGCAGATCCGGCCCGCCGCAGCCCAGCAAAAGGACGGGCGAGAGGAGGCCGAGGGCGAGGAGCTTTTTCATAGGACAAAGGGGTTGGGACTGGCACGAGCATAGCGGGAATGGGCAATCCTCGTCAAACAGGCTTCGGCAGCCGCTCAGCCAGCTTCCTGAACCCCTCCTTGTTGCTCTCGTACTTCAGCAGCTCCAACGCCTCCTCCAGACCGCACCATTTCATCTGCGAATGCTCGTCGGACATCACTGCCTCCGCTTCCGGAGAGACCTGGGCCGCGAAAACGTGCTCCTTCGTCCATCCGTGGCCCCCGTTGAACTCGAACTCGAAGGAATGCACGTCCTCAAACCATTTCTTAACCTCATCAATTCCCGTTTCCTCCAGCAGCTCCCGTTTCGCCGCCTCCAGAAAACCCTCTCCCTCCTGGATGCCGCCGGTCACCGGCTGCCAAAACCCTCCCCGCTCGGGGGTGCGCTTGAGCAGGAGGAAAAGGGGACTTCCTTCCGCCACTTTAAACACAATCACTTGGGCCTGCGCGATGCGGTTTTGGGTCAAGGCAGGGGATGTTAGGTGAGGTTCTGGCATGCTGGCCTCGAATCATTCTTTGCGAACTTCTCCGGAAATGGCTGCCGGAAGCTGGCCGCATTTCGCCTCATCGTATCTCCCCTCTGCTCTTTCGTATTCGGCCCGGTAGGCCTCGCTCTCCGGGGCGAATTGGGCTTTGCGCTCAGCCTCTTCCATCGCTGTTTTCAGGGCTCCGCAATCCAAAGCCTGGGAATAGGCGCTGGGCTGGTTGGTGAGGATCACGAAGCGTTTCGGGTTTTTCGGCATGAACCGGGCCGCGAACCCCCCTCCGTCCTGGGGGTACTCGTAGCGGCCATTCGCCGGAGCGGGGTAGAGATTGAAGTCCCAGCTTTCGAACCACGTTTCCACCGGCTCGCCCTTTTCAGGCTTCAGCACCACGCCGTAGCGCAGCACAGGCTCTTCGTTGTACAGGTTGTTGGTGGTCTGGTGGCCGATCACCATTCCGGTGGCGGGCTCTCCGTAGCGGTAGACGAGCCGATGGGCGAGCTGGCTGCCCGTGAAGACATTCACGACCGCGAAGGCCAGCAGCAGGCCCGCTCCCACCTGCAGGGTTTTCCTCTTGGTGGGCAAAGGCAGCGTGATGATGAAGAAGAAGGCGGTCAGCACGATCAGAAGGAAGCGGCGGCTGAGCAGGCCAATGAGGAGAGTCATCCGATCGAAGTTTAGTCAGTATGCTTTTCTTCAGCAGTATAGCAAAGTCTGCCCTCCTGTCTTTCTAGAAGGCGGACAATTCCACATCGTCTTCGCAGGCCAGCACGTCCTTCTCGTTTATGGTTCCGCTGATGACGGGGAGCTTTTCCAGGTAGCTGGAAACCCGGTAGAAGCCGTCCTTTTGGATATCCGAATCAAAATCCCCCTCCCCGTCCATGTCCTCATCTTTGTATCCTACGGGCCAAAAGCCGTAGCACTCTTCCAGGAGCGACCAGTTCGATCCGTCCTGGGTGGCATACACTTTCTCCACTCCTTCCCCAATGCTCGCCCCTCCAAATCCGTCCACCACGCTCATCATCAGCTTTCCTTCATCGGCCCAGAGGTAATAAGGGTTGTTCCCCCCAGAGCTCTTTCCTTGGATGTCCTTGATCTGCAATAGCTTGTGCCATTTTTTCTCTTGCTCCGAGGCCACCAGCAGGCCGGCGAAATTGGGGTCGAAATTGTCCTTTTTTTCATCGAAATCAAAAGGGCGGGCGATGGACCACTGGAGGACGGGCGCAAGATACACCTCGCCCATTTTGAAGTAATTCTCCATCTGTTTTTCGTCGATGTCCGCTGGCAGATCGAAGTTTGGATTTTGAATCTCCTCAAGGGTTTCGTTCGCAAGCAAGTCCTGTTCAATCATTTGGGAAAAGGATTGGTTTGGGGGAGGATTCACCATCATCATTTTGTTGTACCGCTCCAGCACAGTGACTAGCTCTGCCCGGGTCACCGGCGCATTGGGCCGAAAGGTGTCCTTGCCCTCGTCGCCCTTAACCAATCCTGCATTTGCAGCCCATTCTATCGCTCCTGAAGCCCAGTGATTTTCGGGAACATCTGAAAATTGGCCAGCGGCGAAAGCCAAACTGCCCAAGCCAAAAGAAAGGCCGCAAAGCAGGGCGACCGCAAGAAGATTTCCTTTTTTCATAGTATGAAAATTAGAATCTAAATTGAGCCAATATTATTTTACCACTTTTGGATCCTGCCTACAAATTTAAGAAGGGCTCCGTTGGAAGCCTTTTCCCTCGATGCGCGCCTGTTTGAGCTCCGGCTAGCCCGTCACCAACGTATACCATTTATATAGCCCAACCATGCCGCTCCCGTGCCAAAATTCCAGCAGCTCCTGGCTGGCCAGGGTCAGGTTTCCGGGCAAGTCGCCGTTGCCGTCCGCCGTCATTCCCTCTGCCGCTTTCGGCTGGAAGCTGTCGTAGGCGTAGAACTCGTCTTTGGCCTGATCGAATCCGAACAGGGTCAAATAGTGCTCGTAGCCCTCCCGCTCGCCCAAAACGACCACGGGGCGCCCCTGGGAAAGCTCCTGGCGCAGGTAGGCCAGCTTCTCCGGGTCGGAAAAGCCCTTCACATTCGGCGTTTGAACGGCGATGCCATTTTCCTTCAGTTGCTTTTCCAGCCCCCAGGGCAAAGTGTAGCGGTTGGGCAGGCGCCAGCCTATTTCTTCGGCAAATCGGGCTGAATCTGCCTCCTCGCCTGTCAGCGCGCGCACCACGGCCGCCGCATTGAAGGGCGCGCAGTCGTTCACGGTCTGACGGTAGTTGAATTCCGCCGGGTAGGGGATGAGGGCGGATTCCTTTATCCGAGCCTCATCCAAGGCAGGTGGTCTGCTGCGTAAAAAGAAAGCCACTCCCATTAAAAGGAGGCTTGCGAGAAGCAGTCCCAGTGATTTTTTGGAGGTCCGGGTCATCGGGATTGAGATGGATGGATTTATCGCCGATCATGCGTTTTTAGCAGCGGCCATGAAAACAAGTGGTTTGATTTCAGCTAAAAGCCAACGGATAGCTTTTCACTTCGTGGTCGAGCCTATTGGCCAATGTTTCCTCTTGCACTTCCAACTCGTAATGGGATTGCAAATTGAGCCAAAATTGAGCGGTGGTTCCAAAGAATTTGGCCAGTCTTAAAGCAGTGTCTGCGGTGACGCTTCTTGTGCCATGGACGATCTCATTGATGCGTCTGGGGGGCACGCTGATATCTTTGGCCAGTTTGTATTGGCTCAGGTTGAACGGCTTCAAAAATTCCTCCATAAGAATCTCGCCGGGGTGGATGGGTTGTAGTTTTTTAGTCATTGTGAGGAGTCAATGATTAAATATTTCAATGATAGTCTATGATTTCAACTTCGTAGGCATCTCCATTTTTCCAAGCGAAGCAGATCCTCCATTGCTCATTTATCCTAACGCTATGTTGCCCCTTTCTGTTGCCTAGCAGTTTTTCCAAATGATTGGCAGGAGGAATTCTTAAATCATTTATGTTTACAGCGGCATCGATCATCCACAGCTTCCTCATGCCGACTCGTTCTATATTCTTGAATTTGAATGAACTTTCCCGATGAAACAATTTTTCTGTTTCTTTGCAGCAGAAGCTTTTGATCATCCGTTGGTTCGCTTAGATCTTGTCACGGCTCAATAATAACGGAATTCGTTAATAACGTCAAGCGTTATTATTACTATCCCTAAATTTCTCAAAATTTCCCACTCCGAAACAGATTACCCTCCGCTTGATCAGGGCATGCAAATCTGCTCCAGCAAGAGGGCGAGCAGGGGTAAGCTGAATCGAAAAACTTACTCCAGCTAAGGAGCTTTCTATGGTGCAATGATTACTCTTACTTCCAACTTTCCACCTTTTTCATTCAGATCGTTTTCCAATCCTCTGGGATTGTTTACAAGGCCATCAGGATCATACACAAAACACAAAAGCGTTCTGCATTCAGGGTGAGATTTATATTTTTGTATGTCGACAATCAATTGTTCACCGATTTCCCTTTTCCCCAATCCTTTTCTGCTTTTTTTTGTTTCAATTACAATTTTTTCTTCTTTTAGCAGAAAGTCCATCCGGGAACTGCTACCCGCGTAACTAGGTGTCCATTCTTCCGGTCGTATGTCATCGAATTCTATTTTCAAAAGTGCATGAAGTAGGTCTTGTACATCATACTCATCTGCTATTTCGAGAGTTTCTCTGTTTTTATGTCTGGCCCTTATCTGACGTACGACAAGATGAAATCTGCTTATAATTTTTTCCACCTTTTCCAGGGCAGAGGTATCACCTTTTCGTGATAGATGATTCCCCACCGCATCCTCCTCCCAATAATCTCTAATCTCATCTATAAATGAATCTAGAATTACCTCTGCGTTTTGAAGGCCAGTTTGGTATGCTTGCTCAAAGCGACTGTCAGGAGTGGTTGATGAAAATGCTCTCAGGTTATAATCAACCCCACTAAAATCACTTAGATGTCGGCCATTATCGCCGAAGATTTTTTCTATACAAACTTCAGTATCGCGATGCCATTTTTTAAACTCTGGCGAATTTTTTTGGATTTTTTTGAGCTTTTCTATTTCCTCCTTTTTTTGAGCTAATTTTTGAAGCGCCTGAGATTTGTCCATTTTTGAAAAAACTATTAATTAAGGCTCTTTCGAGTTTCCTTCCCTACTCCATCTCCACCTTCCATTCCCCCTTCGCTGCCAAGCCGTTCATTCGGGCCCGATGAGCCAGGGCGAATTGGGCCTCGTTTATTCGGCTCATGTCCTTGGCCCAAATGTGCAGAGCCGGGCGCTGGATGCTGCGGCCGTACGAGAAGCTGAGCGGCCAGGGCATTTTGCCTGCGTAAAGCTGGTTCATGCGGTTCAGTCGCTCCGTCGCCTCCTGGTCGCCTTGGCCTCCGGAAAGGAAGACGACGCCCGCCACGCTGGCCGGCACATTCTCCATCAGGGCCTCCACGGTCATTTTGGCCACCGTGTCCAGATCGGGCTGCTGCGGGCCATCTTGCCCCGCCAGCATCATGCTGGTCTTCAGGATCAGCCCCTCCAGAGCCACGCCCTGTTCCTTCAGTTCCGCAAAAAGCACCTGCCAGGCTTGGGTGC
>CAYUUW010000016.1:0-24691 GCA_964448005.1 uncultured Candidatus Peribacteria bacterium
ACGAAGCCTTTGCGGAGCAGTTAAGAATTATGCGTTTCACGCTTTAAAGTGCGAAATCACTCCGCCACCCGCATGTCCACCACCCGCAGCTGAAGATTCTTGCGGCGCTGCCATTCGTTGACCTCCAAGTGGAAGGCGATGTCGTAGGCCTTGTCCCGATCGATGCGGTGCCTGTGCTCGCCAAAGCGGAAGGCGATGGCAGAAAGCTGGCGAGAGCCCGCCAAAAGGGGCAGCTGCAAATGCGCCCCGTCCTGCCCCACCGGCTTGATCTCCAGAATGCGCGCGCCGCGCAGCATCAGCAGCGGCTGAAGATTGCCGTAGCCGAAGGGCTCCAGGGCGTCCAGCTGGGAATGCAGGCGCAGGCTCAGGTGCTCGGGAAGCACGGCCGCATCGATCTTCAGCTGGCCCGCGAAGCGCTCCGGATCGATATAGGCCGGAGCCGCCGCCTCGATGCGCTTCTTCAGCTCGTTCAGGTTCGCCTTCGGCAAGGTGAAGCCGCCCGCCTCCGCATGGCCGCCCATGGCCGTGAAGAGCTCCAAGGCATGGTCGCGCAGGAACTGGGTGATGTCGAATCCGTTCAGGCTGCGGCAGGAGGCCACCAAGTGGTCCCCCTTCTCGCGCATCGTAATGGCCGGGCGCCCGCAGGATTCCACCAGATGGCTGGCGATCAGCCCCAGCACCCCGGCGGGCCAGCCGGAATCGTGGACAACAATGACCCGATGAAGGGCCCCGGAATGGCGGACTTTCCCTTTCGCTTCAGCCGAGAAGCGCTCCACCATCTCGCGCCGCTCGAAATTGAGGCGCCCCAGGGTTTCGGCTTTTTGCGGATCGCCCAAAAGCAGCTCCAGCGCATGCTGAGGAGTGTCCAGCCGGCCGGCGGCGTTCAGCCGGGGGGCAATGGTGAAGCCGATCGTCTGGCTGGTGATGGGCTTCCCGGCGGCGCCCGCCGATTCGAGCAAGGCCCGCAGGCCCGGGTGATGCGCATGCTGCAGGCTATTGAGCCCATGGCGCAGCATCAGGCGGTTCTCGCCCAGCAGAGGCATGCAATCGGCCACCAGGCCCAGGGCGGCCAGTCCCAGATAGCGGTAAAGCGCCTCGCTGAGAGCCTTGGGGGCCAAATAGTGCGGCGCCAGGGCGGCCACCAGCTTCCAGGCCACGGCGGAGCCGCTCAGGTGGGGGTTGGGATAGCCCGAATCGGGAAGCTTGGGATTCAGCACCGCCAAGGCCGGCGGCAGCGTTTTGGGGACGGAATGATGGTCGGTCACGATCACCTCCATGCCCAGCTGGTTGGCCAAGGCGATCTCGCTCAGCGAAGAGGTGCCGCAATCGACCGTGATGAGCAGGCGGACGCCCGATTCGGCGAAGCGCCGCATGAAGTAGTCCTTGGGCCCGTAGCCGTCGTTTTCGCGGTGGGGCAAGGTGGAATGGGCATCCGCCCCCACCGAGCGGAAGAAGTCGATCAGAATGGCCGTGCCGCTGACCCCATCCACATCGTAGTCGCCGAACACCATGATTTTCTCTTTCTGGTCGATCGCCCGTCGGATCCGCTCGACCGCTCGGGGCATGGCCTTGAAGAGAAGAGGATCGTGCAGGCCGGCGATGGAATCGTCGAAAAAGGCCCTGCGCGAGGATTCGTCCGCCAAATTGCGGCTGGCCAACAGCGTCTCGATCAGGTCCTTTGCCTCATTTTGATCGCCAATTTCCCATTTCTTTCCCAAAAAGCTCATCTGTTTCGTGTTTAGTGCTAGGGTCCACCTTAGCGGGAGGAGGGAGTTTTGGCAAACAGAACCCTGAAAGTGGACAGGCAGGAATTTTGGAGCGGTCTCATGAATAGGGCCATTTTCAGGCGAAAAGCACCCTGCTGATGCTGGCGAGCAGCTTTGCGGATCCTTCTTATTCCGGCGGTCGCTCAGAGCCCGAGCTTGTCGAAGGCGAAGAGCCTCCTCTCCAATCGCAATTAAGCGGCCGGGAGCTGGCTTAAAGGCCTACCCGGAGGCGATCGACAAGGAATATCGCTTCTTCAGCTTCGGCGATGCGATGCTGATCGAATGAAGTGCTGAGAGGACACTCAAATGCCCCCCTGCTTGTCATTCCCGTGGAAACGGGAATCCAGGCCAAATCCGGCAAAGGAGGGTTGACAGAGTATGAGTTTAAGTCTATTTTGTTTTACTCCGCAATCCTGCGGAGCCACAAACCACAGGAGGCAAAACATGCCACGACGCAATTGGGCAGCGATCTGTCAGATCCAAGACAACCGTTTCCGGACCGACGTGTCCCTGGCGACCGATCCGTACGTCCTCGATGGGTTCGTCCGAGGATTCCCCGAACTGTTCTTCACGGACAAGGAAGACGAAGGCCCGCTCCGCGTGCCGCTCTCGGCCCTGATGGAGGCGGCGTATGAGTTTTCCAGTGCGGAATATCCAGACGAACCAGAGCATTGGGAAGTGGATAGGCACTTCGGGCTCATATTCGCAGGAAACATAGGGGCGCATCTGGACATCCCCATCGCGCACAGCTTCGGAGAAGAATACGATGATGTGCCCCCCTCAATCTCGGAGGGGCTGAAAGGCCAAAGCGCCCAAGCCGGCATGACCGTGAGGTACTTGGGGGAGCTCTACATCGTGACGGACATCACCTTCGCAGAAGGGTATCCGAAAATCGGCGAAACATTCAAAGAAGTGCCGGCAGTGGATCGAGTCAAGCTGGCCCTGGCCGAATTCGTCGCGCTGGACAAATAGACGCTGCCGAGGCGTGGCCTCCTGATCCGCCAGGCGCTCCGATGTTCATCGGAGCGCCTGGCTTTATTTTTTGCGCAAAAACCCTGACCGGGCCATCAGCTTCGGAGAGACGATGCCGATCGAAATCCGATAAGGAGCCGCTCACGCTCCAGCCATTTGCTGCTCGTATTCCTCAAAGCTCCCCAACCCCATGCTTTTGCGGCGCAGCTCGAGGTTTTCTGGCTCCAGGATAGGGTGGGGCCGATCTCCGCGGAACTGGGTCCCGTAAGGCTGGGGCCTGTTCTCCGATACGGCGATCCGGTCTTCCAAATAGGCGATATTCCCCCTGTCCACCTCGCCCTCTGGCTCGGATTTCATGCGCTCCAGGCAATCTTTCTGGAAAGCCAGGTCGTGGTCGGCATGCTGCGCCAGCAGCCAGGCCCAGCGAGAGGCCTTTGCCCCCACCTTTGAAACGGAGGGCCAGCCGATCTGAGCTATTATTTCCGAGAGCCTCAAAGCGTGGCGACGGTCTAGGTCCGGATCCCATGCGGAGGACTGCCGATCTTTCAGATAGCCATTGCGCATCCGCTGGTCGGCTCGAGCCATCGCCGCAAGCTCCTTGGCCAGAGCGGGAAACAGGATGGACTTAGGCATGGGCAATTCCTTATTGATTTTCTCACCATCAACGCTCTTCAATGGCTCCTTTGACTATCTGCAGAAAAGCCTCGATGTCCACCAGCCTTTCCTTCAGCACCTGGCAAAGCACGCCGTAATTGATTTGGGCGTAGTCGTGAGCGATGATATTGCGAAAGCCAGCCATCTTGATCAGCTCCCGCATCAAAGGCTCAGCCAAAAGGCCGTCTTCCTGAAGAATACGGAAAGAATCAGCCAACGTCGCCGGCTTGCGCAGGCTTTTGTAGCTGATCAAAGCCTCAGCCAGATCGATCGTCGCCTGGATCGCCAGGTAAAGATAGCGCTCCACCGCGCCTCGCCTATCCACATCCATTTCGATCTCCTCCTGGGAAAAGCCCTGATAGCCTCTGAGCACGCCCAAGTACTTCCGCACCTGGCTGACCTTGTTTTCCAGAACGCCAAGACTGGTCATAACAAGAGGATTAGGAAAGCGTCAGCTGATGCCGCCTCATGAATTCGCGGTAGTCAAAATACCGATTCAGGATCTTGGGCTCCACCAGAATGCGGTAAGGCTCCTGCTGGTAGAAGAGCCTGCCGTTGGCAATGATCTGGTACTCCAATTCTGGCGCATCCAGGCTGCTCAGCATCACTACATCGATCTGATCGGTCTTCAGCAGCTGGGAAATCTCATCCATCAACGCCAAACGAAGGCCAAAAACCTTCGCCTCATCGGGCTCATCCGCATAGAAGGCGAAATCATAATCGCTCAAAGGCCCAGCCTTTCCTTCAGCCCGGGAGCCAAAGAAATAGCCCAGCTTCACGCTAGGATAGGCTATCAAAAGCTGGGCGATGGGGTCAAGGAAGGATGAATTCATGTCATTTAGGATCCCTCCCATTATCTCACGAACCGCAAAACCATTCCATCAGTAATCAACCCCCTTGATCGCCTCCTGCCCTTGGCGGAAGTAGTGCTTCACCTCGGCCACCTCCGAGACCAAGTCGGCCTTTTCGCGCAGCCAATCCGGGGCATTGCGCCCCGTCAGCAGCAGGTGGGTCTCGGGCGGGCGGGCTTCAAGCAGCTTTTCGACGGAGGCCTGAGCCAGCAGGCCCAGGTTGAGGCAGTTGATCAGCTCGTCGCAGACCAGCAGGAAGCAGCCTTCGGCCATCAGCTCCAAAGCCTTTTGCAGCCCTCGTTCCGCCTCCTGCGCATCCTGGGGCGTGTTGAGGAAGCGGAAGGTCTTGGCCGCCTCATCGAAGCGAGGCAAGCCGAAGCGGTGGACCTGGAGGGAGGGACTCATGGACTGCAGAAGAGAATGTTCGCCGTAATGCGCGCCGCCCTTGTCGAAGAACAGCACCGCAGTGGGATTTCCCCATCCCGCCGAACGGACCGCCGTGCCGAGGGCGCTTGTCGTTTTGCCTTTGCCGTTTCCAGTGATGATCAGGAGCATGCTTGGTGGGGTATTGTAGGGATAAAAAGAGGGTCAAAAGGAGAACGCTTGGGGCCGGGCGCCGAAGGCCCAAAAATGAAATAAAATCCTGGCCCGGCAAGGGGCGGGGCGGGGCCGCTAGGAATGAGGCGTTTCGAAATTCCTGAAAACAGTCAAATACAATATATTGTGTGTCGTGAATGATATTTATACAAGATATGGTGGATCGTCAATGGATTTTGGTTGACGCAGGAGGGGGCTTTTCATAGAGTTGGCCCGTGCGCTTCCGCCCCCTCGAGAAAGAGGAAAACTTCTTCTTTTCGGACCCTCGTTTTTGATTTCCTCAAGAAAGCGAGGCTGGTCCGGAAGCGCCAAGAATACCACCCCTATTTTCATAACTTCGATACGATGAAAAAAAACCGCCCCAAGGCCACCGGACTTTCGGTGGGCCGCCTGTTCACCCGTGCCGGAAAAAATCCGCTCAAGGAACTGAATTATTCCCGCAAAGACTGCAGGGTGACCCGGCAGGACGGAAGCACTGTCTTTGAAATGAAAGGCTTCAAGGTTCCCGAGGAATGGTCCCAGAACGCCAGCGACATCATGGCCTCCAAGTACGCCCGTCGGGCCGGAGTCCCCCAGAAGGACGAGGAAGGGAACCTTGTTCTGGACGAGAAGGGCCAGCCTGTGCTGGGCGCGGAGCAGGGCGCAGACCAGGTGGTGGGCCGCCTGAGCCAATGCTGGAGGAGCTGGGGGGAAAAGCACGGCTATTTCGCCGACAAGGCCTCGGCCGACGCCTACGAGGACGAGATGAACCACATGCTCATCCACCAGATGGCGGCGCCCAACTCGCCCCAGTGGTTCAACACAGGCCTGCACAGCGTCTACGGCATCAACGGGCCTGCCCAAGGGCACTACTATGTGGACGCCGAAACCGGAGAGGTGAAGAAATCCGAAGATGCCTACAGCCGCCCTCAGCCCCATGCCTGCTTCATCCAGTCGGTCAAGGACGACCTGGTGGGCGAAGGCGGGATCATGGACCTGTGGACCCGCGAGGCCCGTCTGTTCAAGTACGGCTCGGGCACAGGCACGAACTTCTCGGCCCTGCGCGGCGCCGGCGAGAAGCTCTCCGGCGGAGGCATTTCCTCCGGCCTGATGTCCTTCCTCAAGATCGGCGACCGGGCAGCGGGAGCGATCAAATCGGGAGGAACGACCCGGCGCGCGGCCAAGCTGGTCTGCCTGGATGTCGACCACCCCGAGATCGAAAGCTTCGTCAATTGGAAGGTGGAGGAAGAGAAGAAGGTGGCTGCGCTGATCGCCGCCGGATACTCCAGCGACTTCAACGGCGAAGCCTACGCCACGGTCTCCGGGCAGAATTCAAACAACTCCGTGCGCCTTTCCAACAAGTTCATGCAGGCCGTGGAGAACAATGAGAACTTCGACCTGATCGGGCGGATCAGCGGAAAACCCTTCAAAAGCCTGAGCGCCCGCAAGCTGTGGGAGCAGATCGGCTTTGCCGCCTGGGCCTGCGCCGATCCCGGCCTGCAGTTCGACAGCACCATCAACGAGTGGCACACCTGCCCCAAGGATGGCCGCATCAACGCCAGCAACCCTTGCAGCGAGTACATGTTCCTGGACGACACCGCCTGCAACCTGGCCTCGCTCAACCTGCTCAAGTTCCTGGATGTGAAGACCGGAAAGTTCGATGTTCCGGCCATGGAGCATGCCATCCGCCTGTGGACCCTCACCCTGGAGATCAGCGTGCTGATGGCCCAGTTCCCCAGCTACGAGATCGCCCAGCGCAGCTACGAGTACCGCACCCTGGGCTTGGGCTACGCCAACCTGGGAACCGTCCTGATGCTTTTGGGAGTCCCCTACGACAGCAGCCAAGGCCGCGGCATCGCCGGAGCCCTGACTGCCCTGCTCACGGGCCGCTCCTACGAAGCCTCCGCCGAAATGGCCGAGGCCTACGGCCCCTTCCCCCGCTACCATCACAACAAGGCGGACATGCTGCGGGTGATCCGAAACCACCGAAGAGCCGTCTACAACGTTCCTGCCAGCGAGTACGAAACCCTGGAGATTGCCCCCGTGGGCCTGAAAAAGGAGGATTGCCCCGCCTACCTGCACGAGGCTGCCCTGAAGGCCTGGGACCTGGCCCTGGAGAAAGGCCAGCAGCACGGCTACCGCAACGCCCAGGTGAGCGTGATCGCTCCCACCGGAACCATCGGCTTGCTGATGGACTGCGACACTACAGGAGTGGAGCCGGATTTCGCCCTGGTCAAGTTCAAGAAGCTGGCCGGCGGAGGCTATATGAAGATCGTCAACCAATCGGTGCCTGTAGCCCTCAGGAAGCTCGGCTACTCCGCAGCGCAAATCGAAGAAATCGTCGCCCATATCATCGGCCGGGCCAGCCTGGTGGAGGCCCCTTTCGTGAACTGGAAGACGCTCAAGGAGAAAGGCCTGACCGAGGAGGTCCTGGCAGGCATCGAAAAGCAGCTGGGCAACACCTTCTCGCTCAGCATGGCGTTCAACAAGTTCAGCGTGGGCGAAGACCTTCTGGAGTCGCTGGGCATCTCCGCCGAAGCCTACAACAGCCCCTCCTTCGACTTGCTGAAGGAGTTCGGCTTCAGCAAACAAGAGGTTGAAGCGGCCAACGAATATGTTTGCGGAACCATGACCATCGAAGGGGCCCCCGGCCTGAAAGAGGAGCATTTGCCCATCTTCGATTGCGCCAACCGCTGCGGAGACAAAGGAAAGCGCTTCATCCACCACATGGGCCACATCACCATGCTGGCCGCCGTGCAGCCCTTCGTTTCGGGCTCGATCTCCAAGACCATCAACATGCCCAACGAGGCCACGGTGGAGGAGGTGATGGAAGCCTACAAGACCAGCTGGAAGCTGGCGCTGAAGGCCAATGCCATCTACCGCGACGGCTCCAAGCTCTCCCAGGTGCTCAACACCTCCAGCAAGGAGAAGGATTCCCAGAAGGAGGAAAAGATCGTCATCAAGGAAGTCATCAAGGAAGTGGAGATCACCAAAAAGCCCCTGCGAAGGAGGCTTCCTGCCGAGCGCCAATCCATCACGCACAAGTTCTCCATTGCAGGCCACGAAGGCTACTTCACCGTTGGCCTGTTCGAGGACGGGACACCTGGAGAGCTGTTCGTCAAAATGAACAAGGAAGGCTCCACGCTCTCGGGCATCATGGACAGCCTGGCCCTTTCCATTTCGCTCAACCTTCAGTACGGGGTGCCCATCGAGGTGCTGGTGGCCAAGTTCACCCATTCGCGCTTCGAGCCCGCCGGCATGACCAGCAACAACGAGATCCCCATGGTCAAATCCATCATGGATTACATCGGGCGCTGGCTGGCCGTCAAATTCCTGGTGCGCAAGGATGCGGAGAAATACCACAATCCCGAACTGATTGAGAGGGCCTACAGCCAAGGCACCATGTCCTCTTCCGGCATCGTCCCCACGCTCCGCAGCAAGATCACCCTGGGGGAGCTGCAGCCGAAGACCCTGGAGGAAAGCAGCGACAGCAACGAAGGCTCGCTGATTGCCGCCCTGGAGAAGACCAAGGCCAAGCCCGCCAAGAAAGCGGTCGCCGTAGGCGCGAGCAACGGCGCCGTTGCTCCGGCGGCCTTCCGAAGCGATTCCCCCACCTGCAGCAACTGCGGCAACCTCTCCATGATCCGCAACGGAAGCTGCTACAAATGCGAGAACTGCGGCGAAACCAGCGGCTGCAGCTGAAAATAATAAATACTGCGCTAGGGCCGGATCGCTATCCGGCCCTAGCCGATTATGAAAGTGGCGAATTTAGAGAGCAAGATGAATCCAGAGGAAAAATTCATGGGGAAATACCGAATCGGATCCACCCGCCTGAAGGGGTATGATTATGGGTCGGATGGGGGATATTTTGTCACGATCTGTACGAATGATCGGGAAAATTATTTTGGCGAAATCAGAAATGGAATAATGGGTTTAAATGATTTGGGTTTGGTTGCCCACAAATGCTGGCAGGCAATCCCCGACCATTTTCCTTTTGTGGTTTTGGACGAATTCGTGGTGATGCCGAACCACATCCATGGGGTTTTGTTTATCGGTATGACGGGGCACGGGGTAGAGACGCAAGATTTTGCGTCTCTACGCGAAATCCGAAACAAAACAAAACCCATGGGCAACGAATTTGGTCCGCAATCCAGAAACCTGGCATCCATCATTCGGGGGTATAAAATCGGGGTGACCAAATACGCCAGGGAAAATGGTTTGGTATTTTCCTGGCAATCCCGCTTCCACGACCGCATTATCCGCAATGAACAGGAATTGGATCGGATCAGGCGATACATCCGGAACAATCCGCTAAAATGGGCCCTGGATCGGAATAATCCATTTGACTTCGCTTGACCCATGTACCACTCCCCCCTTCTTCTCACCCAAAATAGCGGCAACAACGCCTTCAGTTTTAATCGACGCCCTAATCCGCACCTGCATATCCCCAGCCTGATCGACGGAACCTTGGACGATGTGAAGGTCGGCAAAAGGGTCGTTTTCGAAGATTTCGACGAGCACGGCCAGCTGCAGAGCTGCAAAGGGCTGGAGCATTTTGTGCGGTTTCCCCATCCGCAGACTGGCAAACCCGTCATTGTGGTGGACAACCACAACCATGTGTTCTGGTTCTGGCACCGGGCGCATGAGAACGGGCAAATCGGCCGCGGAGCGACCCTGCTGCACATCGACGGCCACCGGGACACGCGGCAGCCAGAAAGAAATCCAACGAGCGAGGAGGTTGCCGATCTTTCCAGGCTTTACGACTACACCAACCAGGTGCTGAACGTGGGCAACTACATTCCCCCCGCCATGGAGGACGGACTAGTGGAGAAGTTGATTTCGGTGACCAGCGAAGGCGAAATGGAGGAATGTCCGGCCAAAAAAATGGAGGCCAGCCTGATCGCCAACATCGACCTGGACTTTTGGGCTCCGGAGCTGGATTATATCGATCGGGCCAAAAAGGATGCTTTCGCCAAAGCCTGGATGCGGCAGGCGGACCTCATCACCTTCGCCACCTCCCCTTTTTTCATCGACCAGGAATTGGCCATCCGCACTCTCCGGAGATTGCTGGAAGGCTGATCGATCGGCTCCGCACTGAAGCAGAAACCCACCCCCATGCGCCTCGATCACTACCTCTTCCAGCACAGCCTTGCCCCCAGCCGCTCGCAGGCCCAGCTGATGGTTCGGGAAGGCAAGGTGCGGGTGAACGGCGAAATCGCCACAAAAACCGGGCAGAGCGTGGAGGAGTCGGACAAGGTGGAGCTTTTGGAGGAACTTCGCTTTGTGGGGCGAGGGAGCCAGAAACTTCTGGCGGCTTTGGAGGCTTTCTCCATTGATCCGGCAGGAAAAGCCGCTGCCGACGTGGGGGCTTCCACGGGCGGCTTCACCCAGGTGCTGCTGGAGAAAGGCGCGAGGAAGGTCTATGCGCTGGATGTGGGCCATGGCCAGTTGGCCGAATCCCTGAAGAATGATCCGCGAGTCCTGAGCCTGGAAGGGGTCAACATCCGCCATGGAGTGAGCCTGCCGGAAAAGGCCGACCTGGTGGTGGCCGACCTCTCCTTCATTTCGCTTAGGCTGGTGATGGAGCCCATGAGGCAGCTGGCCAAGCCAGGGGCGGATTTCATTCTGCTCTTCAAGCCCCAGTTCGAGGTGGGAAAGGAAAAGGTGGGGAAAAACGGCTTGGTGAAAAACGAACGAAGCCGCCAGAAGGCCTTGGAGGATTTTCTGGCCTGGTGTCAGGAGGAAGGCTGGACCCTTCGGGGAAAGACCGACTCGCCCATCGAAGGGAAGACGGGGAATCGGGAGGTGCTGCTGTGGCTTCGGCCAGGAGCATCAGACCTTGCATAAAGCGCTGCCAGGACTCAAAAGCAGAAGCGCCTGCAGCAGCTTTTTGATGTTCTCCGATTCTTTCCGCAAATCCGCCTCATTCATCAAATACAAGGATGCGAAAAGATCTCGCCACCGAAGAAGCTCTCGCCTCAGGTTCCCCGAAGCGACACAAACAGTCAGATCGGTGAGCTCCATGGCCCGCTCCAGGCAAGCGGTGAGCTCCAAAAGAGCTCCATTCGCCTTGATTCTGCTGAGCATCCGCCCCAGCTCATTTCCAATCATCAAGAGCTGCTTGTCCACTGGGAAACCAGACCACTTTTCCGGGCTCAGGGTTTTGTGCAAGGCCAAAGGATACATCAGCGCCGAATTAGGGAGTGAGCCAGGGCCGCCAGCTCATCGCGCAGAATTGGATCCTGGAGCTCCATGGAAAAATTCTGCTGACCGGGGCGAATGTTGATGAGAGAGATGAATTCGATGAGCTGCCCGGGCTCGGCCTCGAAATAAAGGTTGGCGCCCCACAAATCCTTCTGGTCGGATCCGTCTTCCAAAAGCGCCTCTTCCAAATCCGAATGCAGCTCGGCATTGAGGGCAACCTTCTTCCGACTGAGATCAGCAACGATCTTGACCATTTCCGGGAAAAAATCATTGTGCTTCTCCCGAATCTCAGCCAAGGCCATAGGCTCGCTGACAATGATCATGAGGGGGTTGTTATTTGTGCTTGGCCATTCCCTCCAGAGCCCTCAGCGCCTCGATCGGAACCATCCAGATCGTCGTATTGGACTGGTCGGAGGAAATGTCATTGATGGACTGCAGCGTGCGCAGGTGCAGGGCTCCGGGAGTTTCGCTGAGCATTTTTGCGGCCTTGCTGATGTTCTCCGCAGCGGCCAATTCGCCCTGGGCATTGATGATGACCGCTTGCTTTTCCCGTTCAGCCTCGGCCACTTTGGCCATGGTGCGCTTCATGTCGGCAGGCAGGCCAATGTCCTTGAGCTCCACGGCCTCCACCTTGATTCCCCAAGGATCGCTGGCCTTGTCCACAATCGTTTGGATGCGCTCGGCGATGCCGTCGCGGTTCTTCAGAAGCTCGTCCAGCGTCACTTCGCCCACGGCGTTGCGCATGGTGGTCTGCGCCAATTGGCTGACGGCGAAATAGAAATTCTCGACCTCAAGGACGGATTTGGCGGCATCGCTGACCTTGTAGTAGATGACCGCATTGATGCTGACGGAGATGTTGTCCTTGGTGATAGCCTCCTGGTTGGGAACATCCACCACCTTGGTGCGGATATCGACCTTGACCATTCTTTGGATCACAGGGATGACAATGCGCCATCCGGGCTGCTTGATGCCCCTGAATTTGCCGATGGTGAACATGACCCCGCGCTCGTACTGGTTGACCTGGCGGATGATGACCACAAGAAGGGTGACGATTGGCCCAATGATGTAGAAGAAGAATTGTTCCATGGTTTGAATTTTAGGAAGGATTGCTTTTCTTGCGTTCATTCTAAGGAACGCGGAGGAGAATGTCCATTGGCGGAAGCTTTGGGGCTGACGCAGTCAGGCAGGATAGCATGATCTGATGCATTTGTCCCTTGCCGGGCATTGAACTATATTGGGGCAAAGACAAATCCATGAGCTTCCACCCCGTCCCTGACCTTTCCGGCCCCTCCGATCTGCTTCTGATCAATTCGGATTTTTCCAAGAACGAGCTGGGAGTAGCTTCGTTGCCGGAGAACCATTTGGGCCTGAACCGGCTGGCGGGCTATTTGGACGAGAAGGGCTGGAGCTGCGCCGTGCTGGAGACGACCGGCCGGCCGTACGGAGAGCGAGGGCCGGAGGAGCTGGGCGAATGGCTGAAAGAAAAGGCTGCGGATTTCAGGGTGCTGGGCTTCCATCTCAATTCCTGGAACGTGAACCATGTGCTGCGGACGATCCGGACTGCTTTCGATCACATAAAACACAAGCCCATTCTCTTCGGCGGCGCGCTGGCCAATTCCGAGCCCAAGCGGACCCTGGAGCTCTTCGCCCAATCCGGCCTGGAGCGGATCGGCGTGGTGCAGGGGCTGGGCGAAAAGATCTGCGACCTGATCCTGCAGGCGCCCAGCCTGCTGGCCGTGGAGGGCCTGTGGGCCTACGAAAAGGGCGAGAGGCGGGACGGGCAAAAGGTGGCGCTGACGCAGGAGGAGTTTGAGGCCACCCCGTTTTTGAGCCTGAAGCACAACAGCTTCTATCAGCACTATTACAAGCCCATGCTCGAGAGCCGGAGCCTAAACGGCCAATCGATGGAGACGGTGTTCGGCTCCCAGGGAATGGATGTGAACCGGGGCTGCCCCTTCAGCTGCACCTATTGTTCCGTGCCGCAGTACGAGCGCAAGCTGATCACCTATTCGCCCAAGCGCGTGGCGGACGAGCTGGAGCATTTGGCTAGGGAGGGCGGCTTTTTCATGTTCACCTTCACCTACTCCAACATCATGTTCTACACCCCGGAATGGATCCGGGAGTTCTGCGCGGAGCTGATCGGGCGAGGAATGAACGAGTACCTGAACTGGAACGCCTACCATCACCCCAGCATCATTGCCCAGTTGCCCGCCAGCGATTACGCGCTGATGAAGGAGGCCGGATCGGACACGGTGGTTTTTGGCGTGCAGAGCTTCGAGGACAGCGTGCTCAAGGCCTTCCTGCGCCCCCGCAATACGCCCGAGCTGACGAAGATCATCCGCGAAAAGGCCCGCGAGGGCGGGCAGGAAATGAGCGTGGACTACATCACCGGCGTGCCCGGCGAGAGCCTGGACGTGGTCGAGGAGGCGTTCCGCTACTTCAGCGAAAACGACATCGAGTGCCGCAACTACCAGCTCAAGTTCTATCCCAACACGCGCCTGCCCCTGATGAGGCTGGATCTTTCCCAGCACGACCTGGTACCCATCACCGGCGAGCTGGCCCCCGAGCTGAGCGCCTACGCCGTGGTGCCCAAGCATCCGAATCCAAAGGCGGCCCAGCTGGACGGATTCATCCGCAAATCAAATACGGAAGTGCTGAAAAAACGTCCCGTGAGATTGGGCAAATACATCATCGATACGCCCGAAAACGCCAAACGCCTGTACGAGGAAACGATTCCGCAGAATCCAAAGATCCCCGAGAAAGTGAAGATCGCCATGCGCGTGGCCCTAAAGGCCATGATGGAAGGCGACCAGACCCGACGCTACGAGGAGCAGTTCGATCCGGCCCAAATGATGAAGCGGCTGGTGATGGCGGGCCCGGATGCGCCGCCGATGGTGAAGGCCATGCAGGAGAAGCTGAAGAACGAGCTGGGAGAAGAGAGGTTCCAGGCGCTGCGGAGGAAGTATGCAGCCTAGATCAGGCGATAGATCCAGCCTTTTGAGGCAGGATGAAAAGGGGCAAAGAATTTCTCCCTGGTCACCGTCGTCCAAGGAGCAATGTGACATTTTCCCCCAGCCCTAGTCGCGATCCAGATCCGAAACGAGAATAGAAATCGCCTCCTCAAGGGCTTCCTTCGGCAAAGGTGCTCGCTCCGGCCCATCCAGATTGTCCTGATGGCGTCCGACCGAACCTCCTTGGCAGCCTTTCGGGCTCAAGGCAGGGCGGACCCTGGGTTGACAATTGGATTGGCGGCTGTAGAATTCTAGCCTTGGCAGCCCTCCACCCTCCACCCCATTTCATGCCCTCCCCTGAAAGACCTTCAGGATGCCATCCTGAACGCTGGAACAGCATTCTGCAAATCGCCGGGCTTGTCGATAAGTTTGGCCAACCTTTAAGCCAGGCGGCCGACACGGCTTCAGGCGGGCGGCGAAAGCTCGCCATTGTCCTAGAGGATCAAAGCCATGGCTTCCGGGCGGCCTTGAGGAACCCAGGCTTTTCCGACGAAGAGGCTTTGCAGAGGCAGCCCTTGGTCACCGTCAGGTATGGGGATTATCCGAATGCGACAGAGGGCGGAGACAGCCTCTTGAAGCAATCGCCAACCGACGCCCAAAAAACGGTCCGCGTTTTCGAGGTGTTTTCCGCCCGTCGAGAAATCGACGGACTGCTTGGCGAAAGCCTCGTCGTTCAGGCGCGCTATTTGCCGATGATGGAAAGCTACCATCGTGGCGAAAGGGTCGCCAGAGCAGACTGGAATTTTATCGAAGCAACACCCTTCAGCAATGAATCCCTCCAGTTTAGGCCCGAAAGATGGGCAAGCCACAAGGTCTGCTTCAATGCTGCGCCGCAGGTCGGATGGCCCGAGTTGGCCCAAACGGAAGGCTTGCATGAAGCCAAAAAAATCATCGAACAGGACACCGCCGACGAAAGGGGGATAGGAGGAACCAACGACAAGCTTTTGTTTGGGATTTTCGGCGGCAAGGCTCGTTTTGTAGGGGGCCGCGCTCCTGGGGGACGCGAACCCAAGGGCTTCTCTTTTGCCCCCAGCTGGACACCAAGGGGGCTGTGGGAAGGCGATTTTTTGGATGAAAGGCCGAACCTGCTCATTTTGCCCTATCAGCAAGGCGGAGGCTGCGCCTTCATGTCCAAGGCTCTGCCCCAGGAATTGAAGCTTGCGGATGCGGCAGGAAGAGAATCCCGAATTTACATGCTCGAACGGCGGCTTGGCCCTTATTTTGCAGAAACGGAAGTGCTGCAGTACCAGAGGAACTGGACGGTAGCTGTGAGCTGCCATGGCTAAGCGTTTTTTTACTTTTTGAGCCCCTCCAAAAATGCATTCGGGCCTGTGCGAAAACCAAAGGCATGAATTCTCCGGCCCATCCGATCGATCGCATCTTATAGAGAAGGCGAGAGAAAGCGTGGCGTTCATTCTTGTGCCCGATTTCGGCTCGTCCGTACTAAAGCTTCCTGGAGGAAAGCAGTGGGATTCGGATTCCGCGGCCAGCCTGGAAGCCCTGAAGAAGGAGGATTTGGATTCGGGGAAGGCGGCCGAGCTGCGCACGGAGCTGGATGGAGGGCTTTCAGCCGAACGCATCGGGCGGGGGTGGGCAGGGGTTTCCATGGAAAGCTACGGCGGCCTGATGGCCGATTTGGAAGAGCGAAACATGGGAACCGCCTATGCCGTGGGCTATGATTTTAGGCAGCCAGGCCAAGTGAGCGAAGGCCAAGTGCTGGAGGGGATCCAAAAAATTCTAGACGGAGAGGCCAAAAATGCCGATAGGGTTGTCTTGGTGACCCATGGAACAGGGGGCCTGCTGGTCCGCTCGCTTTTGAAGCAAGGGAAGCTGAAGGAAGGAGAGGCGAAGAAGGGAGGCATCTCTGGAGTGGTCCATATTGCCCAGCCGGTTCTGGGCACTCCAGAACTGGCAAGAAGGATGCTGAAGCCTCACCCGATGGATGGGGACGGCCTGTTGGGCGGCTTGGCCCAAAGCCCGGAAGAAGCCCAGACCCTGTTGGCAGAGGTGCCTGGAGCTTTTCTGCTGCTTCCTCCGACGGATGAGGAGGGGCAGTGGCACATTCCTTCCAGCGGACCGGAAGGAGGGCTGACCACCAAGGCTTTCCAGCTGCCTTCTCCTGGATTGGATGCCGAAACGGCGGCAACATTTCGGGCGGGGCACAAGCAGGCGCTGGATTTTCTAGGGCCTCTGGGCACGGGAACCTTTCATTCAAAAACAGTTTCCATTTACATGGACGGCGTATCGACGGAGCAAACGCCTCATTTCGATGAGCCTCTCAAGCCTTCCCACCATCCGCCTCATCATCACGGCGAGCCCGAAGAAGACGAATACGGAAATCCCATTCATCACCATGCGGGGCGCTTCACCGAGCTATCCAGCGGCGGGCACCTTGAAATTCCCCCCGAAGACCGGCCCGATCGCTGGAATTTGCGGATCGACCGATTCGCCGATGGCGACGGCTTGGTTCCCGCGGAAAGCGCCATGGCCCTCTTCCCCGGGGAGAGCCACAGCCTGGAGGACCTGAAGCATCCTGAGGCAGCGAAACAGGCAATCCGCCAGATCCGGGTGCGGGGAGTGGAGCACGATGACTGCTCCCACCCGGACGTGATTGGAGCCGTCCGGCGAAGCCTAGGCACCCTGCTGCACAAGCCGATTGACCAAAAGAACAGCCCTGGAAATATCGATTTCAGCTTTCTGGAGACCGAAACCTTCACCCGGAAAGTGATGGAAGCGCCGGTGGCAAAAGCCCCCTCCATCCTCACCCGCGCCGATCTTTCGCATTTTGGGCTTCGGGGAGCGCGCCATATGCCGGAAGACCTGATTCAAAGGCACCTCCGATTCGCTACCATTCAAACCCTTCCCGACATCATAGAAGTCGTGGAGGCGCCGATCGTCTCCAGCCTGCCCCCCATTATTGCGCCGGAATGGCTGATGAATTACGAGAAGCTGGAAAAGGATCCTGAAGGCTGGTTCTTTGATCGGTGCGCCGAGTACGGAATCGGCATCGTGGATGTGCGGGGCGATCCGGACAGGATCCAGGAATACGACCCTCAGACCTACGGCTATTCCAATCTGGAGCGAGGCGCCAGGGAAATGGGCTACAGGAATGGAGTAAGAAAAAGTCCGCGCGATCTTCTGGGCATCACCAATGTTGTTGTGCACATCACCGCCACGCCAAAGACCGCAGGAGCCAAAGGGGCTGTAGGCATCCCTGTCCACGTTGTGGTCCAGGGGGACGGCACCGTGATTCTCTCCCATCATTTTGAGGACTACATGGCCGGAGGGGATGGCTCCAATGCATACTCCGTGCAGGTGGAGATCAATGGCGACAAGGAGAACATCTACGACCCGAAGCAGATCATTGCCGCCAGGCTCTTCATGACCTATTTCTATTTCTGGCGAAAGAAGCTGCTGGCGGAAAGGGGCATAGTGAACGCTCCCCCCACGACTGTGGGGGGACACGGCATGTACGTTACCCAAAAGCTCCACGACCCTGGCGCGCTCATTTGGAAAGAGGTGGGCCATTGGGGCATCGACAACTTGGGCTACACGCTAGACCCCGAAATAGGAGGAAGAGGAACCCCTCAATACCTTGCTCAAAATGGAGGCAAAGCCCCTCACGGCTATTACGATCCAAATTGGGATCCAACGGCTGAATATCCTTCAAATACAGTTAAAAGGGCATTGAGAGAAGGCAAATGGGACCGCGTTCATCCAACAGGGATTTATCCGTACACCCCCCTTCCTGATAAGGATAAGTGGACGGGCTCATTTTAAGTCGTCCAAAAAGCCTTTTTTTCTATTCTTTCGGGATGCTTTTGGCTGGAGTGTAGTAATAGTCGCCTAGCGACAGCCTTCTTCGGTTGTCTTCAGCGATCCTGGCCAAAACATCCTCTAGCCGGTCGCAGGCTCCTTCGGACCCGTTTTCCACCTCCATTTGAGCCCTTTGGAGATCAACGGCGAGCTCTCTTTGGAGAGAGGCCAAAGGATAGCAGCCCTCGTCGGACTGGCAATCCGGGGCGGGCCCGAAGAGCTCTGGATTCAGCAGCGGAAGGCAATACGGGTCACCTGGCCTTATTTTATATTCCTGGTCATCCAGGCAAATACTTCCCGACCCCTCGCCGGTAACGTTGTTATTAAACACGTGGAGTTCCGCATCTTCGCCCAGCCCAAACACATAAGCCTCTCCCCGTCGACCCTCAATCTCCAGCGGCCCCTGAGAGGATTCGAGACCTTCAATTTCGGCTAGCTCATTGGAGCAAAGAGTCTGGTAAGCGGGGAGCAGGGTTTGATTGAAGCCGAGGCGCAGCGCAGCATGCGTTCCATGCTTTTCGACCCTGAACTCGAAATACTGCATTTGCAGGGCAGATAGCCTGGCTTTGACTTCCGCAGCAGTCAGGTAGTCTGCTTCCGATTCATTTTTCCTTTCGGCGGGAGGACTGGCTTCGGCTTGGCCGGCCGGATCCACGGGCGACTGAGGGGCTGCTTCTGGCTTGGGGCAGCCGGCTAGGGCCAGGACCGCGGCAAGGGCAGAGGCGCAGCCTGTGATCGAATCTCTTGGCTTCATGGCTTTAGAATGAGTGGATATTCCTACTCGGAAATCTGGGGCTGGGCTTGAATCTTAAGGGTTTTTGACACCCATTCTCCGTCTTCAAAAAATTCCAATAGGCAATCGCCGGGCTGCGCTATTCCGTCAATGTAGGCCCTTCCGTCTGAGCTGCTGAGGCCCTCCCGAACCTGGCCGTCGGGCAAAGTGATTTTATACTCAACGCCCGAGAGAGGATTTCCCTCTGCATCCAGCCATGTGAATTCAACCCAGTGACTCAGAATGGGCTCCGGAGGCCTAGGCGGTACTCTTTTGGGAATCTTAACTTGGCCAACGGTGTGGGAAGGAAATTCAAGCTTGAAAAAGCGCGTACCGGTAGCAAGAGTGCCCGAAAACCTGTCGCGCCCTGCGTGAGCCAGGGACTTTCGGCCCAAGCTCAGTCCAGCCCTTCCGCCCTCAGCTCCATTCAGAATGCGAGTCAATTCCCAGCCGTCAACAAGCTCCCAAGGCTGGGGGGGCTGGTAGCTGGGTTTGCAGAACAGCAAGTATAAGCCACTTCGCAAGAGGATAACTTCGTTTCTGGCTTCGGATTGGGCATGGGAAAGAGCGCGTTGACAGTCAGCTAGCCTTGAGGAGGGAGAGGACATAGGATGAATTGATGGAGGATTGCAATCCTCTCATAAGTTATGACTCCTGTCAATTTTAATCTTGCTTTCCCATAAAAACATGTCAGAATGCCTTCAGCTCTCCGGCTAAGGCCCAAGGGCCCATGCTCCGACCACCAAGAGCGCGGGCCCAAGCGGCACGCTCTTTCCACAACCACAGCGAAAAGACCCGGGCGTTCCCCGGGACAGACAAGGCAGAGAAACCATGACCATTTCACGATTCCGGCCCCTGCTTCTCGGCACCTTCATCTTCGCCCTCCTGGCGAACAGCGCCTGCTTCGATGAACCCCCCCAGAACAGCGGTGCCAGCACCGCCGACAGCGATTCCACCGGCGAGACCGAGGCCGGGATGGCCAACGACACCGAGACCGGCGACTCCGCGGCCGGAGACGGCGACGGGGACACCTGCCCCGACGGGACGCAGGGCTGCCCCTGCTACGGCAACGGGTCCTGCGATGCGGAGCTCGAGTGCGTCGCGGGCCTCTGCGAAGAGGCCCCGGGCGACGGGGACGGCGATGGCGATCCACTGTCGCCAAACCCGTTCACTCTCGAATCCTGGGCCCTGCCCACCTTCGGCTCGTGCACCGTCGACGATGAGCAGCCCCACCACTACAACTGTTCTACTGGGGGAACAACTGGATACGTGCACATCCTACTCATTGCCCCCCTGGATACTCCGCACTTGGAGCCCAATGCCTGTGGCTTCGAAGTGGCCATCATTGAAGGCAATCCATCCATGGCGACCACAGCCTTCACCATGTCCTGCGGGATGTGGCCCGGACCCGAAGGAGTAGGGGATGTCCTTGCGTGCCAGCCACCTCCTCCTTATATCGGAGTCAGCTTCGGCCAGGGCGCGGGCACCCTGGAAGTGCGGGGAGCCTGCGTCTTTCCCGGGCATGAGCCGATCGTGCTTCCGCCCCTGATCGCCAAGGTCTGGTGAAGCCAAGAGCCACGGACGTCCGCAAGCCCTCCAGAGGACACGGACGTCCTCTTCAATATGCCTGGTTTTCGGTTTCAAAAGAGCAAAGCAAGGCCAGGCTTGTCCTAAAAGAGGAGGATTGCTTTCCGGCCCTTTTTGTGCTAGAATAAAGGGATCAATAAGCGCAAAACGTGGACGTGGACCTGCTCTACGACATTCTGGACTGGCTCAAGGAGTGGTGGAAATGGCTTTTGGCCGGCCTTTTTGGGGGGTGGTACGGCCTGAAATGGCTGGTGGAGACCGCGCGCTTCTGGCACGAGCATTTTTTGGCCAAGGATCTGGTCTACCTGAAGATCTCGCTGCCCCGCAGCGATTCCAAAATGGACCAGGAGAAGCGGACGGAAAAGGACTTCAAGGAAAAAGTGGCCATCATGGCCCAGCTGTACCGGGCCCTGTACGAGATCCGCGAGCTGGACCTGTGGAACCTGATCCGGACCAAGATATGGCAGGCGGACAACATTTCGCTGGAGCTTTTCGTGGAGAAGCATCAGCTGAATTTCTACATCGTGGTCAACAGATTCTACCAGAGCATCGTGGAGAAGCAGGTCACCACCTTCTACAAGGACGCCGACGTGAAGATCGAAACGGCGCCCTACACCTTGTTCGAGCCCGGCAAGAAGATCAAGGCCTACTACATGTTCGCCAAAAGGGAGTTCTGGTTCCCCATCAACACCTACAAGACGATGGAGCAGGATCCGCTGAACGAGCTGGCCAACGTGCTCTCCAAGCTTGAGACGCAGGAAAAGGCAGGCATCCAGATCATCATCAACCCCGCCTCCAGCAGCCGATGGAACAAAGAGGCCGAAGAGATGGGCACCCGGCTATTCAAGAACCAGAAGCTGCCTGTGCGGATCCCCATTCCGATCCTGGGCCCCCTTCTGGCCTTCTTCATCAACCTGTTCCGCAGCGGAGGCGTGCTGGGCGGCACCAATGCCCCAGGAGCTGCCGGGGGGGATTCCTACATCCGCATGCTGCAGAGCAAGGAAGAAGCCTACAAGAAGGTCGGCGAAAAGGCCACTCAGGTAGGCTTCGACACCACCATCCGCATTGTGGGCGTGGCCGACACGCGGGCGCGCGCCACGGAAATCACCAACAACCTGAATGTGGCCTTCAGCATCTACCACGACCAGGCCCTGAACTGGTTCCAGAACCGCCGCATCGTGCCCTTCGACGGCATGAACAATTCGGCCCTGCAGTACCTGTACGACCGGCGCATTCCGGGGGGCCACGCCACCTCGCTGCTCTGCCAGGACGAGCTGGCCTCGCTGTACCATCTGCCGGATTCGCGCTACAACCCCGTCCCCATCATCAAGTGGCTGGACTACAAAGTGCTTGCCCCGCCCGTGGATCTGCCCACCGAGGGCGTGCTGATCGGGCGGAACATGTACCGGGGCGCCAAGCGGGACATCCGAATATTGCGCGAGGACCGCACCCGCCACCAGTACATCATCGGTAAATCCGGCTCGGGTAAATCCGTCTTGCTCAGCTACATGGCCAAGCAAGATATTATCAATGGCGACGGAATGTGCCTGGTGGATCCGCACGGCGATCTGGTGGAGGACACGCTCCAGGCCGTTCCCAAGGAGCGGGCCAAGGACATCGTCCTGTTCGATCCGGCCGACACCGAGCGCCCCATGGGCCTGAACCTGCTGGAGGCCCATACGCCGGAAGAGCGCGACCGGGCGTCGCTGGACGCCATGGAGATCTTCATCAAGATCTTCGGCGATGAGATCTTCGGCCCGCGCATCCAGCACTATTTCCGCAACGCCTGCCTCACCCTGATGGAGGACGAGGACGAAGGAGCCACGCTGATCGATGTGCCCCGCATCTTTGTGGACGAGGAGTTCCTCAAGTACAAGCTGACCAAGGTGACCAACACCGTGGTGCGCAGCTTTTGGGAGCACGAGTACGCCAGCACGGGCGACCGGGAAAAGCAGGAGATGATCCCCTACTTCAGCTCCAAGTTCGGCCCCTTCATCACCAATACGACGATCAGAAACATCATCGGCCAATCCAAAAGCGCCTTCAACATCCGCGAGGTGATGGACAGCCAGAAGATCCTGCTGGTGAACCTTTCCAAGGGAAAGATCGGCGACCTGAACGCCCAGCTGCTCGGGCTGATTTTCGTGAACAAGATCAACATGGCCGCCATGAGCCGGCAGGACATGGACAAGAAGGAGCGCAAGGATTTCTACCTCTACGTGGACGAGTTCCAGAACTTCGCCACCGACACCTTCGCCACCATCCTATCCGAAGCGCGCAAGTACCGCCTTTCGCTCATCATGGCGCATCAGTACATCGCCCAGCTGACCAAAACGCCCAGCGGCCACGACGACACCCGGGTGCGCGATGCTGTCTTTGGTAACGTGGGCACCATGCTCTCGTTCAAGGTGGGCGCGGAGGATGCGGAGTACCTGGCCCGGGAATACGCTCCGGAGCTTTCCGAACAGGACATTCTGAGCATCGCCAACTACAAGGCCTACATCAAGCTGAACATCAAGAACACCACCTCGCGCCCCTTCTCGCTCGAGACCATTTGGGATCCTGTGGACAACAAGCCCCTGGCGGAGATCCTGAAGAAATACTCGCGCATGAAGTACGGCCGCAAGCGCGCCTTTGTGGACCAGGAGATCGAGGCGAGATTGGGAATCAGCTAAGGAGAAGACGGCGTGAGGGCTTCCTTGGCTGCCCTCTATTGCCTTTTGCTCTCCTTGTTTTTGATTTAAAATGAATGCAGGCTAACGCTAGCGCATGATTGCCCGAACCAAAGCAGAAATCTTTGAACGACTGCTTAAAAACAGAGCTGAAATCGAAACATGCGGAGCCAAGCAACTGGGGCTTTTCGTGTCTTTTGCGCGGAATGAGCAGAAGGATTCGAGCGACGTGGATTTTTTAGTGGAGTTTCAGAAGGGCAAGAAGAATTACGACAACTTCATGGCCTTAGCGACTTTGCTTGAAGATATTTTGGGCAGGAAAGTCGATCTTTTAACGAAACAGGGCTTAAGCCCCCATTTGGGGCCCCATATTCTTAAAGAAACTGAGTATGTCCTTGAAAATTGATGAATATCTTCGCCATATCCTGGAAGAAATCGATTATCTGGAAAGCCATTCGAAAAATTTGACCTACGACGAGTTTTTAAAGGACGGAAGCTTGATGCGTGCCTTTTCGCGGAACCTGGAAATCATTGGTGAAGCCAGCAAAAAGATTCCCGATGAATTCAAGGAGGGCCACCAAAAAATCGAATGGAAGGCTATGGCAGGAATGAGAGACAAGCTGATCCACGATTATTTCGGGATCGATTTTGAGCTGGTTTGGGATGTGGTCCGAAATAAAATTCCAATTTTAAGGAAGGAATTGCAAGAAATCGGTCTTTGACCGGGGAAATATAAAAAACCCCGCTGCAAAACGGGGTTGGGGTTCGCCGGAGTCAGCGAGGACTCCAGCCAGCCAGCAGCTCGGGCCGGATCGGGGCAAGCAGGTTGCCGTTGAACGTGAACGTAAGCGTGCACGTAGCTCGATTCAGCTCCGGAGGAAGAGCAAAGCTTCCGCAGGTGCTGATCTGAAGCGGAAGAACCTGAGGGGAGGGCTTTTGGAAGTTGCGAACGCAGGGCTGAAGCAGAACGGGCTCCAAGGGGCGAAGCCACCCCACGGTCGCCAGAAACGGCACATCTCCCTCCTGGCGAATCACGCCTTGGCTCAGAACAAAGCCGAAAGGCCGGAATTCCAGAATGGCGCGCAGCAAATCGGCCAAGCTGGAGGTCTTTTGGGAATCGTCCAACAAAACGTACTGGAACAGCATTTTTCTCCTTGCGGCGTTTTCAACGAACCTTTGCCTGGGCCCGCCGCCAACACCTGTTGTCGTTAGGCCACCATTGGCCCGATCAAGATAAAGCACGGGCCCGAAATGTCAAACTGTCGGAGGACTGATTAAGTAAGGCAATCATCGATCTTTTGATTTGTCACTCCCACCTCTCTAGGCCTTCTTCGCCACCGTGATTTTGGGTGCCTTCAGGTAAAACGGCTCGAGGGGCTGGCCCGCCTTGGCTTCGCCGAAATGCCTCTCCACAGCTTTTTGCCAAATCTCTTCGGGCGGCAGCGCAAGTTTCAACTCTGGGGCAGAAGAGGAAAGCGCCTGACGATGCTCCGATGAAAGCATGCCCGACCATTGCCGCACGGCGGACAGCTCGCCAACCCCGATCGTTCCCTGAAAAGCCTTGGAGAATTGGCCAAAGCCCACAGCATACAGCTCCGCCGGATTCAGGCTCTGCAGGTAGATCCAGTCCTTTTCCTCGATCCCGCAGGCCCACCACTGCGCCGCAGGCAGGGCAAGGGCAGGCAGGCCCAAGCCGTAGGCAAAAGCATTCGCCACGCTGAGCCCCACGCGCAGGCCCGTGAAGCTGCCGGGGCCAGAAAGGGCCATCACCCCCGAAAGGTCGGCCGGAGCCTTCCCCGATTTTTTCAGA
>CAYUUW010000016.1:24701-25164 GCA_964448005.1 uncultured Candidatus Peribacteria bacterium
CATCAATGGTCTCCACCAGGCCCTCCGAAGCCTTCATGGCAGGAAGCGGGGCATAGCCCCAGGCCCGGCTGGAATCGGCCAGGGAAACGCCCGAGAACCCGGTGATGGAATCGATGCATAGAATCATGGCCCGGCCATTTTAGCACGGAAAAAACAGAGACGGAGCAGTACCCTTCTGGGGAAAATTGCTTTAGAATGGATTGGCCTTATTTTTCAGCCTTTCAGCATGCAATTGATCGACCTGCCCGACTTCGTTCGGCGCTACTATTCCGGAGAAGAGTTCGTGCTTTTCGACACCGAGACCACAGGGCTCAACACCTTCCACGACGACATCCTGGAAATCGGCGCTTCCGTATGGAGCAAGGACGGACTCAAGGATTCCTTCCAGGAACTGATTCAGATCAGCCCGAACCGCATCAGCCTGGAGGCCTGGCAGGTGCACAAGATTCCCCTGGAGGAGATT
>CAYUUW010000017.1:0-24605 GCA_964448005.1 uncultured Candidatus Peribacteria bacterium
GGGGCAGCTCACGATCTTTTCCAGACGGCAGCTGGAAAAACTGGTGCCTTTTTAGTTATTCATAATTTTCAATTTTTAATTTCCAATATCCAATTCTATTTTTAAATGAGACATTCGCCAAGAGCCAAGTGAGTTTGGAAGTTGAAGAATTGACTAAGATTGATCCCGTTTGAAAATTGGGAATTGAAAATTGGTCATTTATAGCAGCTTCCAGAGCCGCCCAGGCCGAATCTAAAAAAATTCACCACCGGGGCCCCAGGGCGTCAATTCAAAGTGCTTTGAGGAAGAAAAAGGATTGTTTAGAATTGGGCCCCGAACGGTCCAGGAAGAAAAACAAAAACCCCCTAAAAATCTAGATCCTCCTAGCTTTTTTGTACATGAATAGCAAAGATCTCTGGATCGGAATCCTGGAACAGCTCTCCAAGGAACTCAGCTGGGCGGAACTGATCACCTGGTTCAAGAACACGGCCGTGCTGGATTCCCAGAAGGGGTCTTTGAGCGTGGGCCTGCCCTTTCCCCTTTTCCTGAACTGGCACATGAAGAAGTACGCTGAAAGGACCTTGGCGGCGGCCCAATTGGTGGACCCTTCCATCAGGCAGATCGAGTACCGGGTGGACACCGCGCTCTGCGAGAGCGACGCCCGTGTGATCGACCTGCTCAAGCATTTTCCCAAAAAGACCGAAGCCCGCAAGCTGCCGAAAAAGAACCAGACCAAGACCCGGCAGGGCGGCATCGTCTCGAACATTCCCAACAGCAAGTACACGCTGGACAATTTCATCGTCTCCCCCGAGAACCGCTTGGCCCACGCCGCCTGCCAGAATGTGGCCAAATACCCCGGCGAGAACTACAACCCCCTGTTCATCTACGGCAACGTGGGGCTCGGCAAGACCCATCTTCTGCAAGGAATAGCGAACGAGATGCGGAGGCACAATCCCGATGCATTGGCCGTCTACATGACCAGCGAGATGTTCGTGAACGAGGTGGTCAACGCCATCCGCTCGCACGACATGACCCGCTTCCGCGACAAGTACCGAAAAGTGGATGCCTTCATCATCGACGACATCCAGTTCATGGCCAACAAGGACCGCTCGCAGGAGGAGTTCTTCCACACCTTCAACACCCTGCATGACATGGGAAGCCAGATCGTGCTGAGCTCCGACAGGCCCCCGCAGGAGCTGAGCCTGCTGAGCCAAAGGCTGGTGTCCCGATTCGAATCGGGCATGATCGTGGACGTGAGGATGCCCGACTACGAGACGAGGCTGGCCATTCTGCAGCACAAGGCCCAGGAGGCCCAGGTCTTCATCAACGACGATGTGCTGAAGCTGATCGCCTACAATGTGGACCATTCCGTGCGCGCCCTGGAAGGAGCCCTGAACCAGGCCATTGCCCAGTACGAGCTGGAGCACACGGCTCCCACGGTGAAATCGGTGGGGAAAATGCTGCAGCGGCAGAAGAAGGAAGTGGCCTACATCGGCCCCCAGGCCCTGGAGCCTGCCGGCAAGGGGGCGATCTCGCTGGAGCACCTGATCAATTCGGTCACAGGGTACTACGCCATCGAACGGAGCGACCTGGTGAGCGATTCGCGCTGCCGGGAGCACACTCTTCCTCGCCAAGTGATCATGTACCTGGCCAGCAAGAAGCTGCGCATCTCCCTCTCCAAAATCGGGGAAACGATGGGGCGCAACCACACCACGGTCATCCATTCGGTGAACCGGATCGGCCAGGAACTGAAGAACAACCGCCAGCTGCTGCGGGACATGAACGCGATCACGCAGGAGGTGGGAATCTACTAGGGATTATTGGGAAATTGGGGATTATGGGGATTATTGAGAGAAAATTCCTCACTTTTTGAGCATCAAAAATTCCCAATAATCCCAAAAATCCCTATCATCCCAAGTTTCCCAACAATCCCCATAAAAAAGAACCCTCTTCCGGCACGCTGGCGGGAAAAGGGCGGATCTAACAAGTTGTGAAGCCCTTAGGCATGGGAAAAGCGGCGAATGAAGCTGCCTCCGAAGTGGCGCAGCTCGTTCTGAATAGCCAGCACATCCACCTCGCTCACGCCTTCTTCCACCTTGTTGTCGTGGACCACTTGGGAGGACCGGTTGTGGGTCATGGCGTTTTTTTGGGGGGTCTTTTCCACCTGGGCGGAAAGGCTCATCTCCAGCTCGCAGCGGTGGCAGTTCACGTCAAAGAGGCACTTGCCTTCTTTGATGCTGCTGATCTTGATGTTGTGGGGAAGGATTCCGGCTTTGCATTCCACGCAGCGCAAGGACTGGGTGATCTGGGAATAGATCTCGTGAATGTCGTGCTGGCTGAATCGCTCCATTTGGTTTTTGTTAAATCTCCCCATTATAGCACATGCAGATGGAAAAATAAAGCCCTTGAATTTGTCGGTTTCCTCAATGGGCTTTTCTACTGCCGATGAAGTAGGCAGCATGGATATGATGAAAACCCCTCGGTTCACGGCTCTTTCATGCTGTCGCATGACGTGGAGTCGCTATGAGAGGGGTTCGCAGCCCTGAGGTTCAGGATGAAGGAGTCGCCCTATGGATTGAGTGGCACGAAGGAGCACACTTGGAGCTTCGGGGTTTCCCCCATGTTCTGGAACCAGAAGCTTCCCGGCACCTGCGGCCAAAGGCGAGCATGGTGATTTCCCGAGCCGATCATTTCCCTGACCAATTCGGTCACGTCAGCCTCCAAATCACCGACAGCTCCCAAGAAGGGCACCTCTGCCGAGGTTGGCAGAATCGGCACCTGCTGGGCCTGATTCCAGGTAATGGGCTGACTCCAGGGTCCACTATGGCTTAGAAGAAGGGGGCCATCGCTGAATTGGCTCGGCCCATTTTCCCAGTGGAAAAGCTGGAGGGTGGCGCTGAAAACCATGGAGGGGTCGCCTCCGTAGTCCTCGAGGGAGAAATCGAAAAGCACATGGGCCTGCGAATTCCCGCTCATTTTGACGTTGAGATTCGCCACTCCGCCGAAGCTCGCGTCGGCGGAGCCTCCATTCTGAACCATTGCCCGAAGCGACGAGTGCCAGGGGCAGGCGATTTCGAGGCAGGTGCCGAAATAGCACCCAACCTGAGGGTGCTCCTCGCTGGACATGCACTGGTCTTGCCAGCACTCGCAGCCCAGTTCACCTGGACTGCATTGGTCACCGTCTCCGTCACCGTCTCCGGTCGTAGGATCGCCGTCGCCGTCCCCAGTCGCGGAATCGCCGTCGCCATCGCCGTCTCCGTCTCCGGTCGCGGAATCGCCGTCGCCGTCCCCATCGCCGGATTCGGAGCTGGCCCCTCCGCTTTCGGAGGCTTCCGATTCGCTGCCCTGGGCGGTTGTGGACGTCTCGCCGCCACCCCCCAAAGCAATGTCGCCCCCGCAAGCGGGGGCCAACAAGAGAGTTGCAGAGAGCAAGAAGAGTCGCTGGATTTGCTGTAGCATGGTCTGGAACCTTTTCCTTTCCTGCTTCTTTCCTTCAGCCTAATTTTTAAGTCACTGCACCGAACAGTACAGTAGCTCTTTTGGAGGGCTACGATAATTTGATTATAATGAATTTTTCGTTTTTAACAACTTTTTTCTCATTTTCTCTAGGTCAAATTCAAAAAGGCCCTCACTGGCTTTGATTGCAGGCTTTTTTGGTGGGCGAGAGAGGACTCGAACCTCCACGACCTTG
Organism: uncultured Candidatus Peribacteria bacterium; assembly: GCA_964448005.1. Taxonomy (GTDB): domain Bacteria; phylum Patescibacteriota; class Gracilibacteria; order UM-FILTER-43-11; family UM-FILTER-43-11; genus CAYUUW01. The sequence continues at coordinate 3,671 of CAYUUW010000017.1, forward strand.
CGATCACTACGCCCTGAACGTAGCGCGTCTACCAATTCCGCCACTCGCCCGCACCAATAAAAGCCCCGGTATTATAAAGATCCGGACAGCCAGAGGCAAATGGAATTTTCCGGAGAGGGGCAATAAGGATCCCTGAAGCATTTTTGCAGTAAAACGGAGGAAATATCGTCTCAGCAAGTACGCCAGGCAATCCCGCCTGGTTTGGGACCTGGAAAAAGGACAAGACGATGACAAAGCACAGCATCAAGACAGCCCTCCGCCTTCTGACCCTCTCATGCATTCTCATGGAAACAGGCTGCTGCGAAGTCGGGGACCCCGACTGCGGCCTATGCCTTGCAGGGTGTGATTCCGGGGCCGCTGACCCTGGCGACACCGAAACGAGCGATGCCACCGAAACAGGTGAGCCCAGCGATACCGAGGAAGAACCCGCCTTCTGCGGGGACGGAGAGGTCGATCCAGGGGAATCCTGCGACTTGGGCGAATTCCTCAACGGGGTCTACGGCAGCCTTTGCAGCTCGGACTGCCTGAGCGAAGGGCCTCGCTGCGGAGACGGAGTCCTGCAGCTCAACGTCGTCCAGGATCCGCCGGTCTGGGAAGAATGCGATGACGGCAACCTGGAGGAGGGTGATGGCTGCTTGAGCGACTGCCGGCTCCCCCTTTCCGACGAAGCGTGCGATCCGCCCAGCTCGCGCGAAGGGTGCGCCGCTTGCGCCACCCAAGCCCTGGAGGGCAAATGCGCGGCGCTGAACGCTTGCACGCAGGACCCTCTGTGCTTGGGATTCCTGGGCTGCATGGGAACAGGCATCGGATACTCCACCTGCCAACCCGCTTACCAGCCCGCCTTCCTCTGGAATGCGGTTCTGGGGGCGCTGCTCTCCAGGGATCCGGTTGCCTGTTCCGCGGAGTGCCATTTGGGCACAGTCTTCTAGCATCCCTTTCGCCGGAGATTCCTTCTTCGGACGGGGGCCGCTCCAGCCTCCCACAGACAGCCCCGGGGGTGCGCATTGCACCCTCGGGCTGATTTTTTTGCGCTCCGATTCCTCCGCCAAGCTAAAGGTAGTCCTCCAGCTTGCCGAGGGGATTCTGGGAGCCCTTGAGCCTATTGAGATCGGCCAAAAAGCCTTCCACGGCCTGCTGGGGCGTGGCCCACGAGGTGACGAGCCTAATGGCCGAAAAGCCTTCGCTCACCTTCTGCCAAACGTAAAATCCGTAATCCTTTTGCAGTTCGCTGATGAGCGAATCCGGCAGAACCGGGAACACCTGGTTGGTGACCGGCTGGGCCAAAAAGCCGAAGCCCATGCTCCGGATTCCCTCAAAGAGCTTCTGGGCGCTGTCATTGGCCGTTTTGGCCAGCTCCAAATACAGGTCGCCCTGGAAAAGCGCCTCGAACTGGGATCCAAACACTCTGCCTTTGGCCAGCAAGGCCCCCCTTTGCTTCAGGTGGTGCCTAAAGCCCTCTTTCAGGGCCGGATGGCAAATGACCAGGGCCTCGCCCAGCAGGGCGCCGTTCTTGGTTCCGCCGATATAGAACATGTCCAGCAGCGGGCCCAGATCCCTCCAGCCCATATCGCTTTGGGGGCTGGCCAAAGCCGAACCCAGGCGAGCGCCGTCCAGGTACAGATACATTCCATGGGCTCGGCAGGTCTCCAAAAGGCTCTGCAGCTCGTTCTTGCTGTAGATGGACCCCAGCTCGGTGGATTGGGACACGAAGACGGCCCCCGGGCGAACCATGTGCTCGTCGGTATGCTGGTCGATCACGGCGCGCACCGATTCGGCCGAAAGCTTGCCCTCCAGGGAAGCGGCGAGATTGATCTTGTGCCCGGTGGCCTCTATGGCGCCCGATTCATGCACATTGATGTGGCCGCTGGCGGCCGCAATGACGGACTGGTAGGGCTTGAGCATGGCCGCCATGGCGATCAGGTTGGCCTGGGTGCCTCCGCTCACAAAGTGGATATCAGCGTCGGGCTGGCCCAGGCGCTCGCGAATCAGATCGGCAGCCCTCCGGCTGGATTCATCGTGGCCGTAGCCCGCCTCCTGTTCTAGATTTCCCCGGCTCAGGGCAGAAAGCACGGCGGAATGGGCTCCTTCGGAATAGTCGTTGTAGAAGAGGTGCTTCATGGTGAAGGCTTGAGGGGTTCGCTTGGCGAGGAGGGTTGGCGGGCAGCGCTTTTGGCCTTGTCCTTAGCAGCGGTCTTGGCCTGCTTGGGCTGTTCGGGCTTTTTGCTGTGGTAGTGGTATGTGCCGTATTCGTAGCCCCATTTTTCACAGTTGGTGCGGCAATAGTGGCCCCCTTGGGCATCGGTTCTGCCGGAGTGCGCAAAGGCGCCTGCCGGGAAAGAGAGGAAAAGGGCCAACGCCAAAGCCAAGGTGGAATTCCTGAGCTTGAGTGCGAATTTTCTCATCAATTCATGGTTAGGGAAACGACCAAAGCAAAGGCCAAAACCACTGCGGCCATGATGATGGCCACCCCCATGTTTCCCTTTTTGATCTCCTCCCATTCATCAATAGGGGTCAGCAAGCTGTAGACTTTTAGGCCAATGCCCAAGGCGACGGCCATGGAAAAGGCTCCCGTGATAGCCCAGCCAAAGGTGATGAGGTACTCGCGGAAAATTTGCATGAGGATGATGTTAATAAGCAAAGCCAGTATACACCATGGCTGCGCAAGGCTTTTTGCTTCCTAGCTTGTTTCTCATCAGAGATGCTGCAGCACATCCACCACCTTAAATTATAAATGGGTTGAAGTTTGTATTTTTATCATAATGGTCTTCATGCTCAGCCTTCTTCAGCTTTCCAACCACCAAATAAGTCAGAGGCGTAAATACGATTTCAACAAGAACCTTCAGTAGCCAGGCAGAAAAAACTGAAGCCAAGAGCAAGCTATTGGGCAGCACTGAATACAAGGCAATCGAGTAGAACAGGATTGTATTAGCCCCCTCGCCCACAACAGTAGATCCAATCGTTCTCAGCCAGAGGTGCTTGCCGTTCGTCCATACCTTCATTTTTGCAAGGACATAATCGTTCAGCATCCCCCCTACCCACACTGCGATCCAACCTCCTACCAGGATTCTTGGCACCTGCCCCAGAACACGGACAAATGCTTCATTTCCAGCAAAATTCGGGGCTGGAGGCAACACCGAAACAAGCCAGTACACTAGGCCTGCAATCAGGGAGCTAAGAAAAGCAAACCAAGTCACCTTTCTGGCCTGCGCGTAACCATAAACCTCAGTTAGAACGTCAGCAATAATGTAGGTTATTGGAAAGTAGAGAACCGTAACTGAAACCGGAAAGGGTCCAAGCTGAATGATTTTTCCTGCTGTAACGTCGGAAATAAGCTGAAAAGTAACGTAAAGGACAGTAATGAGCCCTAAGAATTTGTACTGCTTTTTATCCATATTATAGTTTTTAGAATAGTTTTACGTTTCTCGGCGGCAAATTCCTTCATCGAGGATTTCCTAAAATATCCGTTACCGATTTACGACCAAGTTGCTCGGCCAGGCCGATGACGATGCCCTCCGGGCCACGCACGTAGCAGAGCCGGTAGATGTCCTGGTACTGCACGATCTCGCCCACGAGTTCGCCACCGTGGCTGCGCAGGCGGGCAACAACCTCGTCGATGTCGGCCACAGCGAACATGATGCGGCGTAGGCCCAGCGCGTTCGCGGGCGCGCTTTCCGGCTCGGCCTTGACCGGCGGCGGCGTGTGGAACTTCGTCAGCTCAACCCGGCTGTGGCCGTCCGGAGTCCGCATCACGGCGATATTGGCACGAACGTCGTTGAGCCCGATAACGCGGCCCACCCAAGGCCCCTCGACCGTCGTCTCCCCTTCCAGCTCCATGCCCAGTTCGGCGAAGAAGGCTTTGGCGGTCTCCAGGTCCTCGACAACGATGAGAACGTTGTCCATTCGTAGCAGCTTATTTTTCGTCATGGCTATAAACTAGGTAATTGCAAACGAGATTATAATGAGATGAAAATCTCCAGATAATTTAAAAATCAAACAGTTCTCTAAACTTTTTATATCCATATTCGAATGCTCCAGGATAACCATTCATAACAACAAGTGGACTCCTTTTAAGATACAGTTGCGATCGATAAAGCATGCTCTCGTCTTTTTCGCCTCCATACAAATCAAGTATCCTCTCTACCGCCTCAATTCCGTAACGATGGAATCCCACCAGATCGATGGCCGGATCAACAAGGGCTCTGTCGCTAAAATCGATGATGTTCACCTGCTTTCTCTGGGGTTCCCATAAGATATGATCACCCCATAAATTATTATGAACAAGCACCTTTGAGTATTGATGATGAAGAAGTTCGCCCAATTCTAAAAAAAACTCTTTAATGAGCTTGACTTCATTTTTTTGCAAACGGGGAAAAACATTTGATTCTGTTTTGCAAACAAGCGTTTTGAATTGATCTGTCGGATCTTCGTTTTCAATCCGACATTTTTTTATTATCGAAGGAGGTGTGGCATGGAGCGTTGTGATAAATTCTGCAAGTTGGCTTATGACGCTTTCCTTTTCCGATTGGGAGAGTTCTTGATATAAAGACGAAGTCAGCACTTGGCCAGGTACCATATCGTATCCAGCTATTGGTTTTGATTTGGAAACATATTTGTAGACAGGAATACCAACTTTAACTTTTTTGCTTAGGTAATTGAGTAATTCAATTTCATCGGAGAATCCGCCTTCATTTTTGCTTTGCTTTATCATAAAGAGCTCATGTGCACTTCTTTCTTTTGGCATACGGAAAACAATTTTGTTATCAAGAATGATAACGTGATTATCCCAGCCATGCTCAATATATTTATACGTTTTCCACTTGAGCTGAGGAAATTCCAAAAGTATTTGCTCCAATAACGATTCAGCCTCCATAATATTCGGAATTTTAAGATTTAAGTGATGGTGGGCCCACCTGGACTTGAACCAGGGACCAATCGATTATGAGTCGACTGCTCTAACCAGCTGAGCTATGGGCCCGTGTTTTAAACCTCTGTAAGGCCGACTGTCCGCCGCGGCGGACTATAGGCACGCATATGGAGCAAGCCTATCAAAATTCGAACCAGGGCCAACCCAGAAGGCTTTCGGGGCTGCTCTAACCACCCGCCTTCGCCCTTGTGGGCTTCGGCCGGCAGGGCTGAGGGCCGCCCCCCCGTCGGGGCTATGGCCCCGCACCATACACGAAAGCAGCTTAGCAAAACAACGGGCGGCGGCCAAGGCGAAGCAGGGATAAAACAGGATAGGCAGTCGGGGCGAAGCGAAACGGACCCCTTCAAAGCCTGAAATTCTTCGCTTCGCTCTCAATGACTGTAGAGATTAGGACTGATAGCGGTGATGAGGGAGGTTCCAGCGGAAAGGTTCTCCTCCTTCGGAGGAGTAAAAGGGGGTCAGAGCTGGAGCCCCTAAAGATAGGACCAATACGGAAAAGCATGGATTCCGTGCCTGCCGGTAGGCAGGTCGAAGCACGGAATGACGGAGTGGGGGCATCTGCATTTCGCATTCCCCCTCCTCCTTCGGAGGAGGCCGGGAGGAGGTCAAAAAAAGGAGGCCCGAAGGCCTCCTGTCCGATCATAAAACAGAAAGAGGAAACTATTCCGCCTCCACCGTCACTGGCAGCTTCACCTCCACGCCTTCGGCCAAATGGATCACCACGGAGTGGCTGCCCATGGTCTTGATGTGCTCCATGCGGACCATTTCCTTGCCGATCTCCATTTTGTGGCCTTGAGCCAAGGCGTCGCAGATGTCCTTTTCGGCAATGGAGCCGTAGAGCTTGCTGCCTCGGGCTTTGCGCTTGAAAGACAGCTTCACCTCGGAGAGCTTCTTGGACATCTCGGCCGCATTGGCCTTCATCTCCTCCACATGCTTCACGCGCTGCTCCTGGAGCTTTTTGGCGCGCTCAATGGACTGCTTGGTGGCTGGAATGGCGAGCGAGCGAGGGAAAAGGAAATTGCGGGCGTAGCCGTTTTTCACTTCCTTCAGTTCCCAGGGCTGGCCCAGGTGCTGCACGCGGGTGGTAAGAATGACTTTCATGGGGATGAGTTAAATTCTGGGTTCCAAACTTCAGCGCGGTGGGCGGATGAAATGCAGAATCAGGAATTCGGAGGATCAAAGCTGCCTTGCGGCCCAGCGAAGGAAGGTGAGGACGCCCGTACCGGGCTTGAAGTGGCGATTGACCCGGGCGGACCATTGCTCGATATGGGCCAAGCGGTCGGTGGCCGTGGCCAGCTTTTCGATCGAGGGATTCTTCACATTCTGGGAGAGCGCGAAGCGGTAGGCCGGGCTGTAGAGGAAGACGGCCGGCACCTCGTTGCTGATGGTCTCCTGAAGCTCCTCCAGGGTCTGCTTGCGCTTGGAATCATCGCTTTCCAGGCGGGCTTTCTCCAGCAGGCTGTCGGCCACGAAGCTCTTGAACTGGGAAAGGTTCAGCCCCTCCGCCTTGGCCTGGCTGCTGTGCCAATAAGGGTAAGCGTCGAGATTGTACCCCAGGCTCTGGCCAAAAATCAACAGATCGTAATCCCGCTTGCTCACCCTTTCCTGAAAATCCGCAGGAGAAAGCACTTCAATCGCCAGCCCCACGCCGATCTTCTTCCACTGCTGCTGAAGGGTGCCGGCCACCTGGGCGTAGGCCTCGGGCTTTTCGCTGGTGATCAGGTTGAGCACCAGGGGCGTTCCGTCCCCCCGCACGCGCACGGGCAGCTCCGGAGCCTGAAGGTTCCCCTTCTCCACCAGGTCCTTCTCCTCGCCGGAAAGGCCCTGCTGGGTGCTGTAGGTGATGGTGATGGCATCCAAAGCCTCCTTTTTCCCCTCGGCGTCCTGGGCGTAGACGGTGTAGACATTCTTGCCCTCCTTCAGGTTGCCCAGCTCCGCTTTGGCCGTGTAGCTCCACTGCCTCTCGCCAGGGACGAATTTCTGCAGCCGGTAATCGTCGATGAAAAGGGCTTCGGTTCCCGCAGGCGCCGTGCCGCCCAGGGTCACTGCCGGCTGGGTGATGCGGGTGTCCTTTCCGCCATTGGGGCTGGTGATGGCCGTGACCTGGGCCGTGGGCGAAGGAGGAGCGGCCTGCTCGGGCTGGGCCGCGGCCAACTGGTCCTGAAGGGCTTCCTTGTTGGGAATCTTCCATTCGGTATCGAAAAGGGCCCCATTGGCGCTTTGCACGTTGTACTGCAGGCGCCAGCTCTCCTGATTGATCTCCAGCAGGGGCGTGTCGATCGTCCTGCTTTCGCCGATCGATTCGGCCAACGCCTGCTTGTCCGTGCCCAGCTGAAGGGCCAGCCTCACCCCGCTGTTCTTGAGGAAAGCGGATTCGCTGTTGATGAACAGGGCCACGTATTGGGGCAAGTGATGGGACTGAACCTTGAGCGCCCCCTTCTTTTCCAGCTCCTTCTCCAGCTCAGGAGGGACATTGCGCAAACCATCCAAAGCGCCCAGGTTCTTGGCCAGCTCCTCCGCGCCGGGGAACACTTTGTAGGCGATGCTCTCGATGCCGGGCTTGCCTTGGTAGTAGCGGTCGAAAGCCTCCAGATCGTATTCGGTGTGGTCCGCGAAAGGCACCTGCGAAACATAGCGGTAGGGGCCCGAGCCGATGGGGGAGAAGTTGAAGGGCGCTGTGTCCAAAAGCTCCGGCGATTCGCCGCGGAGCAGGTGCTCGGGCAGCAGCCCGACCATGGTCTTGACCAGGAAGAAGGAATCCGGGCTTTCCAGCAGGAACTGCACCGTGGCATCGTCCACCTTGGTAACGCGGATTCCGCTGTAGTCGTTGTAGGTCAGCACCGCGCCTTTGAAGGCAGGATCCTTGATCAGGGTGTTGTAGGTGAAGACCACGTCATCGGCCGTGACTGGCTGGCCGTCGTGCCAAAAGGCATCCTTGCGGAGGGTGAAAGTGTACTCCTTTCCGTTGGCGGAACGCTGGAATTCAGCCAGATCCGGCGTGATCTGGCCCGTCTGGGGATCGTACTGGGTCAGGCCGGAGAAAACCAGGCTGACCAAATCATGCGTCACCGAGCCTTGCTGAGCGAGCAAAGGATTGATGGAGCCCACCTTCCCCACAGCGCCTTCGGTGTAGGTTCCCCCGCTGATCGGGGCGGCATCGGAATTCTCCAGGTAGAACGCCTGGCCCACCTCGAAACCGCTCCAGGCAGCCAGCAGAAGCAGAAAGGCCAAGGCGATTTTCTCGCCCTTCCTCAAACTGTGGATGAGTTTTCCGGGTTTCATCCGAAAGGATTACGCAGCGAGGGCTAGACCATGGCGATGGCCAAGGCATTGGCGACGAAAAGGATGGCCACCACAACCGTGGAAAGGAAGATGACCCTCTCCGGACCGCGGCGGGTGGAGCGGAAGCTCTGCTCTCCTCCGCCGACAGCGGCGCTCAGGCCGCCATCCTTGTTCTGCACCAGAATCAGGAGCGAAAGCAGGACGGAAAGGACGACCTGGAAAATAACAAGGGCGTTGTGCATAGGGGTTTCGTGAAAATTCAAAGGCAATTCTAGCATGGACCAGGCGGACGGTCCAAATTTTTGCTTGAGCAAAAGGCGAATGAGATCTAAAATAGCTCGCCTCCGCCTTATTTCCTTGCTTCCAAGGCATGAAATGGATGGACTGGCTTTTGGACCTTCTTTTCCCTCCCCGCTGCGCCCACTGCAAAGAAGAAGGGGCTTTCTTTTGCTCAAGCTGCTGGGAGAAATTGGAGAAAAAGCCCATCGGCCACGGCTTCAACCCCAGCAAAGAAGCCTGGCAGCATTTGGATGGACTGATCTACGGAGCGGACTACCACCACAATCCGGCCATCCAGGCCGTGGTGAGCCAGCTCAAGTACAAGTTCAACCCGCAGATGGCCCAGTACCTTTCCCGGCTGATGGAGGAGAGGCTGGGCCAATTGGCCATGCTGAAAGGGAAGCCTGTCGTGCTCATTCCCATCCCCCTTCATCCCCGACGCCTGCGGGAAAGGGGCTTCAACCAGTCGGAGCGACTGAGCCAAGAGCTGCAGAGGCAGCATTCGGGAAACCTGCGCATCGAGCTGCTGCTGAAGCGCGAACGCTACACCCAGCAGCAGGCCAAGCTGAAAAAAGAGGAGCGGCAGGAAAATCTAAAAGAGGCCTTTTCCCTGGCTTCGCCGCCGGATCTGGCCCGGCTGAACCAAGGGGTGTGCTTCCTGGTGGACGATGTGTGCACCACCGGCGCCACGCTGGAGAACGCCGCCAGGCTGCTGAAGGAAGCGGGAATCAAAAAGGTCTACGGCCTGGTGGCGGCGAGGGCGTTTCGGTGATGACATGCCTGGCCGACCGAACCATCAAACCATTGTTTTCGTAGGGGCAGAAGATCTTCTGCCCCTAACCACGTCCAGGTTTCAATCGGCCAGGCATTGACAAAACAAATTGAGGCGGTGTAGGATTCCGCCCGTGTCAAACCAATCTGCCTCATCCTCAACACGGCAACTGGAAAGCTCACAACGCTCAGGCCCCGCAGCACAACGTCAAGCCGACCATCGACAAGACAGGCAAGGCTCGAGGCGCGCTCTGGCCGGTTCGCATCACGAGCCAGAGGACCAGCCAACCATTGCCCAGCCTGATTCCGGCGAAAGCGAACAGTATTTGGAGTCTTGGAATCTCACTTTGGGCGATACGCTTGGGCGCAGCCGCTTCACTTCCTAGGACGACCCCTCGTCCTCCACTTGCCCCCTGGGCATGACACCCTTGGCCCGCCCTCCTTCTCCCGACGCCTGTCGGGATACGGTAGACGGGCCTTTTTTCTGCGCGAATTTGAGTAGAGGCGGAAAATTTTCGCCCCTACGTCTATTTTTGCTATCATGGGCCGGCAAATTAAATTTCCCCCATGAGCCTGAACGCCTCCATGTTCCGCGCCTACGACATCCGCGGAACCTACCCCGACCAGCTGCATGCCCAAAGCGCCGAGCGGATCGGCCAAGGATTCGGCACCTACCTGCAGCGCAACTTGGGGCTAAAAAATCCCCGGGTGGCCGTGGGGCGCGACGGGCGCACGCACAGCCCGGAGCTCTACGAAAGCTTCATCCAAGGCCTGCTCTCCACCGGCTGCCATGTGGCGGAAATCGGCCTTTCCCCCTCTCCCCTCCTCTACTTCACGGTCAGCCGGGGGGGATTCGAGGCAGGCTGCAACATCACCGCCAGCCACAATCCCAAGCAGTACAACGGCTTCAAGCTGGTGACGAAAGACGCCCATGCGGTCTTCGGCGAAGAGCTGCAGAAGATTCTGGCCCTGTGCCAGCAGGGCGATTTCGCCGCAGGCCAGGGACAGCGCAGCCAAGCCGACGAGAAAAAGGCCTATCTGGAAACGATGCAGAGGCTTTTCGCGCCCGACCGAAAGCTGAAAGTGGTGGTGGACACCGCCAACGGAGTGCCAGGGGCTTTTTACCCGCAATGGATCGCCGAGCTGGGGCACCAGGTGATCGGGATCCACACCGAGCTGGACGGAACCTTCCCCAACCACGAGCCGGACCCCATTGTTCCGGCGAACCTGACGGACCTGATCGCCAAAGTGCTGGCCGAAAAGGCCGACCTTGGCCTGGCTTTCGATGGCGACGGGGACCGGGTGAGCGTGGTCACCGAGACGGGCGAATTCGTCAGCGCCGACCGGCTGCTGATGCTGCTGGCCCAGGATGCGCTGAGCCGACACCCCAATCGCTCGGTCGTGTTCACCGTTTCCAACTCCCAATCCCTCTTCGATCTGGTGAAAGCCTGGGGCGGCCAGCCGGTGATGTGCAAGGTGGGCCACTCCTTTGTGGAGCATGCCATGAGCGAGCATCAGGCCATTCTGGGCGGCGAGCAGAGCGGGCACTTCTTCGTGCCGGAAGGCTACCATTCCTACGACGACGCCCTGGCCACCGCCTGCCGGGCGCTGAAGATCGCCAGCGATTCGGCTCAGCCCCTCTCCGGCCTTTTCGCGGACTTTCCCAAGACTTTTTCCGAGCCGGAGCTGCGCCCCCATTGCCCGGATGAGCAGAAATTCCAAGTGCTCCAGGCGATCCAAACCCATTTCAAGGACAAATACCCCAACACCCTCATGGACGGCATCCGGATGGATTTCGGCCAAGGCGGATGGTGCGGCATCCGCGTCAGCAACACCAGCCCCTGCCTTTCGGTGACCATGGAGGCCCAAACCTCCGAGCACCTGGGGCAGATCAAGGCCCTGGTGATGGAGCACCTGAAGAGTTATCCGGAAATCGAGTGGGGAAAATAACCCAGTGGTGATACCGATTGTGGAACCAATAGTGGCTCTCTTGTAATGCCAATTGTGGATCCTGTAGTGAAGCCGGTTGTTGAAAGTTGTGGTCACAATCGGTATCACCACTGGTATCACAACAGGAAATTCCTTCAATTTAAAAGCAAAATGTGCTAAAAATAAAGAGGCTCCTTCAAACAAAAAACCCATGGAAAACGGCAAGAAAATCGGCAAGCGTGCCTTTCGACTCCTCACCGGGGTGATCGTGGGCGGCGCCATCGGCTCGATCCTAGGCCTGACCCTGGCCCCCAAGCGAGGCAAGGAAACCCGCGAATACCTGCGGGACCGCTCCATGGAAATGTTCCTGAAAGGCAAGGCCGAGCCCCAGCAGGAAGCCAAAATCCCCTTGCTGAAAAAAATCCTTATCCGCCTGCTGGCCCCTAAGAAAAAATCCTGATGAAGCGCCTCCTCCTTTCCCTTCTGGCCTGCGGATCCCTCCTGGGCTTTTCGCTTGCGGCGCAAGCCGCCAGCCCCACCCTGATTCTGAAAACGGATTTCCGGATCTGGGAAGTCAGCCTCGAAGAGGAAGGGCTTCTTTCCTCCACCAGCAAAGTCTACCTGAACAAGATTCCCGTAAGCCTTGCAGCCGAAGAGATGCAGGCCTTGGCGCCCTACCTGTCTCTGCAGGAAGGGCAAGGAGTGGACCGCCGCAAGCTGGAGGAGTACCTGCGCAACCAGATCGCCCCGCAGATCGATCGCCCCGCGGAGCACGTGACCATAAAAAAGGATGCGGAAGGAAAGGTCGCCTTCGAAGGCCGAGGCTTCTACGGCAGGAAGCTGCTGGTGGAGCAGGCGGCCGAAATGATTGCTGCTGCGGCCAAAAGCCAGGTGGATTTTGTGCACTTGCCCTTGGAGAGGGAGCAGCCCAAAGTGACGGTGCTCGACGAAGAGCTCAAAACCATGGGCATCAAGGAACTGGTTTCGGCGGGAGAAACGGATTTCAGCCGCTCTCCACCCAACCGCATCGTGAACATCAAAGTAGGCCTGAGGCATTTCAACGGCCATATCGTGAAGCCTGGCGAGGAACTGGTTTTCGGCCAAGTGCTGGGCCCTGTAGAGGGCAGCACCGGCTTCCTTCCGGAACTGGTGATCAAAGGCAACAAGACGATTCCGGAGTTTGGCGGAGGCTTGTGCCAGATCTCCACCACGGCCTACCGGGCCGCCCTGGCGGCTGGCTTTCCTATAACTCAGAGGCAGAACCATTCGTACAACGTCAGCTACTATGCCCCGTCCGGAACCGATGCTACGATCTATCCGCCCACCGTGGACATGAGGTTCGTGAATGATTCCCCGACTCACCTGCTGATGCAGGCCTTCACGGTGGAGGAAGGTGGAGTGTCGAAGGTGTACTACAATTACTACGGCACCAAGGAGAACAGGAAGGTGACGATGGTCGGCCCTCATTACCATAGCCGCAGCAGCGTTCCAGGCAAGAAAGTGGAATACACAGACACCCTTCCCCCAGGCCAAGTGAAAGTGGTAGGGCATGGCGTGCCAGGCCTCAAGGTGAGCTGGTATCGCCAAGTGCAGTACCAGGACGATGCGCAAAAAAGCCCCCAGGAGCGCAGGGATTTCCTGGAGCACATTTACAGCAACTACCAGGCCCGGCCGGACTATTTCCTGATCGGGGGAAGCGATCCGAATGCAGCGCCTGCAATAAGCGCAGCTGTCAGTGATATCGACGGATGATTACAAAGGGTGAAAACTTGAAAACATGAAAATTTGAAAAGAGAAGCATAATCAATTTTCACTCTTTCAAGTTTTCAGTTTTCAAAAAATTTTCATCGGATGTGCCCCTGATACCCCACCCCTCCCCCCAACTCGTCCTCGATGGCCAGAAGCCGGTTGTATTTGGCGATGCGGTCGCTGCGGCACAGGGATCCGGTCTTGATTTGCCCAGCGCCCATGCCCACCGCCAGATCGGCAATGCTGCTGTCCTCGGTCTCCCCGCTGCGGTGCGAGATCACTGCAGTGAAGCCGGCCGCATGGGCCATGCGGATCGCCTCGATCGTCTCGGTCAGGGTGCCGATCTGGTTCAGCTTGATGAGGATGGAGTTGCAGGCCTTTTCGTCGATGGCCCGCTGCAAGCGCCGGGTGTTGGTGACCAGAAGGTCGTCGCCCACCAGCTGGAGGGAATCGCCCATCCGCTCGCTCATGAGCCGGAAGCCGCTCCAGTCGTCTTGGGCCAGGCCGTCCTCGATGGAAACAATCGGATATTTGGCGCAGAGCCTGGCATAGTAATCCACCATCTCCTCCGCCGAGAGCGAGAGCCCTTCGCCTTTCAGCCGGTATTGGCCGTCCTCGAAGAATTCGGAGGCAGCCGGATCCATGGCCAGAGCAATGTCCTCCCCAGGCCGGTAGCCGGCCTTTTGAATCGCATCCACGATCAGCTGCAGCGCCTCCTCGTTCTTGCCCAGGCTCGGGGCGAATCCCCCCTCGTCTCCCACGGCCGTGGGAAAGCCCCGTTCGTCCACAATCTTCTTGAGCGCATGGAAGGTTTCCGAGCCGTAGCGCAGCGCCTCGCGGAAGCTAGGGGCGCCCACGGGCACGATCATGAACTCCTGCATGTCCACGGAGCGCAGGGCATGCCTGCCGCCGTTGAGCACATTCATCATGGGCGTAGGCATGATGAGCCTTTCGTTGCCGCCCAGCCGAGCCAAATGGCGGTAGTAGGGCAAGCCCTGTGCCACTGCCGCCAAGCGGGAGGCGGCCAAGGAAACCCCCAGGATGGCATTGGCCCCCAGGCGACCCTTGTTCGGCGTGCCGTCCAGCTCGATCATGCGCCTATCCAATCCTTGCTGATCCATCACATCCCACCCCTCCAGCGCATCGCTGAGGGTTCTGTTGACGTTCTCGACAGCCCTCAGCACCCCCTTGCCGCCGTAGCGGGCCTGGTCTCCGTCGCGCAGCTCCACGGCTTCGTGGATCCCCGTGGAGGCGCCGCTGGGCACCATGGCGGAAGCGAAATGCTCGCCGGCGCGGGCTTCGACCTGAACAGTTGGATTGCCGCGGGAATCCAGGACTTCGCGGGCATGCAGATGGGTGAGTTTCATTTTTGTTTTGTTAGACTCCGGTAGTGAAACCAATAGTGATGCCGATTGTGACCACCGCTTTCAGCAATTGGTTTCACGACTGGCATCACAATTGGACTATCCAAAAGCTACCCCAAAAAACCCGGCGAGTCGAGCCTGAGCATGGCGAAAAAGCAAAGGGGCCCGAAGGCCCCCGATGGTGAGCGCACGTCAGCAAGCTCTTGTGGCTCATTCCTTGACCCACTCGCAGGGAAGCGAGAGCTCCAGCCCATTGGGAAGGATCCAAGTGCGAAGGCAAATTGAGGTTGCCCCCTCTTCCCATTCACAGATCCTTTGATTGCGATAGACGGAATGGCTGCTGCAAGACAAGCTCAGCAACGCGAGGTCGCTACGGATGGGGTCGAAGTGGGGAACGCTTTCTTTGGGGAAGCGACTACCCACCAGGTAAAGGACAGAGAAATCCCCTTCCCGGCAGGCATTCAGGCGCTCGGAATACCCGGCTCCGCGTTCGGAGGGGCCCACAATCTGGATGCAGTTGTTTTCGTACCAAGCCGAGGAGAACCTCTCTTCAGTCTGCAAGCCTCCGTGAGAAGCGGAAGGGGCTGTGGAGGAGCTGTGGTAGGGATCGCAGCCTCCAGCCGAGGCAAGAATGGCAAAAGAGACGGCGAAGGCGAAGATTGAGCGGAACATGGAACGGACTCCTTGAGTGTGGCTGTTTGGGTCATGCGCGGCATGCGCCAGACCGGATCAGCCGTTTGATTTCCTGAAGCCCCTTGGGAAGGATGGCCTCCTGCGCAGGAGGCTCCAGGAAAAGACGCGCGCTTTTTGAATGAGCAAGGGCAAGCGCTCCGGGGAGACTGGCCCGAGGAAAGCATCGTAAACTAAAAAAATAAAATCGTCAATAGAAGCGAATCAGCAATGACTCTAGCTCAAAAAAAACCTACAAGCCCAAATCGTCGATGTCCAGCTCCTCCCGGATCGCCTTGGAAGGCTCCTGGCCGTCGTCGAACTTGGGAAGCACCGCTTCGATCGCACCCCAGGACGCCTTGGGATCGGCAGCCGGAATCACCAGGGTCACCTCGTCGCCCACATGGGCCCGGAAATAAGTGACGGAAGCCAAAAGGACCTTGTAGGCTCGCCCTTCGGCCAGCACCTGGTACTGGCCCTCGTTTTGGACCAAGGGTCCAATCACGCTTTTGCGCTCCACCGGTCCGATCTGCTTGTAAAGGAATTTTCCCTCCTCGGTCACGGTCAGCTTCAGCACATCGCCCGGAATCAGCTTGGATTTGCTGGCGTAGTTGGCCGGCACAGGGAAAGAGTTGCCTTTCTTGTCCAGCATCCCCTGCCCATCGAAAACGCCCTCGATCACCCGTCCTTCGGACGACGAAGAGGACTTGGAGACTGTGGCCGCCTTTTCGGAATAGGCGCGGGCGGATTCCTTGGCGGAGGGCATGTTGCCAAGGTCGCCCAAAACCTGCTTGGCCAGCTTCAGGGCGGCCTCCGCGGTTTCAATAGCCTCGTAGGCTTTCAGGAGCTTGCTGTCGGTCATTGTTTGTTTCTGTTAGGGGGGGTGGAATGAGGCGGCGATTCAGGAAGGAAAGGAGGCGCTGGAGACCTTGAGGAGGGATCGGGCCAAGCCCTTTCGCATATCCTCAGCGTTCAGCAAGCCCTTCTGCGCTCCGTACTGATTCACTACACCATTTGCATTCAGTGTACCATAAACCAAAGCCTCTTTCAAGCTTTTGCCCAAAATCATTGCGCTAGTGAAGCCGCTGGCAAAGGCGTCTCCTGCGCCCAAAGTGTCCAGTCGCTTCCGCGAGACCACGGGGCAGAAAAAGATCCGCTTTCCGTCGCTGGCCTGAGCCCCATTGGGCCC
Source organism: uncultured Candidatus Peribacteria bacterium (assembly GCA_964448005.1). GTDB lineage: Bacteria > Patescibacteriota > Gracilibacteria > UM-FILTER-43-11 > UM-FILTER-43-11 > CAYUUW01. The sequence goes on from CAYUUW010000017.1 coordinate 19,827, forward strand.
GTCGGTGATGGCAACGTACTTTGCCCCCTGCCTCAGCAGTTCCCGCATGATCCGGCTGACATCGCTGGCATAAGGGGGCAAAAAGCCCTTGAATAAGCCTTGGGGAGAATGCCCTTCCAAAGAAGGCAGCTCGTAGGGAATTTTGGCGAAGAGCGCCGCCTCTTCCTTGTTCACAAACAGCAGCTCCGTGCGCCCCAAAAGATCCTTCCAGCGGCGCGCGCCCTGCTCCAGCTGCTCGCGGCCGGGATTCCAGGCCAGGCGAACCTTGGGGTTTTTCTTCAGCAGGCGGAGCAGGAGGGTCGGTACCTGGTCGTCCAGCCCGGTCAGGTGGTTGAGGAAAATCCAATCCGCCCGGCCCAAAGCCTCTTCCGGTAGATCCTTGACGCCGAAAAGGCGGTTCGCCCCGGAGTAATTCATCACCGTGCGGTCCCCGTCGAAAATGCTGATGATGGTGGAAAAGCCCGTCTTGTCGCGCTGGGTGGTTTTGGCGTATTGCAGATCGACGCCTTCCTCCTGCATGTTCCGGAGCACGCGCTCGCCGTACACGGACCCCACCTTGCCCACGAAAGCGGACTGGAAGCCCATGCGGGAAAAACCAACGGCGGTGTTGCTCGCCCCTCCTCCAAAGGTCTCCATCACCTCGTCGATCCGAATTTTCCCCCCATGCGGCAGGCAAAGCCATTTCTGGGCGGAGTGGGGGGAGCGCAGGCTCATCACGGCCTGGTCTTGGGTTTTAACGAAAATATCGAAGGTGGCTCCCCCGATTGTGAAGACTTTTGGTCTCATGGGACTTTTGTTTTAGCTTTGGCTGAAAATTAGCATAAAAAGGCTTTTCGTCCAATCCTACTCCTTGTTTTGGAAGACTCAACCTTGCTTTTGAGCAATAAAATTTAAGTAATTTTTGGACCGCGGTTTAAACTGCTCAAAGTAAAGAATTTTAAAATTATGTTTTTCCAATAAACTCTCTATTTCTTCTTTGGCGTAAAAACTGAACCAGCGCGGCATATTGACACCGGAACTCTCTCTATACCCCTCTTTCTCCCCCTCGATCAAGCCGAGCCCTAAGATTCCATTGCCTTTCAGTATTCGGCTTATTTCATTAAAAGCTTTCGGCAGATCTGCTTTTGGAATGTGAAGAAGCGAGGTGTATGCCCACGCTCCGTCAAATGAATTACCTTCAAAAGGCATGGAGATGAAATCCCCAACCACAGATTGCAATCCTTTTTCCTCGCAAAGCCTAACCATTGCCTCGGAGGCATCGAGACACATCACCTCAAGCCCCTTTTCTTTGAGCAAAAGACCATCTCTTCCGGGACCGCTCCCGACATCCAAAACACTACCCTGCACAAGTTCAGCGAATTTATCGAGAAACGTTCGAGGAAACATCTGCCAAAAGTCGACGGTCTCCTCATCGTACTCTTTCGCCATTTGGTTGTAGGTTCGGATTGTTTTTCGATCCATAGTTCGAATCATTCTTGAGACTTCTGCTTTGCGAAAGTAGCACAGAAAAGGGTTCTCTAATAAAGGCAAAACGCAGCCAGCGATCAATGGTTGAACTGCTCTATCCTGAAAGCATGGGAATCCTCTGGGCCGGAGTCGGTGGACAACAAAAGGAGTTCGGAATTGCCAAAGTGGAAGATGCTCAGCACCCCCAGCCAGTCCAGACGATAGTAGGCCGCGTAGATCATTTTTCCAAACCCTAGCTCAGAATATTGACATTATTAATTTAAATATTATAATAATTTTGTTTACCGGGTTATGGTGATCCGGTAACAACATTCTTCAGAGGAAGGATCTGATCATGGACAATCAGAATCACTTGGCTGCTGCGCAACAGGAACTCAATCGCCTCCGTCAACCCGGCTTTGACTTCATAAGCGACTACGGGGGGGCTAAAGGAAGTTTTTACTCCCATCTGAATGCTGGCGCGCTTACCCTCGAGGACGTCGGCACCAACGAGGAGGAGATGAGTGGGTTTGAGAAATTGCGTTTTGTTGCATACGGAAAGTGGTGGCTCGCCAGTCTTCGTGAAGGCAAGGCACCAGACCCGAACTACCTCATCAGCTTAATACGACGTGAGCTGAAGGGGGGCAAATTCACCCTCGAGGACATCGGCACCACCGAGGAAGAGCTAGCCAGTTTTTGCTCCGGGTCTTAGGGCTGATCATTGTTCACCACCCCCTTCCTCCAAAACCCCTCGTGCAGCGCACTGGGGTTCTTTTTCAGTGGCTGTGCCTTCTCGCATTCCATATCTAATCTTTATTTCAAGCTTAACTCCCTGAGAAGGTCTGAAATGGCGTTATGCCTTCTAACTATCCAAAAAAAACTTCATCCTGAAAAAAGCTCATGCTAAGGGTTCAATGGTTGAATTGCTGCAAGGTGAGGACATGCGCTTCCTCCGCCCTGGACTCCGGAGCCAAAAGCAACAGCTCGGAATTGCCAAAGTGGAACATCTTTAGAGCTTCCAGCCAGTCCAGGCAATAATAGGCAGCGTAGATCATTTTTCCGAAATCGCCATGCGTGACCAGCAGAACAGAGCCATCCATATGCCTTTCCCGAATCAAATCCAAAAGCTTTTGCGCCCTGGCCACGAGCTGCGGGAAGGTCTCCGCCCCTGAGGGCGAGAGAAAATAGGTGACGGTCTGCGTCTTCAGAATATCTGGATTACAGCGCGTTTCGATCTCGTTCACAGGGCAACCCGTCATGACTCCGAAATCCCTTTCGATCAGCTCGTCCAGCCGCACAGGCTCGCTGGAGCCCAACGCCCGGCTGACCGCCTGGGCAGTCAGGAAAGCCCGTTGCAGCGGCGAGCTGTAGATGAAATCAAAATGTAGACCGGCCTCTTTGATCTTTTGGGACAGCTCAGCCGCCTGGGCCATGCCCGCCTCCGTCAAAGGCCGATCCCTTCGCCCATTGAGCAGGCCGTCGGCATTGTCCTGATCCTGCCCGTGCCGGGCCAAGTAGATTTTGAGCATTTTGAATTATTGTTTTTGGGCAATAAAGTTCAAGTAGTTCTTGGATCGAGGCTTAAATTGCTCAAAATAAAGTATTTCAAAACCGTGCCGCGCAAGCAATTGCTCTATTTCTTCTTTCTTGTAGAAGCTGAACCATCGGGGCATATTCACGCCCGAGCTATCTCGATATTCCTCCGTATCGCCTTCAATCAAACCAAGCCCTAAAACACCTTTAGCCCTGAGGACTCTATCGATTTCTGCGAGAGCCTTGGAAATGCCTGACTTAGGAATATGCAAAAGCGAAGTATAGGCCCAAACACCATTGAAAGAGCTATCTTCAAATGGAATCGCCATGAAATCTCCCAGCATAGACTCGAGCCCTCGCTCTTTGCAAAGTCCTATCATCGCCTCGGAGGCATCGAGACACATCACCTCAAGACCCTTTTCTTTGAGCAAGAGACCATCTCTTCCAGGGCCGCTCCCGACATCCAAAACACTACCCTGCACAAGTTCAGCGAATTTATCGAAAAAGGTTCGAGGAAACATCTGCCAAAAGTCGACGGTCTCCTCATCGTACTCTTTCGCCATTTGGTTGTAAGTCTGTATTGTTTTCTCGTCCATAGTTCGACCGCCTTCAGAGCTTTTACCTTCGTATCGGTTTTCTGTTCTAAGGGCTAGCTTAAAACAAGGATATTATCAATGTCCAGTCTTCAAAACCAATGGCAGAGGATCGCCCTGGGCTACCGATCGGGTGAAGCAAATTTTCATCCCCCATCCCCTTTTTATATCCTAATCAGGAGAATTTGAAGGATGGCGGAGAGAGAGGGATTCGAACCCTCGAGACCCTTACGAGCCTACACGCCTTCCAAGCGTGCGCCTTCGACCGCTCGGCCATCTCTCCAGATAGTAGCGAGCAAACTGGTCCGGAGCGGAATCCTTCAGAAAGCCTGAGGAAGGATGGAGCGCAGGATGGAATCATGAAGGATCTGCGAAGCAAATCCAAGTGATTCCAAAGTTTGCCCTATTGGTGATAAGTAGCGAAAATAGGTTTCCCTATTCGTAACAGTAGCGAGTGAGCCCGTTCCAAAAGTGAAATTTGCGGAACGGGAGGAAGAAAATCAGGCGGTGACCCGCTTGAACCATTTGAGAGGATTCCTGGACAGATTGCGCAGGCCCTTGGCCGAAACGCGCAAGGTCATGGTTTCGCCCGTCAAAGGATTGACGATCTTCTTCTTCTGGAGATTGGGGAGGAAGCGGCGCTTTTTGGCGTTCATGGCGTGGCTCCTGGTGTTGCCGGTAGAAGGCTTCTTTCCGGTGATCTGACATACTTTGGCCATAGCGGTTGTCTTAAAAGCCCAAGCAAGCTATCATCCCGCACAGCCGCTGTCAAACAAATCGGCGAGAGCGCAAAAGTTCTTGGCCCTGGCGACAGCGAAAGCCTCTTGGAACCCAAAAAAGCCGATGGAGCTTGCCTATTCCCTCATCGCCCTGGCCGCCTGCATCTCGGTGCACGAAGCCTCCCACGCCTGGATCGCCTGGAAGCTAGGCGACCCCACCGCCAAAATGGAAGGAAGGGTGTCGCTGAACCCCCTGCGGCATTTGGACCTTTTGGGAACCCTGATGATTTTCGTGGCGCATTTCGGCTGGGGCAAGCCTGTGCCTTTCGACGAGCGAAATTTAAAACACCCTCTGCGCGATTCGGCCCTGATCGCAGTGGCCGGCCCCTTGAGCAACCTGCTGATGGCCATGGCGGCGGCTTTCGCGCTCAAATACTGGCCCATGCCCGAATTCCCCCACCGGGCTCTGCAGAGCATCTATTCGCTCA
>CAYUUW010000018.1:0-23402 GCA_964448005.1 uncultured Candidatus Peribacteria bacterium
TTGGGGTTATTTTTACCCCATTTTACCTCAAAAAGATCCTAGACTGGTTCTCAGGAGAAGCTGGGCGACGGCTTGGCCGAAACGGGCTGATCGCCTTGGCGCAGGCCAGCATTCCCCCGGAATCTGAAGTTGAGCCTTCGGAGCCTCTGTGAAAAGATTCATGCGGCATCCTCGGTCCAGAGTTTTGGCTCGAAGAAAAGCCCATTGCTTCTAAAGGACTTGCTCTAAGCTGTCTTCGGGCCGCTTTGGTGAGCGTGGAATTTCCCATTTGCCCCTGCGCTACTCTTGCCTTAATCTGGCCGCATGATAAAAAAATACGTCCGAAAATTCCTGAGCGACCTGCACGAAAGCGGAGGCTGGAAGGCCCTGCTCTTCCATTCCTCGTGGAGCCTCACGCTCACCAGCGGCCTCAGCTACTTTTTTGGGCTCGTGCGAGACAAGGTTTTGGCCTACCAGTTCGGGCTTTCGCGCACCGTGGATATCTACAGCGCTTCCTTCACCTTGCCCGAGGCTCTGCTGAGCTTTTTTGTGGGCAGCGCGCTCGCGGCGGCCTTCATTCCGCTCTTCGCCAAAAAGCACGATCAGGACAAGGCGGCGGCCCATCGCTATGCCCACCAGATGATCAGCTGGTCGCTGCTGGTCATGGTTGTGGTTGGCGCCCTGGCGGCCATCCTCCTTCCCCATGTTCCGCATTGGTTCGTCAAAGGCTTCAGTCCGGCGGAAACCGAGCAATGGGTTCGGCTCACCCGACTCATGCTGCTTTCGCCCCTGCTTTTCTCCCTCAGCAACACCTTGGGGCAAATGCTCATCAGCAGGCGGGATTTTTTGTGGTACGGCCTTTCGCCGGTGCTCTACAACCTCGGCATCATCTTCGGCCTCCTGGTTCTGGCTCCTCGCTTCGGGCTCACGGGGCTGGTCTGCGGCACCTTGATCGGCGTGCTGATGCATTTGGGAATAAGGCTTATTCCTTTGGCTTGGGGCGCCCAGGGCTTCCGCCTCCGCCTGGATTTCTCCCTTTCGCCCGAAATGCGCGAGACGGCTCGCCTCATGCTTCCGAAAATGCTTCACTTCGGCATGAATAGCCTGATGCTGATCCAATTCAGCAATCTCGCCAGCGACCTGCCTGCAGGCAGCGTGGCCACTTACAGCTATGCCCGAAACTTCCAAAGCCTGCCCGTGAGCCTGTTGGGCATTGCCATTGCCACAGCCATCTTCCCGAGCCTGTCGCGCGATGCCGGAAAGGGCGATTTCGCAAAATTCCGCCTCGATTTCCGCAAGGGGCGAACCCGAATCCTGCTCTACACCACGCTGGGCGCTTTAGCCTTGGCCCTGGCGGGCAAGCCGATGATCTTCGTCCTATTGGGCGGGGGCGAGTTCACGGCGGAAAACGTCGCTTTTTTGGCGAAGGTGCTGGCCGTCTACTGCCTTTCCATTCCGCTGGAAAGCCTGATGCACCTTTACCATCGAGGCTACTATTCTCTCCAGAACAGCGCCATTCCCTCCCTTTTCCATGCGGCCAACATCGGCCTGAGCATCCTTGTGGCGAACCTGCTGGCGGGGCCGATCGGAATCTACGCCATTCCGGTTGGCTTCACGGTGGGCCTGGCGGTGCATTTGGCCATGGTGATGAGCCTTTTTCCTTGGTTCCTAAAAAGAACCGAAAAGGGCGTGAGGCTCTCTCCCAAGCTGGAAAGAGCTAAAAAGTGGATCGTCTTGGTTATCGTCGTCGCTTCATTGGCTTCTGCTTGGGTTTTCATCAAGGGCGGAAAATCCAGCCCTGGGCCCGAGGTGGTGCTGAGCCATGTGGCGGATCCGAAAGAGGGAAACCTGCGTTTTTACTGGAAGGACGAGCAGGGCGAACACCTGGGGAATTACCAGAGCCTGATTGATCATGTGAAAGGCAAGGGCCAAGAGCTCCGCTTTGCTATGAACGCCGGTATTTTCGACGCCAAATTTCAGCCTCTGGGGCTCTACATCGAAGATGGAGAAATGCTCCATGAACTGAACACGGAAAAGGACGGCTTTGGGAATTTCTTCCTGCAGCCCAACGGCGTGTTCTACCTCACTGGCCAAAATGAGGCCGGCATCGCGACGACGGACGATTTCCGGCTCAGCTCCGACATCCAATACGCCACCCAGTCCGGGCCCATGCTGCTGATCGGCGGCGAGTTCAATCCGGAGCTCCGGGAGGATTCCGAGAACCTCCACATCCGCAACGGAGTGGGCCTGCTGCCCGATGGGAAGCTGGTCTTCGCTATCTCCAAAGAGAAGATCAACTTCTACCATTTCGCTCGCTTTTTCAAGGAATTGGGATGCAAAGAAGCCCTTTACCTGGATGGCTTCATTTCCAAAGCCTACCTCCCGGAAAAAGATTGGGTCGAGCTGGGCGGTCCTTTTGTGGGGATGATTGGGGAAACCAGGGGTAGGCTGGATACGGAATAGTCGGAGCCTCAAGACAGCCCAAGCGGAAGCCCGCCTGGCTTCTCAGCGAAGCCAGCCCGAAGCCTGCCCGCTCAGAGCCTCCCTCAGCTCTTGCCGAACCACGACCGCTGCTGTCGCCTTTTCGCGTATCGCCCGAAACACGTCCTGAGGGCAATCGCCTTTGAAGGCGGTTAGGGCGCTCCCGACCAGATCCGGTCGATGGGCATCGCTGGTTCCAATGGGGGCGGCCCAAGAAGAAGCTTTTTCCCTGAAAAGCTCAAGGGCTCGCGATGTTTTCTGGTCGCATCCTTTGTGGCCCTCTTGCATCATCATGGTGCCGTTGGCGATCTCGATTCCGTCGATGAGGCCGCTGCCGAAGAGATCCTCGGTGACAACCCTTCGCGAAGTGTCGGAAAAATCCCTCCAGGTGGGATGATTCCAAATCACCACTCCTGGATTGTGTTTCCGATAGGGTCCCACCAAATCGTCGAGATTCATGTTGTCAGGGGGCAGATCCGGCCAGTATCTGCCTTCAAAATGGTCTTCAAAAAGATAGCCGAAATGGTAAGCCCTGCCTCTGAAAAAGGCATTGATTTCCGCTCCCAGGATCAGATAAGGGGACTCTTCCCCCAGGCGGTCCCGCAGGCGCAAACGGACTTCCGCGAAGCGAGCGAGTCCGCCGCTTTTGAGATTAGGCAAATGCTCGGTGACTGCCGCCACATCCAGCCGGGCGTTGACCAAGGCTTCCGCAAGCTCGCTCGGCTGCATTCCGTGGACCCGGCGAGGAGGGATGATATCTGTGTGCAGGTGCAAATCGGCCTGAAAGAGGGGCATGTGAAAGGGGAGAAGGCTAAGGCCTTACTTTAGCGGAATCAGCCGAAAAAAAGAAGTCAAAATGATCTTAATGGAAAACAATCACCTTCGCCTCTCCCTGGCCCATGTCCGTCTCGTGCCAATTGCGCTCGAGATGGAAGATTGACAGTATTGAGGTAAATGATTTAGAGTCATCCCCTTAGCAATATTCATAAATCATGGAAACTCAAGAAAGTTTTAAGATGGAATTCTTGTTACAAAGAGAGAGAATTGAGGAGGCAATAAAAGGAGTTCCTGAAGGTCAAAAGAGAGTGCTCGTGGCAGCTCTGGATGAAATTGAAGGAGTGACAGCCGAAACGCATCAGCTTCAAAAACCAAAATTAGTGGTAGTCTCTGAGGGTGGGGAAGGCGATGGTGAAACACCTGAAAATAAGAAAAAATCCTGCTCACTATTTGCCTTCCTGGCTTTTAAGGAAAGCAGGGAGCTTGTTGCTGCATTATTGGGCAAGTTCTTTTGGGAAAATGTCCCTGTTGATCCTAGCCCTGATCTGATAAATCAGGTGATGAGCGAGGAAGCAATTCTTCTTCCAAGTGCTGATTTCGGAACCCAAAAGATGGTGGTTTTTAATGAAAGGGTAGCTTTTTACTCTGGTGGATTGAATGCTGAAGAAAAAAGGAATATAGAGCAATTCCCCTACCAGCATTTAGGAGGTGTGGTATATTCAAGGAATATCAGCTACGGATCAGCTCGCACCTTCCTTTACGAGGTGTAGTATGTTCAGGGGAGATCAGCCACGGATCAATTCGTACCCTGCCAAAGGAATAGGTCTAACATCCAATCAGCACGGCTTGGTGCATTTTCAATATTCTCCGGACGATAAGCAAAATAGCTCCTCACTCCACCACAATCACTTTCGCTTCGCCCTTGTCCATATCGGTTTCGTGCCAGTCGTGCAGGGCTCCCATCAGCGTGGCGTAAGGGTAGATGAAGTTCTCGCCGCGCCGCGTCCCCACATCGTTGGCAATGAAATGCTCTTCGTCGTAGCCCCGGATCACCATCATGTGGTAGCGTGGGCCTTCGCCGGAATAGAAGGGGTTGCCCAGCTCCTGGCCAGCGAAAGGAGCCACAAGGGCATGGCCTTGGGCCAGCTCCTTTTTCAGCGCTTCAATCGATGGCTTTTCCAGGATGCGAAAGTTCGGATAGGCCAAAAATTCCTTGAGGATGCGGGCGGTCTGCTCCACGGTGCTGTGCTCGTAATCCCCGAAAGTCTGATTCTGCCACTCCACCATCGCCAAAATCTCGCTTTTGAAATCGTCCAGGGAAAGCTCCTTGGAGGTGGCGTAGGCATGAGCCAAAAGCAGGCTGGCCTCCTCGCAGGCCTCCTGCCAGGGCAGGTCCCAGTTCCCCTCCGGCGCCTGGGAATAGAAGGGGATGTCCAGGTTGATCCGGGCAGGAAGGGCTTCGGGCAGCGCAGGCAGGCTTTCTTCCGGGCGCGCGGCTTCCAAGCTGCTCTGCGCAGCCGCAATGCGCTGCTCCAGGGTCAATCGGGTGACTGGCACCTCGGATTTGTAGTCAGATTCTTTGGGGCCGCCGCAAGCGGCCAAGGCGAAAATAGGGAGGATGATGATCAGTTTGCGGAACATGCTAGGCAATTACGAATTACTAATTACGAGTTACGAGTTAAAATTTCAAAATTCCCCACTCTTAACTCGTAATTCTTAACTCTTAACTTTATCTGCGGTCCCCAAAGATCCTGAGCAGCGAAAGGAAAAGATTGATGAAATCCAGGTAGAGCATCAGCGCGCCGCGCACGGCCAGGTTTTGGGATCCATCCGGGTCCATCAGGGCGAACTGCTTCAGCTGCTGATGGTCGTAGGCGGCCAGGCCGGCGAAGATGACCACTCCGCCATAGGTCACCATCCATTCCACCATCGGGCTGGCGAGCCAAAGGTTGAGCAGGGAACCCAGCACGAGGCCGATCACCGACATGAACAGGAAGCTCCCCCAGCCGGAAAGGTCGCGCTGGGTGGCGTAGCCGTACGCGCTCATGGCCCCGAACATGGCCACGGTGACGCCGAAGGCCTTGGCGATGGAAACCGCCGTGTAGGCCAAAATCAGGCCGGAAAAGGTGAAGCCTGTCAGGGCCGCATAGCCCAGGAACAGGGCGACAGCAGCGCCCTGCGAAAGCCGATGGGCCCAGCCCGAAAGGGCGATGACCAGGCTGATCTGCGCCAAAAACAGCACGAAAATCAGGCTTTGGTGGGTCGCGAGGTACTGCATGACTGCTGCCGAATTGGCCGTTTGCCAGGCCACGAAGGTCGTCAGGATCATGGCCGCGGCCATCCATTTGTAGACGCCGGCGAAGAATTCGCTCACGGCCAGGCTTTGGGGTTGCGAAAGGCTGTGGGTTTGCATGAGGAGGTTCGTTAAAAAGATCAATCCCATTGTAGCTCTTTCCCGTCGAGGCTTCAAATTCAACCAGGGGAGCGGCAGCTCGGGCGCATCAAAAAACCCCGAACCATTTGGATTCGGGGCCATTGACCTCCCACCGGAAAGCGGATTAAACCTTATCCGTACAGCATCCTAAGCTATAAAATGCCGCGCTGGTAAGCTCTAACAAATCCAGAGCAAAACCCTTTCCTTTCGGGAAGGGGATTGCTTTGCGGAAGGCAGAAAAATAATGTCCCCATTTTGCCCAAGGTCCCTAAGGTCCTGAGGAAAGCGGAGAGCTTTTCCAACTTCCGAAGCCAATCTTTTTGTTTTTCTCTTGTTTGCCAGGGGCTTAGCTCCATGCTTTGCGCGCCTATTTTCCAACGGAAGCCGGGCTTGTCAGGCGACTGACTCTGCCAAACGGAGCGGGTGGAAGTAGGTTTTGATGCGGAAAGCAAGGGTAAGCGAGAATCGCTTTTTCAGTGAGAGGGGTCCTCCATGGTTTTGTTTGTTTTTGTTTTTCGGCCTAAAAGGGACTTGAAAAGGTGCATGCACTGCTCCGGCATGGCCGAAGCTGTGCACCCAAGGGTTTTGGCCCAAAGGGCAAACTCACATGGGAGGCCGTTCTCACTGACGCCGCTGCTTTCAAAGACCTTCTCGTTCCAGCCGTTCATACTATTATAGCAGAGGATTTTTCAGAAAGCAAGCCTTCATTTTTCGGCAGCCCGATTGACTTTCCTTTTTCAGCCGCTATAATTCCGAGGCCTTTTTCGCCCGAGGCGCCATCGTCTAGCGGCTAGGACGCCGGATTTTCATTCCGGTAACCGGGGTTCGATTCCCCGTGGCGCTACCAGCCTTCGCCCATGCTGCGCTAAAGCTTCGCAGGGCTTCGGCTGGCAGGCCAGCCAATGGCTTCCGACCTTTCCGAGCTCTCCCGACCAGGCTTTGCTTTGCCTTTTCGTGAATCCGCTCATTACACCTGGAATATCCCGCCGTTGTGGGATAACCGGGGTTCTGCCAGCCTTTATCGCAAAGAAAGACCTCTGGCTAGGTCGCTGTTTTGTAAGAAGCGTATTTTTAGGGGGGTGGGGAACATGAGCTTGAGGCTCAGAGGTTCCCCGGGTGCTGGCTAGCAGGTGGCTAGCAAGCGCCGATCTTTCGCGGAGTTGTGACGGCCCAGCAGCTGCCCGAGCGTGGGTGCGTGCCGACTTGGGAGCTTGTAGATGGTGATGCCATAATCCGGCTCAGGCGAGCCGTGACCTCGGAACTCCTCGTTCCGATAGCGCCACACCAGATACTTCACCTCTCTGTAGCCGTGCCGTGCCAATGCTTCGGCGAGACTTTCTCCCTCAGCCTCACTTGGGCCCTCGTGGGAGCCATGACAAACGTGGTATTCGTCGGGCTGGACTTCGAACAGAATGTTGCCATCCTTGTCCAAGGCCCAGAAGCGCCATTCGTAGCAGTAGCTCACAAGATTTCCGCTTGTGGTCTCGTACCCGGCCCTTTGTCGGAGAAGATCCAGGTGAATACGATCCACCTTCACTTCTTGAAACTTGTCCGTATCCGGAACAAGAGTCTTGTTGGCAAGGAATGGGAAATCGGAGAGGAGTTGCGCATTGCTGATGTCGGTCATCTTCGGTATCTCCTTTGCACGTCTCGTGCAAAACTAGGGGGTCATTGTCGGCGTCTCGCCTAAACCCCAAGATTGACGCAGTTGCCTAAGCTGCAGGAAAGGCGCACTATATGCCTCTATTGGGTATACAAAGCGCCTCTCCTGATTTGGCTTTTGACCATCACATGTTCGATGCGAAAGAGCAGTGTCATATGAAACCTTCTCCTTAATTAAAAGAGATGATTTACATTGACATAAATAATATAAAATTTTTTAATAAAAAAATCAACTTTTTTGCCGGAGAAACATTTACACAGACTTGAGCCTGCATTCTTCCAAAACAACCTATTCTATATAATGGCGGAACTGACGGGACTTGAACCCGCGACCTCCCGCGTGACAGGCGGGCGCTCTAACCAACTGAGCTACAGCTCCACAATCGCCTCTGGAAAAGCTTGGGCATTCTAGGGCAGGGCATTGGTTTTGTAAAGCGTAAATCGGTATAGTGCCCCTGCTTTTTAATTCTTAAAAACAAGGCCATGAAAAAGCATCTCGGATTCTTCCAATTCATTCGCGAGCAAGGGGTGGTCGGCTTGGCCATTGGCTTTATTATGGGCGGAGCGGTCAACAAGGTGGTCACGGCCTTGGTGGGGGACATCATCAATCCTTCTATTTCCCTGCTTTTCGGCTCCAGCGGAGGCTTGGCCTCCCTTTCCTTCCGGGGCATTGCCTACGGCCATTTCCTTGCCGCCCTGATCGACTTCCTTATCTTGGCGGCCGTGGTCTACTACTTGTTCAAAGGCCTGCGCTTGGATCGGCTGGACATCAAGAAGCAATAGATGGGTTGCCGCCTGTAGCCACGCGATCAATCGCGTGGCTACAGGCAATCTTAATGCCATATTCTTAAAGAATATTCGAATCTCAGACATTGTTAATGAAAAAAATTACACGGATTTTAGCCATATCGAAAACCCGCTTTGCCTCCACGGTGGAGGGGCGGGTTTTAGTGGTAGCGTCTCAGCGATCCGTTTGGGGTGGAGTGAGACGCCTTTGTTTCAGGTAGGGGTCAGGACTGGAGGCAGTAAAGGTGATTGGGCTGGTTGCAGGCGCAGCCGAAGCCGAACCAGATCGATTGCTGCGGATCATTCGGGTCCCCGCAGTTCCCCAGGTCCTCCGGTGAGTTGGGCTGCCAGTTGTTGCATGCATCCAGGTGGGGCACCTGGCTTTTCGATAGTAATCCGTAGGTCCCCGTCCAGGCAAAAATATTGAGGGGGGCTGCATTGCCATCCTCATCCAGACTGATGGTGCTGGTGACCTGGTTGAGCTTCAGCATGCCCCAGTAGTTCACCCGCAGACCATCCCGCCGGAGGATTTCAGTCTCATCGGTGTAGTCTGGAAACCGGTCGGATGGCGCAGTTTGACCGTCGGCCAGAAGGGTGAGGTACACCCCTGTCAGCCCTGCTTGCCTCGCTGCTGCCTGGCACTTTGCGTCGGCCTCCTCCAGCGAGGAGAAATCAACCCCTGGAATGTATGGCAACGAGGTGATGAAGGCGAGCTTGTACTCGAGCTCGCAACTGCAGCCATCCCAATCCTTGGTGTTGCCGTCGTCGCAGTATTCTTGCCCCTCGTACAACAGGCCGTCGCCGCAGACTGCATTGATGCAGGCGGCGGTGCAGGCGTCGTTGTTTAGGGGGTTGCCGTCGTCGCACTCCTCATCAGCTTCTACGATGCCATTGCCACAAAAGGCTTCGTTCCCGCCGCTATCTCCGGGCAGGTCACTGTTGCCGGGTTCACCATCTCCATCACCGGGATCTTCGTTGCCCTCGTTGGCGCTGCCACCATCACCATCTCCGTTATCGGTGGGGTCACCGTCGCCGGATTCGCTCTCGCTGATGATGGGCCGCGGCGTAGGATCCTCGAAGCAGCCGGTGAAACCGGTGGCAAGGGGCAGCGCGATCAGGGTTTGGAGAACCATCCTCAGAATTTTCATATCGTTTCTCTTTCTCGTGTGTGGCCCAGGGTATGCCTGGATAACGCTGTGATCTACCTGAGTTGTTGAAGGACAGCCTTTGCTCCCTCTCGCTTTTTAAGCGGAGGAAGTGGAGGGCAGAATCGTGTTCATTTAGAAAAATAACTTTTTTTTAATATAGTGTCAAGGTTTTTTCTGCTCCTGGCCTCGGTTGCCGCCTTGAGGCCTGTGAATTCTGCTTGAGCCTTGCTTTCCAATTCCTCCAGCCTGGAAAGATTGCTCGCCAAGTTTTTTGAGGTTAGGAAGATTTTTTCGATCCGCCAAACGCCCAGGCCGCCAATGCTGTCGTCAAAGGCACGGCCAAAAGCAGGGCGCTGCTGCCGGCCAAGGTTCGCACGATCTCTTCCGCGAAGCCTTCGTTGTTCAGAATGACCCACAAGGGCAGGGAGCGGTTCAGGTGGAAAAGCAGCAGCAAGGGGAAGGAGGCTCCCGCATAGGCCAAGGCCAAGGTGTTCACCACGGCGCCAATGTGCTCCCGACCGACCGACATGCCCCGCCGGTACAGCTCCGCAAAGCCCAGGGAGGGGTTGGCCTCCTTCAGCTCCTCCACGGTGGCGGCCTGGGTGGTCGCCACATCGTCCAGCACGCCCAGGGTGCCAATGATGATGCCGCCCAGCAGCAGCCCCTTCAGGTCCAGGTTCGGCAGGTTGGCCAATTGCAGCGAAAAGGCATCCTGGGAGCCTCCTCCTCCCAGCAGGGCCGCTTTCATCATCAGCAAGGCGATGAGGATGGCCGCCCCCACGGCCGCCAGGATTCCAAGAAGGGCCACGGTGGTCCTTTTGCGGAAGCCATGGGCCAGGTACAGCGACACGAAGACGATGGCCAGGGCGCCCAGAAAGCTCACGGCAAAAGGGCTGCGGCCCTGGGCAACGGCCGGAACCATGCCTTTTACGATCACCAAAAGGCTGAAGCCCAGCCCTAGCAGGGCGCGGAGGCCTGTCCTTCCTGACACCAGAATCACCAGGGCCACGAAGGCAGCCAGAAACCAGGCCAAGGCGTTCAGGCGATAGGGCTCGTTGATGTAGTAGTCGACTTCTCCATCCGGCCCTTGGGCCTGGCTCAGGGAGACCTTTTGGCCCACCTGTACTTTTTGGCTCTCCTGCAAATCGAACTGTCCGCCATGGGTGATCAAAATCCTTCTGCCGCCTTCCTTTTCATCCAAAAGGCGCAGGACGACCTCCTGGTAGTCGTTCAGGACGCCCGGGGAGCTCTCGATCTGCCCCTCCCTCTCGATCTTCACCACCACCCCCTTCGCGAAATGCTGTTGCCCCTGCGCCTGGCCATGGGCAAAGCCGGGGGAAAAAGCCAAGAGCATGGCGATGAGGAAAAGCGAGCGCATGGAAAAGCTTTTTAAGCCAAGCCATTCTAGCCCAGATTCAGCCTCGGCTCAATATGCTCAGCGCCTCGCTGGAGTCCCGAAGCCCTGCCTGGCCTCCTCCTGCTTCTTCATCATCTCCTCGGGATTGGTGGTGATGATCTTGTCCTCGTTGTAGCTGGCGATGATCTGGATGGCCACGTGCTTCAGGCCGGCAAAGAAGAGCCCTTGGCCCACATTCGCGTTCATCAGCAGGTACTTCTCTCCTTCGGTGAGGTTGAAGATCTCCTCCAGCTTTTCTATAGCCGTGGGGGACTGCTTGAGCAGGAGCTGCATCGAGGAGTTGGTGATGATGGGCCGGCCGTAGTTGGAGCTCACAAAGTCCTCCACATCCTGCGTGATGGTGGTGATGCCCAGATAGTACTTTCGGGCCCGCTTCACCAGGCCGTACAGGAAGCGCGCGCTGTCCTCGTACTGCATCAGGCTCCAGGCCTCGTCGATGATCAGCAGGCGCTTCTTCAGCGACGAGCGAATCGTGTTCCAGATGTAGTTGAGGATGATGTACATGGCCACCGGACGCAGCGAGTCCTCCAGATCGCGGATGCAGAAGACCGTCAGCCCCGAATTGAAGTTCACGTTCGTCGGCTTGTTGAAGAGCCCCGAATACGTGCCGGTCGTGTATTTCTGGAGCCTTTGGGCCAGCGCATCGGCCCCCTTCATGTTGGAAAGGATGGCGTGCAGGTCCTCCATGGTGGGGGGCTCCACCCGTTCGGGATGTTCCGTTTCCATGGTGATTCCCTTCAGCGAATAGGTGTCCAGCAGGGCCTTGTCCATCAGCCCCTCTTCCTCGGGGGTGAGCTTCCCCAGCATCAGGTTCAGCAGTCCGTGCAGCGTGATGATGTTGGACCGCAGCAGCTCCTTGGGGTCGTCGTCTTCACTGCTGGGCACCGGCAGATCGAAAGGGTTGATGCGCTGGTCGGAATTCAGGGAAACCCTCAAATAGGTGCCGTCCACGGTCTTGGCCAGCTCCTCGTATTCGTTCTCCGGATCGATGATGATCACGTCCGTCCCCACCATCATGGAGCGCAGGATCTCCAGCTTCACCGCATAGGATTTACCGGCTCCGGATTTGGCGAACACCACCGAATTGGCATTTTCCAGGCTGAAGCGGTCGAAAATGATCAGGCTGTCGTTGTGCCGGTTCACGCCGTACAGGATTCCTTCGCTGGAGGTCAGGTCGGCGGAATTGAAAGGGAAGGTGGTGGAGAGGGGATTGGTGTTCATGTTGCGCATCACCTCCAGCTCATCCATAGCCAAGGGCAGGCAGGAGTTGAAACCATGCTCCATTTGCAGGTCGGCGCTTTTGGTCAGCACCAGCTTCCCGCCCAGAGTGCTTTCCAGCCGGGTTTGGGCTCTTTTCAGCTTGTCTTCGGTTTCGGCATACAGGGTAAAGTAGAGGCCGTACTGGAAGAACTTCTCCTCGCCCCTCTGGATGTTCCTGCGCAGCTCTTCGGTATCCTGCAGCGCCGTTTCCAGTTCCGGATTGGACACCAGGCCCTTCTCCTGCTCGATGCGAATGCTGGACTGCAGCTGGGCCACCTTGTTCTTCATGAATTTCATGATCTCCAGGCTGCCGATGGGGTAGATGAACATGGAAATGTCCATGCTCACATCGAAATTGACCACCGGCGAGAGCCAGTTCACCTCCGTGTAGCGAGGATAGGCGTAAACAAAGAAGGTCTTGGCGAAAAGGCCGCTCACCCTGAACTTGTCGTACATGAATTCCATCGACGAAGGTGCGATGAGGTCCCTGATGGTCGCCAGCCCTTCCCGGTAGGCTTTTTCGGCCTCCTGCATTTCCTTGCTGCTGCTTGTGGCGGCTTCCTTTTTTGGCTCAGGAGTTTTCTTTCCTGTTCCTGGAGGGGGGAACAAGGTGTGCTTCAGCCGCTGCATGAAGCTCATTTTTTTTTGGATCGCGGCCGGCTTTTGGGCAAAGACCACTCCTTGTTCGGGGGCGGCAGGCGGGCGGACGCCCTGACTCGCCTCCTCCGCAGGGGCCGGATTTCCCGGAGCGACTGAGGCCAAGGGCTGGCTGCCGCCGGAAAGGTCGATGGGGTTCGGGCCGTTCTTCTGGTCCATGCAAGGGGTCTTTAATCTCCTTATTCTAGCATGCCCAGGCCTTTTTTTCAAGCCATAATCCGCTTCTTCAAGCTGCAATCCTCAAAAAAGCCCCCAGCTCAGGCGGTCGTTTGGAGAATCGCTCAGCGGGCTATTCGCAAACGGCGGTGGGCTGGCAGGTTCCCGCGGATCCTCCGACTTGAGCAGGGATGCAGGAAAGGTCCAGGGCACAAGGATCTTGGTAGGGAACGTAGCTCAATTCACACGCTTCCCCTGATCCAAGGGGCTCCTGGGGAAGCTCGACGCATCTTGTGACCCAGGATCCTTGCTCGTAAGCTCCATCCAGGACGCAATTTCGCTCCACTCCATCCTTTTCGCCGCAATCCTGGGCGCAAGGGTCGCACAGGCAACTGCAGCCGGCATCCAAAGAGGGCACAAAAGCCTCGCCCGATTCCGAACCCTCTGTCCCTGCGCCTGTTTCTGAGGCCTGCGTTTCCGTAGGTGTAATCTCCGCACGGCAGGCTGAGCCAAAAAGAGCCAGGGCAATGGCGCTTCTGACCAAAAAGTCTTGAGACAATGGCCTGGAGGGAGCCTTTCGCATTTTGGAGGGTTAATTTTCGCAATTAACTCTACTCGCAAGTTTATTTTAAGCAAGCGGACGACCTAAGGATTGTCCGAGAAGCAAAAGTCCATTAGGATGAAGGATGTTTTTTGTCGAAGCTTTAATTTAACCATAGCGGCAACTATAAATTCCTAATTATTAACTCCTAATTATTCACTCTCCAATGCTTACGACGATTTCCAAAGCCAACGCCCATGTGGGCCGGCAGGCCACCGTTCAGGGCTGGATGCACAACAAGCGCGGCAGCGGGAAGATCTTCTTCCTGCAATTGCGCGACGGCACTGGCTTCATGCAAGGCGTGGTGACGGAGGAAAGCGCCGGAGCGGAGGGAATGGCCCTGGCCGACAGCCTCACCCTGGAAAGCTCGCTCAAGGTCACCGGGCTCATCACCCAGCACCCCAAGCAGGCGGATGTTTACGAAATGCAGGTGAGCCGGATCGAGATCGTGCAGAGGTGCGAGGAGGAATACCCCATCGGCAAAAAGGAGCATGGGCCGGATTTTCTGCTGGACAACCGCCACCTCTGGCTGCGCTCGGGCAAGCAGTGGGCCATCCAGCGCGTGCGCAACACCATCATCAACGCCACCTACGAATACCTGAACGACCACGATTTCATCAAGATCGACTCCCCCATCCTGACGCCCAACGCCTGCGAGGGGACCACCGAGCTTTTCGAAATGGACTATTTCGACGAAGGCAAGGCCTACCTCAGCCAGAGCGGCCAGCTGTACATCGAGGCCGCCATCATGAGCCATGGGCGCGTGTTCGATTTCGGTCCGGTGTTCCGCGCGGAAAAGAGCAAGACCCGGCGCCACCTGACGGAGTTCTGGATGATGGACGCCGAAATGGCCTTCTGCGACCAGAAGATGAACATGGAGATCCAGGAAGGGCTCATCAAGCACATTGTGAAAAAGGTGCTGGAAAAGAATTCCAAAGAGCTGGCCATTCTGGAGCGCAACGTGGAGCCGCTGAAGAAGGTGCTGGAAAATCCCTTCATCCACAAGACCCATGCCGAGGTCGTGGCGGAGCTGAGGGAAATGGGCTCGAGCATTGCAGCCAACGACGACTTGGGAGCGGAGGACGAGACCCGGCTGACCCAAAAGTACGAGAGCCCCATTTTCGTGGAGAAGTACCCGGCCGAGGTGAAGGCCTTCTACATGAAGCGCGACCCGGAAAACCCGAAAGTGGCCCTCTGCGCCGATCTGCTGGCGCCCGAAGGCTACGGAGAGATCATTGGCGGCAGCCAGCGCGAGGACGACTACCAGGTGCTGCTGGACCGCATCAAAGAGCATGGCCTGGATCCAGCGGTGTTCAGCTGGTACTTGGATCTGCGCAAATACGGCAGCGTTCCCCACAGCGGCTTCGGCTACGGGCTGGAGCGCATCACAGGCTGGCTCACAGGCATCCACCACATCCGCGAGACTATTCCTTTCCCCCGGATGATCAGCCGGATAAGGCCTTGAGGCGGTTCAAAGCCTAACAGCTCCATGAAGACCTCAGCAAAGAAAACTGGTTCTTGACCCCACCCCCTTGTTTTACTTTCTCTGTGTCCTTTCGATGCTTGGCTATAGCCTGCAAAACACACTTTTAGGGCATTTTTCACGAAAAATCGATCCACTGGAAACAACAGTTTGCCGTAATCTTTCCTTCATCGTCACTCTCTCTCCGCTCCTTCTCTTTTCCGATTTCTCCAAAATTGCAGCTGTTTTTCATTATTGGCCGCAGCTTTTGCTCATGAGTTTCACGACCATGCTGGGTTTATGGGGGATGTTTTTTTCTTTTCGTTATTTGCCCATTGGCATTGCCAGCTCCCTTCGCAATGCTGCAGCAACTGTTTTTGTCACCTTGCTGTCTTATCTTATTTTAAGAGAGACCCTTTCCGCTACGACCATTTTTCTTATTGCGCTGGCTATTGCTTCCACAGTGTTTTTGGGATCACAAAAAAATCCCATGCCCCATTTGAAGGAAAAAACGCTCATCGGCATTGTGATTTTAGGCCTCACGGCCTTCCCTGCCGCAGCTTCTACTTTCACAGCTGCCTGGCTTTCTCGGCAGGTAGACCCTTTTGTAGCAGGTTATTTTTGGGAAGTTTCGGTGGGTGCAGCCGCCCTGATCGCTATTGCCCTTCGTTCGCTGCTAATGAAAAAACGCCTTAAGTGGATCGGATTTAGGCAGGCTGGAACAATTGCTCTGGCAGCTTGGCCCACTTTGATTGGAACTGGGGCGTTTGTTCTAGCTGCTGCGCGCGGGCCCGTGGCCATTGTTGCCACTATTGATCTTTTTTCTGTGGTCGTTTCGACTTTTATTGCCCATTTATTTTTTCAGGAGAAACTGAGCATGAAGCAGTGGATGGGGATGGGTTTGGTGGTGGCGGTATTGGCGAGCTTGAGGTTTGTCTGATTACAAGGCCTTCTCCACACCGACAAAATTCAAAGAACAAGAATTCCATTCGGCATCATGGGCAGCATAAGACATGTTACTTGTAGATTTTCTTCGAGCCGCTATGGCCGCCAATGTCTAGAACATCTAGTATAACTGCCGCTTCAGCATTAAAATCCCAGATCAACCTAATATTTTCTGTGATCCACGAGCTATAAGCCCGACCATACAGTTTAGTTTCAACCTTATGCGTTTTGAGGCTTGAATGAAATGGATCGCAAGCGAGAACATCGATTGCTTTATGCAATTTATTTTTGAAATCTTGATTTTTCTTCAAGAGCTTTTTCGCCTTCTTGAAAAAAAGAACAGAAAAATTCAGGCCGTATTTTTTATCCATATTGCTCTATCAGTTTTTCTAAATCCAGCTCCTCATCGGAACGAACAGTGACATAATCCCCCCGTTTGATTGCCTCTCTGCCCTCCCTTATTGCTATTTCCTCCTCAGGGGTAGCTTGCCTAGTAGGTATATGACGGTCTGTATAATATTTTGAAATGATCATTTTGATGATCTCTGTATCATCCAGTAAAGGGAAATCAAAGCGAATTTTATTCAGAATATAAGCGAGCTGATTGGTCTT
This sequence comes from uncultured Candidatus Peribacteria bacterium, assembly GCA_964448005.1. Lineage (GTDB taxonomy): Bacteria > Patescibacteriota > Gracilibacteria > UM-FILTER-43-11 > UM-FILTER-43-11 > CAYUUW01. Next base: position 16,378 of record CAYUUW010000018.1, read on the forward strand.
TTGAAGGCGAATAGTGCTCATAATGGATGATTAAAGGCTCCTAAAGACATTTTAGCACAAAAAAGATAAGGCTTAAAGCTTATGAAAGGACTGGTGTTAAAAGTAATCCCTTGGCCCCTGTTCGGATCCCCTGACTACAATCGCACCCATGAGCGCATCACGAATCGTTAGGCCATCCTTTGCGGCCATTTTGTAAAACCTGGCATACTGATTCCCTCTCATTGCCTCTTCTTTCCACTCCTCCTCTGTCAAAGGCCTCAGCATTCTCTCGTCATAAATAAAGACGACGAAGTCAGAAAATCCATTGCCGGCACACTCAAATCCTTCATCTATATACTCATCGACCTTCTCCGTGCCCACCCAAACCCTTTCATTAGCCTCTCTATCATCCCGTCCTCCTCTCATTTGGGCTTCTTGCAGGATTTCATCAGCACTGGAACCATGGTCCCTTAGGGGCTTGACTACCCGAAAGGTGGGTTTAAAACCCCCTTCTTCGCCCAGCTTGCCCGCTGCGATTCCTATTTTTTCCAAAAGGAGGCGAAAGGAGGCTTCGTGTTCTGGATCTATCTTAGGCCTAGGCTTGGGTCTGGGGTACCCTATCTCGTGCTTTGTTTCGAAGAAGACATCGGGGTCTCTAAATAAATGGAGCAAGTCTCCCGTTCGACTATCTCCAAAAATCAATGCTGCCTGATTCCAGGAAAGATCTACCCGAGGTATTGAATTGCATCTGTGCAATAGCAGGTCGAACCCCCTTCTTCTGTTGTCCCGAACCAAATCGCCTACACCCTCAAAAGGCCTTTCTTGCTCTTTCTGGGCAGGCGGTACGCCCTTCTGTTCCACCACTATCAGAGGATTTTTGAGCACCTCAGGACCCCTTCTTATTTCTGGCCCTAAATCGCCTTGCGCCGTTTCTGCCATGCAATAAACCGTTAATCTTTTATTGATTCATTTTAACATGAAAATTATAAAATAACAAGCTTGCGGGGCGTATCGACAGTTCGGCCCTAGGCACATCCCATGGGGCCGGTTCATTAAGTAGGTCCTTTTTAAATGCAGCGTCTTATTTCAAATATTGCCTCAGCCGATACAGAAAATGCCAAAAGGGACGGATGGTCAGCTCGACGGCTTTGGGGTAATTGACGACTCTTCCTCCGAATTTCTTCTTGAAATCCGTCACCCCCGCCCAGGGGTGGTTTTCGGCGTCCTCCGGTGCGATGCCCAAAAAATCGTAGAATCGGCAGCCCCGCTTTTTGGCCTCTCGCATCGCTTCCCACTGGATCAGGTAGGGCGCCATCAAAGGACGGTGCGCATGATCGGAGGCTCCGTAATAATAAATGGCGCAATCGCCCAAATAGACAAAAAGGCCTCCGGCGATAGCCTTGCCTTGGTGGTAAGCCATCAGGAGCTGGGCGTGATCGCCAAGGGATTCGAGCATCGCATGGTAGTAGCGTTGCGGATGAATTCCAAACCCGTCGCGCCCCCCGGTCTGGACTAGAATTCCATGAAACGCCTCCACTTCGTCAGTAGGCCTCACCTCCACCCCGTTCTTTTGGGCCACCCGAATGTTGTAGCGCCCCTTGGGCTTCATTTGCTTTAAAATCTCTTCTTCCGGAACAGTCAAATCAATGACCAGTGAGGTTTCCGGCTGATGATCCTTATCGGCGACTCGTAACTCATAATTATTAACTCTTAACTCTTCATAGGGTGACATTCTCACAAAAATTGCTTTCTCCTTTCTGGCCAGCGCTTTGATTTTCTCCATCAGCTCCGGCAAATCATCCTCGGATTCGAAAAGCGGTCCGCGCGGCACCTCAAGCCAGCACAGGCCCAACGGCAAAGCGTGGCGGATCAGCAGCGCATCCGCCCCCTTCGCCCGCACGAAGAATGTTTTTCGGCCTACAGACTCCTGAAATTCAGCCCACAAAGGGTGCTGCCACAGGCTTCTGTAAGGATAACTGTGCCACCTGATTTGATGAGTTTCATTCTTCATATCAATAAATATCATCATGCTTTCCGATGCCGACCAACAGTATGCCTTCCTTTTGATAGCGAAAAACAACTCTTACGTCCGAATCCAAGGAAAATGCCCACGACCCGTTTAGATCGCCCGAAAGCTTATGAATCTTCAAATGCAAGGGGCGTAATTCGGCTGCTAGTGCCTGGATGGCATTTTTGAAAAGAAGATCGATTTCAGGGTGCTTTTTGATCAATTTGAAATAACTCCGATGAAAAAGATTCGTCGCATCTATGTTGATCATAGTTCTCCTTTGGGCTTTTTATTTAAGGAATTCATAAGAGCGTCCACCGTCTTAAAGGGGCCTATTCCGCCATTCTTCTCATAATCCCCAAGAGACGCCTTAATTTCATCCACAAATTTTTCACGTTTTAAGAGCTTAATTTCAGCATGCAAACTTTCCAGTTCTTCGGTGGAGATAAAAGCTGCAGAAACTTTGGAGTTTACAAAGATGGGAATCACTTTCTCCTTTTTCAATCGCTTCAAAATGGATTTTGGGTCTCGGCGCATTTGCGTGGTGGTGACCGGCTGAGTAATAAATGCCATTTTTTTGCATTAAAAAATATATGACAAAATTATTATAATTTATGCCAAAAATAATGTCAAAATTATCCAATTTATTTATAGGCAAAAATGGACAAATAAAGGCTAAAAAGCTAAAATACAGCCACTAGCACGCCCCTTAACAACTAAGCCCCCTTACCATGGTCACCAAGCGGCAGAACTTGGCTGTATTGATCTCCGTTGCTGTTTTGGCCATTGGCGGAATGACTGCCGTATTGTGGAAAGGCGGTGGAGCAAGAAACCCGGGAATCTGGCCCCCTCAGACCCCCCACGAAGAAGGGGGGCGGGAATTTTCAGGAACCCAAAAAGTAGGCCCCAACGCCGAGCTGCGACTGGGCTTTGGGCAGAAGATGGATCCTGCGAGCGTTTCGGAAAATCTGGAGTGGCCGGAAGGCCTGAAGGGAGAGACGCGCTGGGAGGAGAATGTGATGGTGCTGAAGCCGGAAAAGCCCCTGGAGGAAGGGAGGGAGTATGTGTTCAGCATAGCCCCCCAAGCCCGAACTGCCAGCGGCGCTCCGCTGAACCAGCCGATGGAATTCCGCTTCATGGTCAGCGGCCCCCCTGCGCTGAGTGCCCACTACCCCTTGGCGGACGCCAAGGGGGTCGAGCCGGAAACGCCCATACGTCTGATTTTCGACCGCCCCATGGTTCCCTTGGGGGTTTTGCAGGGAAGCGGCGCAATCGGGGGTTTCGCCGACTGGCCCGTGACCTTCCAGCCTCCGCTGGCGGGAACCTGGCGCTGGCTGGGAACCTCTGCGGCAGAATTCACCCCGCATCAGCCGCTGAAGCGGGCCACTGCCTACACCGTAAAAGTGCCGGCCGGCCTGATCAGCTTGAGCCAGGAACGCACGCAGGAGGAGCAGGAGTGGCAGTTCAGCACCGCCCGACCGGAAGCGATGGGAGTCGAGCCTTTCAGCGAAGGCTTCGATAAGGCTGGCCCCAAGCAGAAAATTACCCTCAATTTCAATCAGGAGATGGACCTGGAAAAGGCCAAGCCCAAAATCCGCCTGATGCAGATAGAGGGCAAGAAGGCCAAGAAGGAGGTAGCCAAGGAAATCGCTTTTTCCCTAGCCTATGGGCAGGAGGAAAATGAAGCAGGCGAAAGGACCTCCCGAAAAGACAAGCTGACGCTCACGCCGAACCAGCCCCTGCCCTTGGACAGCCCCTACAAGCTCGAGGTCGAGGCGGGCCTGATGGGGGCGGAGGGGGAGCTGGGAACGGAGAAGCCTTTCCACTACAATTTCCTCACTGTGGGGGAGCTGAAAGTGGAGAAAGCGGAGCGGAGCAACTGGGGCTCGCTCGAAATTGAATTCTCCAATCCCGTGGAGGACGAGAAGCTGGCCGAGAAAATCTCGATCAGCCCGGCCGTGGAGGGCTGGGAAGAGCTGGAGATGAAGACCAATCGCTGGAGCGGCCATCGGGCGCTGCAGCTGAGCCCGGAGCTGAAGCCCAGCACCCGCTACACGCTGAGCATCTCCAATGCGTTCGCCGACCGCTTCGGCCAAAAGATGAAAGAGCCTTTCTCTTTCTCTTTCCAGACGCCTGCTCTGGAGCCAAGGCTGGAGATCCTGAGCGAGGGGGAATTCGGCATCCTGGAGGCGGGAAAGCCGGCCGTGTATTCCCTCAAGAGCGTGAACATAGCCACTATCGAAGCTCAGCTGGCCCCCTTGCCGCTGGCGGACTTCATCGCCCTGCAGAAAAACGGAAGGGGCAGCTGGAGCGCCGCCTTGGACTTCTCCAAGCTTGCGGGGGCCAAATCCCTTTCCGTGGCAGCCCTCAACAAACTAAACCAAGGGGAGGTGAACAACCTGGACATGGAGAAGATGCTGGGCGCCCCTCTCCAGCCGGGCCTCTATGCTCTGCGGATCAGTTCCCCGCAATTCGTGCGCGAAGTGGAGGGGAAGAATGAGCCGGTGAAGCTGGATCAGGTCTTCGCCCTCACCCGAACAGCGCTCACGCTCAAGTATTCGGCCACCAAGGCCCTGGTCTGGGCTGTGGACATGAAGACCGGCGAACCGGCGGCCCAGGCCGACATCAAATTCCATGCCGCAGACGGAACCGTGAAGCTGCAGGGCCGGACCGACAAGGATGGCTTCTTCGAATCGCCCCTGGACCTGGATGACTTTGTTCAGGGGGACGATCGCTATTCCCCTTTGTTCTGGGTGACGTCCGAATGGAAGGGGGACTTCAGCTTTGTGGGAAGCCGATGGGGCGAGGGGTTCCGGGCCTGGAATTTCGGGATGAATGAGGATTTCCAATCCCAGAAGGAGCCCTATCGCCTGGACAGCTACCTGTACACCGAGCGCGAGCTCTACCGGGCCGGAGACACCGTGCATTTCAAGGCCATTGCCCGCCTGCGGGACAAGGAAGGGCAGATCCGGATGCCCAAGGAAGGCAGCAAGGCCCGGCTGCAGGTGAGCGACGCCCGGGGCAACCAGATCATGGACAAGGAGCTGGAGATGAGCTCTTATGGCAGCGTGACGGGGGACATCCCTATTGATCCCGGCGCGCCTCTAGGATCGTACGAGATGCGCCTCCAGGTGCTGCCGGAAAACGAAATCAGCAACGGCTACACAGGCCATTCCTTCCGGGTGGCCGCCTTCCGCAAGCCGGAATCGGAGCTGGAGGCGACCCCAAAACAAGAGGGCTATTTCTCCGGCCAGACCCTGGAATTCGATCTGAAGGGGGCTTACTTCTTCGGCGCTCCCATGTCCGGAGCGGAAATGAGCTGGGTCGCCCAATCGGAAAGCTATTGGTTCAACCGCTACACCGACGGCTGGTATTCCTTCGCCTTGGAGGACGACTGGTGCTGGGAAGGCTGCAGCGGCGAAAAGAGCCTGATTGGCCAAGGCAGCGGCACGCTGGATGAGAAAGGCGAAGCCCATGTGAGCTTTCCTTTCGATCTGGACGACAAACCCTTGAGCCAAATCGCTACCCTGGAGGCCACGGTGACGGACCAGAACAATCAAAGCGTGAGCGTGCAGGCGAGCGTGCCGGTGCACAAGGCGCAGGTTTACGTGGGCATCCGCTCCCAGGAATACGCCGTGCAGCCCCATTCCGAGGCGCTTTTCGACCTGGTGACGGTAGACACTCAGGGCCAGCCCGTGGGCGGCCGGACCGTGACTGTGGAGCTGATGAAGCGGGAGTGGAACACAGTGAAGAAAAAAAGCGTGGACGGCCGCTACTACTACGACAACGAAGCCAAGGACACTGCCATCGCCAGCCAGACGGTGACCAGCGGAAAGGATGGAAAGGCCGTCGCCCGGATCAAGGTGCAGGGGGGCGGAAGCTACCGAGTGGTGGCCCAGGCCAAGGATGAGCAAGGCCGAATAGCCCGCTCGGCTGCTTCGCTCTATGCCTTTTCCAGCGACTATGTGAACTGGCCCCACAGCAACAATGATCGCATCGAGGTGCTGGCGGACAAGCCCGAATACGCCGTGGGCGACACGGCCAAGCTGCTGATCAAAAGCCCCTACCAAGGCGAGAGCGTGAAGGCCCTGATCACTGTGGAGAAGGAGAGTGTGATTCGCAAAATGGTCATCCCTGTGCTGAGCAACGCCCAGCCTTTCGAGATCCAGATCACGCCCGACCTGGCCCCCAATGCTTACGTGTCGGCAATCATCATCAAGCCGCGCGACGGCCAGACTTTCGACGAGAACGGAACAGACACCGGCATGCCCGGGCTGAAGGTGGGCTACGCCCAGCTGAAGGTGGAGACCAGCCGCAAACGCCTGGACCTGAAGCTTTCGACCGACAAGAAGAATTACCGCCCCGGGGAAACCGTGCAGGTGAGCCTGAAGGCTGCGGATTGGGAGGGCAGGCCCGTCCAGGCCGAAATTTCGCTGGGCGTGGTGGATCTGAGCCTCATTTCGCTGCTGGGCTTCACCTTGCCTGATCCGATCAAGGCCTTCTACCAGAACCGCGGCTTGGGCGTGCGCACTGCCGAAATGCTGAGCCTGCTGGTGGAGACCTTCAAGCCGGGGGCCAAGGGCGGAGGCGGAGGCGATGCGGAAGGGGATTCACGCAAGGATTTCAAAGACACGGCCTTCTGGGCTCCCAGCCTGGTGACGGATAAGAAGGGGGAGGCTGAGACCTCCTTCAAACTTCCTGATAATCTGACCACCTGGCAGCTGCTGGCCATCGGCCAGACGCAGGGCCACCTGTACGGGGCAGCGGTGGCCGAGATCATTGAAAACAAAGAGGTGATCCTGAGGCCGGCGCTTCCTCGCTTCGCCGTGATGGGCGACCGCATCGAAGCCGGGGCGATCGTGCACAATTTCCTCGGCCAATCGCAGACGTTTGCTGTGAGCCTGGAAGGCTCAGGCTTCACCGGGGGATCCGAAACGAAAAAAGTCACCGTCAAGCCCCAGGAGCAGAAGAAGCTGGTCTTCCCGATCACGGTGACGGACCGCAAGAGCCTGACCCTGCACTTCAAGGCAGAAGGGCC
>CAYUUW010000019.1:0-3681 GCA_964448005.1 uncultured Candidatus Peribacteria bacterium
CCATGGAAGTCTCCCCCGTCCCGAACTCCAGCCCTCCCGTATCGACCAGGAAGAAGTCCATCACCGGATGCTGCACCTTGTGGAACAGGCGATCCCGAGTGGTGCCGGCCTCTTCGGCCGTGATGGCCAGGCGGGCGCCGATGATTTTGTTGAAGAGGGTCGATTTGCCCACATTGGGCCTTCCCACCAAGCTGACAATAGGAATTTTCATGTTGAGGTTGAGCGGATTGGGAACAAAAAGGACCCCTTCAGGGGTCCTTGAGGATGCGGAGTGAAAGGAATCAGCTGTAGTACTTGGCCCGCTCCCGGGTGGCCCTGTGCCTGGCCCGAATGATCGCCGCTTTGCGGACAAGGCGCTTGGTAGGGGCGTCCTCGTGGAAACGGTTGTTTCTGGCGTCCTGCAAGACCCTGGCCCGCTGGGCCACTTTCTTGAAGCGGGCGATCAGCCTTTCGCCGGACTCGTTGGGTTTTTTGATGGCGTAGATCATGTCTCGTGCCTTGTTTAGGATTCAAAAGCGTGGCTATTTTACAGAATGAGGAAAAAGGGCGCAAGTTTTTTCTCGGTGATTTTTTGCTGCCCTTTTGTTACCTTTTTCCCGCTAGGGCGTATAGCACACCAAAGCAGCGCCGCTTCGGAATCCATTAATCCTATCCTATGGAAGAAAAAAAGCTACTTGAGCAATGCCAAAGCGGGCAAATGGGTTCTTTTGCCGGGCTTTACGACCTCTACGCCCAAAAGATTTTCGGATTCCTTTTCCACAAGACCTTCGACCGTTCCTTGGCCGAAGACCTGGCCAGCGAAACCTTCATGAAGGCGCTCGAGCGCATCCAAGGATTCGACCCGAAAAAAGGGAATTTCCAGGCCTGGCTCTTTGCCATTGCCCGAAACACCCTGATCGATCACTTCCGGAGCCGGAAGGAAACGGCTTCCATCGAGGATGCGTGGGAACTGGCGGCGGACGACGACACGGCGCGGAGCGCGGAGCTCAGCCTTTTGCGCCGCTCCCTGCAGGAGAAGATGCTCCTGCTCAATCCTCAGCAGCGCGAGATCCTGATGCTCCGCTTTTGGCAGGACCTGAGCTTTCGGGACATTGCCCAGATCCTGGGAAAATCCGAAGCGAGCGTCAAAATGGCCGCCGGCCGAGGCCTCAGGTCCCTTCGGGGGCACGCCCGACTCCTTTCCCTTTTCGCCTTGCTGGTTCAGCCCTCTTCTAATTCCTTCTAACCACAATCCCTATGAACCATGACATTGATTCACTCTTCCGGGAGCTGTCGGAGCTCGTTCCGGAAATGAAAAACGACCCAGAATCCTGGAAGGCTTTCTTAAGCTCTTTTATAGAGCAGCAGCCAGATTCGAAAATCGACCCAAGATTCAAGGAGCAGCTGCGACAGCAGATCCTGAGCGCCATCGGACGGAAGCAGGATGCGGCTCTGGACAAGGGCAGAAACTGGCCCCAATGGCTCAAGTGGTCGCTGGGCCTGGCGGGAAGCTTTGCCGTGATTTCGTTCGCCCTGCTGCCGTACCTGCGCCCCCCCTCCCCTTCTTCCCCCTCTCTCCAAATGACTTTCCCAGAAAGCCCGGTGACCTTCGAGGAGGCCTCTCTTTCCGTCTCCGCGGAATCCGATGCTGCCGCTCAGGCTCTCATGAACGACTCCGCCTTCGTGCAAGTGAACGACCTGCCGCCCAACGCTCTGGGGAACATCGCCCAAAGCAATCCTCAGGCCAAAGGGGTGGCCATGGGGGAACTGGAGCGCGGCGGAGGAGGCGGAATCCCCTCCCAGGGAATGCCTTACAATGGGGCCAGAGTCAACATCAGCTACCAGTACAAAGGCAAACCCCTGAGCGGCCTCCCGGAGCAGACCCGGGCGTACCGCAAAAAGCTGGGGGCCAGCGAGCGGCTGAACCAAGGCATCTCCTCCCTCATTGGAGAAGCGGGAATGGGGGGGCTCGATCTTAAAAGGCTGGGGCAGCTGGAGCTGAGGCAAATGCTTTTGGCTCAACAGCCAAGCCCGGATAAGCCAGATGAAATCCCCTATCAGGTGAATGTGGATTTCCAGAACAGGACCATCTGGCTTCATCCCGATCAGGAGAAGTGGCAAAAGAAATTCTGCCCCAATGGAGTTTGCGACTATGCGCCTTTGCTCAAAGCCTCCATTCCGTCGGATGATCAAATCAAGGCCATCGCCAAGAACTTCCTGGACTCGCTGGGGGTGGATCTGAGCAGTACGGAAGGAGCCCAAATCAACAAGTACTGGCTTACGGATCTGGCCCCCGGACAATCCCCCCTCGAGCCGGATCCCTATCCGGACACTATTCAGGTCATCTTCCCCATATTGGTCGAGGGCCAAACCGTTCAAGAGGCGTGGGGTCAGCTCGTGGGAATTGGCGTAGAGGTGAACCTGCGCTATAAAAATGTTTCCTCCGCCCAGATCCCCATCATGGAGCTGGAGGCCAGCAGCTACCCCGCCCTCCGCGCCGATGAGATTCTGGAGTCCGCCCAAAAAGGAGGCTACGATGGAGTGAGCTACGCCAATCCGGACCAAAGCGTCACCTTTACCCTTGGTTCGCCTAAGCAAGAATTGCGACGGATTTGGCAATACGCCCCCGAGGGCCCCAAGGAGATTCTAGTGAACATGATGGTCTTCCCTGTGCTGGACAGGAAAGAGTCGCCGGACTACTACGTGCCCCAGCAAGTGCTTGTCCCCTTGGCCAAGAGCCAATAGTCTTCAGCAAAAATCGCTACGAAAAAAGCCGAAGGCATGCCTTCGGCTTTTCCTGATTGCTCCCCATTCCAAAAAGAACCGCCCTACATTAAAATGGCCTTGTGCCTGATTCAACTTAGCCCTCGTTCCTATGCCAGAATCGCCTGATTACAGCCCCGAATCCCCCGCCTTGGCCCTTCTGCCAGAGCTGATGAACGCGCTGGGCCTGGAGCGCAGCGAAGGAATGGCTGAGCTGGAGGGGCTGATCGTGGCTGAGCTGGAAAATAGTGAAGAGGGGGTTTTTAGCCAAACCCTCAGCAGGCTGAGCGTAGAATACAGTGAGTTTTTTGAGCCAGCTCAAAAGGCTATTGAGGAATCTCGGGTTGCGGAAAGGATAACGGCCGGACGCCTTTTGGCCAACGCCCTTTTATTTAAGGCTGCCGGAAGACCAAACGACGCAGCCAATGAGTTGGAAGGTGCGGCAGATGTGCTCTGGAATGCGTCAGGCATGGAGGATTTGGCGGTGATGGCAAAGAAGATTAAAGGGTTATGATCATGGACGTTGTGCTATGCTTGGAGCATCCTTATTTTTCCCCATGCTTCGATTTTTTGCCAAAAAACGCCATCCATTGGGCCTCGTCCTCTCCGGCTTCGCTGTCATCGCCTTTTGGAGAGGCATCTGGGGCCTGATGGACATGTATCTCTTCCCCCAATGGCCCTTGGCGAGCTATGGGGTTTCCCTGGTCGTGGGATTGGCCATCCTGTACTTCAACGATTTCTCCTTTTCGGAGTTCGAGTAAGACCGGCTTGAAAAATGCTTTGCCTTTCGTCACAATGGTCGCCGTTACGGAGAGATGGCCGAGTGGCTGAAGGCGCCGCTCTCGAAAAGCGGTAGAGTCGAAAGATTCTCGTGAGTTCAAATCTCACCTCCTCCGAATCCTTAAAAATATATACTAACAATCGGAAGGGAGTAATGTT
>CAYUUW010000019.1:3691-14153 GCA_964448005.1 uncultured Candidatus Peribacteria bacterium
GTGGTTGAAGGTGCCGCTCTCGAAAAGCGGTATGCCAGAAATGGCATCGAGGGTTCGAATCCCTCTCTCTCCGCCATCCTTCGGCTTCACTATGCTCCGCTCAGGATGACGAATGAGGTCAGAGGGATGAGAAGCCTGCCCTGAGACGCAGCGCAGCGCAGGCCGAACGGGAATCCCTCTCCACCATCCTTCGCTAAAAGCCCTAAACCAAATAAGACATGTTCTGGAAGCTGTATATTGTAGCGCTTTCGGCCTTCTGCGCCATCGACATGCTCTGGCTAGGGCTGATCGCCAGGAGATTCTACCAAAATCAGATAGGGTTTCTGATGAAAAGCGATATCAATTGGGCCGCAGCGGTCATTTTCTATCTTGTTTTCATTGCAGGGCTGGTGGTTTTTGTTATTTCGCCTGCCGTTGAAAAGGAGTCCTGGACGCATGCTGTGCTCCTCGGCGCCCTATTCGGCTTCATCGCCTACGCAACCTATGACTTGACCAATTTGGCAACGCTCAAAGATTGGCCGCTGCTGGTGAGCTTGGTCGATTTGGCTTGGGGGGCAACCCTTGCGGCATCGGTCTCTGCAGTGGCGTATTTCGCAGTCACAAAAACCAGCCTATGAATTATTTTGGGGCGCTTGCGATTGCTTTGTTCGTATACATGAACCTTTGGTTCATTGTTTCCCTGATCAAGAAGCGAAACGATATCGCGGACATCGCTTGGGGTCCGGGCTTCGCGCTCCTGGCCTGGACTTCCCTCTTTATCTCCGGAAACTTTGGCGCGCGAGGCTTGCTCGTCTCGCTTCTTGTGAGCGCTTGGGCCCTGCGCCTGGCTTGGCACATCTATGCGCGAAACAAGGGCAAGGAAGAGGATTACCGGTATGTGGCGTGGCGCAGGGCGTGGGGGAAATTTTTTTATTTGCGATCGTATTTTCAGGTCTACATCGTGCAAGGGGTGCTTTTGTTCGTCATTGCGTTGCCGTTGCTTTTCATCAACAGAAGCGCAGGCGGCCCAATAAGCCCTCTGGACATGCTGGGCTGCTTGGTCTGGATGGTTGGATTCGCTTTTGAGGCTGTTGGCGATAGGCAATTGTCGAGTTTCATGAAAAACCCAAAGAATAAGGGCAAGCTCATGCGCTACGGACTCTGGAAATACACTCGCCACCCCAACTATTTCGGCGAAGTGACGCAGTGGTGGGGGGTGTGGGTCATTTCGATTTCAGCAGCCGACGCATGGATAACGATCGCAGGGCCGCTCACCATCACCTTCTTGATCCTGAAAGTGTCCGGAATTCCGATGCTTGAGGAGAAAATGGAGAAGCATCCGGAATTCGAGGAGTACAGAAGGAGCACCAGCATGTTTTTCCCTTGGCCTCCTAAAAGGAAATAGGAAGGCAGGGGGGCGGGGGGCGGAAGGCGACTGCTTGCGATTTCCGGTCAAAACATGTATTATTTTTTCGGCTCCAGACGTCAAAGGATCCAAAAAGCGGCCGCGAAAAATATTTTCCTTGTTAGGAACAAGAGAGTTTTTTTATTGATTAATCCTGCACCATGAACCAAAAGACACTCGCGGGCATCGCCATCGCCCTTCTTGCCTTGTCCGCTGCCGCCATTGGATATCGCCTTTGGGCCAATCGAGCGGATCCTTTGCCTCTTAGCAGCAATGTCGCGGCACCCCCGCCCTCCGCCTCCCAACCCGGCACGAACACTGTCCAGCCAAATGATATTTCGCCCGGCCAAACTCCCGCCGGCATTCCTGGCTGGAAAACTCATACCGATCAGCAATTGGCGATTCGCTTCGAATATCCTCCTGATGCAATCGTGTCGCCTGTGGCGCAAAGGCAAACCGCAGACGGAGCGGCTATCGACGAATTGATCGTCACCCCTTCAGGGATGGACCCAACCAGGGTCCATTTTTTCTCTACGGCTGCCCCGCTCGATAAAGCCAAGAACATTCAGATCTACCCGTCCGAAATCAAGAGCAGTGAATTTTCCGATGTCGCGATTGATGGCTATGTGGGCATACGGAGGATAGACCACTACTCGGCCAACGAATGCACCAACGAGCTGACGGTCGTGGGGAAAGGCGGATCGGTCTACGGATTCCACATCACCCAATGCCCCACGCACACTCCCGGTTATGACCAGCTGCGCAGAGACATCGCCAACAGCTTGGAGCTCCTGTAGTCAGAGATCAATATCAATAGGCAATACAAATTCGAGCGCGCTCACCACGCTCGGATTTGTATTGCGCCTAGGAAAAAAGTCTCCAAGAAGCTGAGCGGAAAAGAATGAGGGGGCTTCCAAAAGGCTGGAGGATGCTATAGGATAGCCAGCGAAATCATTTATATCTTTAAGCGTTTCGCTTTATGAACAAGCTTCACAGCCTCATTCATCGCCTCCACAATCCCGATCTGGGAATTCTTTTTGTGCGCATCGCCCTAGGCCTCGTTTTCATCAGCGCAGGCTGGATGAAGATCACGAGCATCCAGGAAACGGTCGGCTTCTTCGGCATGATCAGCCTCCCGGCTTGGACGGCCTATTTTGTGGCCTATGCCGAGTTCATCGGCGGCATCCTGTTTGTGCTGGGCCTTTTCACCCGCTACGCCGCCATTGTGATGGCTGTGATCATGCTGGTGGCCGTCAAGATCCTTTTTGCCAAGGGCTTCAGCATGGCCAATGGCGGCTACGAATATCCCCTGGTGCTCATGCTCTGCTCCATCGCCTTGGTCACCCTGGGTTCGGGCCATTATTCCGTGGCGCACCTGATCAAGCGAAAAAAATAGCCTAATGTTCACACAAAAAGACAGCCTTTATCCCATGACGAGGCTGTTTTTTTATGATATAATGAACGGAAACCAAAATCCATGGACATAGATAAAATAAAAACCATAGACTGCCTTGAAGATGACCCGGAGAGAGAAAAGCAATTGAGAAATATTCGTGGTGCAATTGAGCAGAGAACAATGGAGGCCTTAAGGCTTTTTCAAGAAAGATTTGGGGTAGCGGGGAACCGAAGGGATTTTATTAATTGTCTCAAGGAAATTTGGCCAGAAAACGATGACCATCGTGCAAAGCCCACTTTTTTTATTGATTTTGAACAAGACGGAGAGCTTCAGAAATTAAATATCGTTTTTGATCGCTCTTCTGAATATGATTCAAACAGTAGAACCATCAGGATAAATATTGACCCTCTTTTTCCTGATAGGACCTCCGACGACGAAAGTAAGGCGGCCCGCTTTGAAGGTGGGCTTAAGATTCTACAGAGTGTTTATCATGAGGTGGAGCACATTTATTATCAAGGAAGCCCGTTGGAGCCAAAGGATATCGAAGAGACGCTCGAGTATTTAGGACATCCTGGAGAAATCAGGGCCTTTGCTCGACAATTCGCATCTTTATATCAGCAACACTATCCGGGAGAATTGTTTTCGTTGGAAAAAATGCAAGCCTTGGCTCAGGCTTTCGGTGACAATAGGGCCATTAACTATTTTATTAGTTTCGCCGACCCCTCAAAGCAAGAGAAATACGCTCAATATGCTGACATAGGCAGGATTCATCAAACCGTTGCTTCTTTGACAGAGCGATTTTCAAATAGATTCAATCTCGAAGCCATTGTAATTCCAGGAAGGAATTCGGTAGTTCAAGTAATAGGATCTGACTCCTTGCAGTAAGGGTGCTAGCTTTAGCCATATAGCCCTTTTTATAGCTCCGCCAAATCCAGCGTTTCGTCGAAGCGGATCTGCTCCACGAACTCGGGCATGTGACTCACCATCACCACGGCGCCCTCGTAATCATCGATCGCCTGGGCGATCACCGGCAAATGGCGGAAGTTGATGTGGTTGGTGGGCTCGTCCAAAATCAGCAGGCCGGGCTTCTGCAATAGGAAGCGCGCATAGCACAGCAAGCCCTTTTGCCCTTCGGAAAGGGACCCGACCTTGTTCTGGATCATTTTGCCGGGAATGAGGAATCGGCCTGCGGCGGAAAAGATCTCCTCGTGGCGGGTGGTTTCCATCACCTCCCCCAGGGAATCGTAGACGCTCTGCTCGAAATTGAGGCCCGAGAAATCCTGGCGGTAATAGCCCACCTTCACCCCTTCGCTAATGGAAGCGCCTTTCGCCTTGCCGTCCGCCAGCTCGCGCAGGAAAGTGCTTTTTCCGATGCCGTTCGGCCCAGCGATCAGCAGCCGGCTCTGGCGGAAGAGCTTGGTCACAAAAGGCTTCTGCACAGGCTCCCCTCCCCCAAAGACCGTGACGGAGGAGATCCGCATCACTGGCTCGGACCACTCTTGGGCCGGGATGACGAAGGGGGGAATGGTCCGGTCCTCGCGCTTCACGTCCACCATGTTCTCCTCGTCGTCGCCCACCTCGTCGCGCAGCTTGCTGGCCAGCCGGCGCATCTTGCCTCCTTTGTTCGAGAAGAAGTTGATCTTGTCCTTGCGGTCCTGAATGTTCTTCTTCAGCTGAGCGTTCTGCCGCTCCTCGCGCTCGATCTGGGAAGCCAGCTGGTCGATCACGTCGAAATAATCGCCCACGTACTGGTCCACCTTTTGGGTGTAGGCGTCCAGATTCAGCACCCCTTCGGTGAAGGCATTCAGGAAGTCCGCGTCATGCGAAATCACGATCACCGTTTTGGGATACGCCATCAAAAAGCCTGTCAAATGGTCGATGCCCTCCTGGTCCAGGTTGTTGGTGGGCTCGTCCAGCAGCAGGATGTCTGGCTTTTGGATCAAGGCATGGGCCAAAAGCAGCCTGGCCAGCTGTCCGCCCGAAAAATCGCTGATTTTCTTCTGCAGCTGAGCGTCAAGATTGACCACCTCCAGCACCTCTTTGATCAGCTTGTCCAAATGGTGAGGGGCCGGAGAAAAGGCGCTGGCGAAGTACTCGCGCACCGTGCCAGGCAGGAATTTTTTAGGCATCACCTGAAGGCCGATGCCGATCGTGGAGCCTTTTTGGATATGGATCTTGCCGGACTTCGGCTTCAGGGTCATTTCCTTGGTCAATTCGCTTGAGGTCTCGGCGGCCCCGAGGATCATTTTGAAGATGGTGCTCTTGCCGGCGCCGTTCTGCCCCATGATGGTGATCTTGGAGTCCTGGCGGACGGAAAAACTGGCCTCCTTCAGGAGCGGCCGATCTTCGCGGTAGGAAAAGGAGACTTCGTCGAAGCGCAGGATGACATTGCCGTGGCTCATGGAAGAGGAGACTTACGAATTAAAGGCCCGAACAGTGTAGCACAAAGGAGCCTCTAGCCAAGGTCTATACTTACGCCTTAAAAAGTAGACTAAACAGGGGGTGGGATAGGGGCAATCGAAATGAATAAAAGCAAAGTGGATGCAATCAAAAATAGCACAAGCCAATGTTTTTTAGCCCATCCAATAGCTCTCTCAATCCTGGATACCTGCAAATCCTTTTTTGTAAAGCTCTCGTACAACGACAGCCCCTCAGGATCCCCGGAAGCTATAAGTCTTTCCTTGGAGTCCACCTTGACGGTCAGGCGAAAGGTCTTTGCTGGTTTGCTAGTAAAGTAAAGATATAGGACACCGGGAATAATAAAGAGGATCAAAAGAATAAGGGCAATTAGACAACTCCCCTTTTGAGCTTGCTGAATTTTTTCATAAACCAGCATTGAGCCTGTTTCATTGACCAAGTTCCAGCCCTTGCCATGTTGAAACATATAGATTTCAAAATCCTCCATTTGAGCCTTTCCAGTTAAAGATTTCTCTATTTGCACTAGGCTCATAAAATAAAATTCAAATAATAAGACGAGATCTGGATTTTGCCTAGAATATGCCTCATGCACCAAGGTGTAAAGAGGTGGAGGGTGAGGATGGTTAATTGGAGGTGATTTTAGATTCTTTTCTCTAAATTTTCAAGAGAAATTTTATAACGGATGAAAAACGAGCGACTGAAGGCTGCCGTCGGGCAGGGATTTTTAGCCTTCCTTCCTTGCGAATCCACTTCAGCCCAATAAAAGCTGGTTTTTGATTCTGTAAATTTGATTACCAATGGTAAGGATGAATGGAAGCCTCTTTGACGCGTCCCAATAAGAAGCCTATTTTCGCCCGTCCATTCCGGCAAGCGAAACTGGCGGCCGCGCAGGCGAATTTTCAAGTTCACTAAAAATGTTTTTCATTTTTATTTTTTAGCGTAGAATTCATCCCGTCTTCAAGTAAGCACTAACACCCATTTTTCAATTTGCCCTCCCCCCCTCCTGATTTCATTTTGCCCTCCTTCCCGAGGGAAGCTACTTTACGCGACATTGGCCATGCCAAATTAGCCGCCTTTTGCGACGCATTGGGTGCAGCCAAGGAGCTCGGCACCGCAACGAAGATATTCAACATGTTCAGTGCCACATGGGGCGATCGAACCCTGAGCCTGAGACATCCGGCATCGGACATCACCGATGACGGTTCGCCCTTTGAATTCTCGCTGGCCCTGGAGGCGGGTCGACCCGAGTTGCGCATGCTCGCTGAGGCGCAGGGTGAGCCGTGCACGCCCGCAGCCAACTGGGAGGTTGCCTGGAGGCTGACAAAGGAGATTGGCCAGGCTTTCGATGTTTCCATCGCCCGGGCGGAGAAGATCGCTGATTTGTTCCGGCCCAACGAGGAGACCTCTGTCTTTTCGCTGTGGCATGCCGCATGCTTGCGCGCTGGCGAAGCGCCGGATTTCAAGCTCTATTTCAATCCATTCGCGCAAGGCGCCGCACAGGTCGAGAAGACCATGAGAGAGGCCCTAGCTCGGCTAGGTCAGGCGAAGTGCTACGAATGGATCCGTCAGCACGCGATGTTGCGCGGGGAGCTGGACCAGTTTGTGTACCTGTCACTCGATCTGAGGTCTGACGCCCAGGCCCGAACCAAGGTCTACATTGCGCATAAGAATGCGCTCGCAAGCGAGGTTGAGCAGGTGATGGCGGCCGTGCCAGGCCATGCCCCTGGCGATGCGGTAGATTTCTGTAACGCAATGGCGCCCAATCACCAGGGCCGCTTCGAGCAGCGTCCGCTGCTGACCTGCATGGCCTTTGTAGGCGACGGGGCTCAACCGACCACTGTGACCCTGCACCTGCCCATTCGCTGCTACGCCAAAAGCGACCAAGAAGTGCTGGATCGCATTTGCGCTCTCCTTTCGCCCACCGAGGCGCAGCTGTACGCCAAGGCGGTTCGCGGAATGGCTTCGCGCCCTCTTGCTATGCGCACTGGCCTGCAGACCTACATCTCGTTCAGGCGGGTCCAGGGTCGCAAGCGTTTGACCGCCTACCTCTCTCCGGAGATCTACAGTGGCACTTGACCCCTATTTTCCAGCGGCCGACTTTAGGGCATATTGTGGCGCTGCCCAGCAGTCGCTCATTGCATAACGCTGAAAATAATCAGCAGATAGGCACAGCTCACGCCAGGAATAGTTTCCCACTGGCCCCGGTCGCCTTGTTCAAGGCGTAGGCAACGCCGTCGTCCACCACGTATTCGATTGAATCAGCAGCCGCCTCATCGATCACGAAGTCGACATATTCGTAAAGCTCCGTGAACAGGGCGGAGTCGGGGGTTCCGCTTGAATTTAGGATTTTGGAACATATCTATCCTTCTCCATGCATTTCGTATTGACTAGTCAGTAGCGAAAAATTTTCCAGAAGCCGATGCTCCCATTGGCTGAATTCGGCGGAACAGCGATTTTCCTTGCTTGCGACTTCGCCTGACCAGCGGATCATCTTTCCTTCCTTGAAATAGAATTGACCCTTCTTCGAGCTCAGCTCCTGGACCCCTTCCACATAGATAGGCCTATCGTAGGTCACTTCTTCGGATTGCGCATAACGTAGGCCGTATGAATCCATGTAAAAAATCAGATTTATGCGCCCTGTTTCGCCCATGAAGGTAGCGGTAATTTTGAGTGGTTGGCCATTCTCCAAAATGGCCACCATCTCGCCTCCTTCGGCGGATTGGCCCAGAATAGGAATGCGCAATGACTCTAAGTCGCTCTTAGAGTCGATCTGGCCGATAAGCCTGTCGATTTTCTTTTGTTGGAGGCCGAAAGGGTCATGCACATAAATATGGCAATGCAGGGGCCAGGCTAGAGCAAGCAGCAGTACCGTCAATAAAAGAGGTACAAGGAATGCCTTTTTCATTATTGTTGTTTAGCTTTTAAAAGGTCGCTAATGGAATTCCCAAAGGTCATTTGAAAATGTGGCTTGTCTGGAAAGCTTGTCCAATCACCACCCCACTCAAAGCCTTCTTCTTTTGCAATTGGTACGATTGTCTCCCATTTTAAATTATAGTTTGCTTTTCCATCAGCTATTTCAACTACATCAAATGCTAACCCATAATTGTGGTAACTTTCTCCACCCTTTGCCATTGTTACAACCAGACCAGAATCAGTCCTTCCTTGATTATATAGTCTATTTTGTTCATCGAACGATCGGAAGCCTGTAGCTACCCTTATTGTTATTTCTAATTCACATTCTACTTTATTAATGAAATTAATCGCAGGTTGCTGAAGCCTCGAATCCAATTGGGATATTCTATCATCAGTAATAGAATCCCACGTGTTGTCTTTTTCAATTGAACACATCTCTTTCGCTATTTTTTTCTTTTCATGCCACCCAACCACCAGCCCGTACTCGAACGATTCCGGATCCTTCCCCCTTTTACCCTCATTAAAAGCCTTCTCCAGGCCGTACGATATCAAATATCTCTCCAGATTGGCGATGATGTCCTTTTTGTTCTGGATGTGCAATTCCACGTTCTCCTGGAGGCTTTGGGCAATACGGATCCTTTGGGCAAGGCTCGCCCCCGTGTAGTCTACATCCCGGACCAGAACATAGTAGACCTTGGCCTTGGAAAAGAGGCCCGTGTCGTAAAGAACCGGCTGCCATAGGCTGGTGGTGCCATCTCGGGAGGTCCTTGACCTGTAGAAGTTCCCCGCCGCTTTCAGGGTGGCCGCCTTGGAGATGGGGAAGCAGTCGTATTTGCTTTTGCACAAATAGGTTTCGGCAGGAAGCGAAACCGAAAGCCCCGCCGTGCCCAGAGGGGGCGGCGGCAGAACGGCCTCCGACGTTATGGCATTGCCCAAGGCCACCAGCGTCCAATCCTTGCCCTCCGCGCAGAGCCCGGGCCGGCACAGCGTGCGGTAGGGCTGAACATTGCCCTCGGCCAGCACCCAGGCATAGCCCCCTTCCTCCTTCACCACCTTCGCCCACGTGCCGGCCGGCAGGGAGCTGCCGGGGGCGTCGATCAGCGGCAGGGATTTTTCCAGAAACAGGAGGGATCCTTTCGCCTCTTCCCACACCGCCTTGGCCTTTGCGGCGCTGTCGAGGGGGTTCGCCTTGGGCCGCAGGGGCAAATCGGGATCCTCTTCCCCCATCGCCTCCCACGGCTCCGGGAGGGCACTCTCGAGCCCTTCCTCCAAAAGCCTCTCCTCGGCCCCCTTCTTCGCGATATCCTTCAGGATCTTGGCCATATCGCTTTCCTCCGCCAAAGGCTCGTCGGCCTCTTCCTGAAGTTCCCCTTTGGCCTCGGCCTCCTCCAGCCACTGGCTCACGAAAGCATTCTGGTTCTCCTCCAGCAGCTCCTCCAGGGCCTTCTCCGTCCAAGGCTCGGGGGCGGGAGGCGTGCCGGACTGGGGAACGAAGGACAAATCGTAGAGCGGGGCGTAGGCGCTGGTCATCCCGAAGTAGCGCAGCATCTCCTTTCGGGTGATGTTGAGCTGCATGAAGTCCGCCCGCTGCTGCGGGGTCAGCCTGCCGGCCTGGGTGAACACCTCGCAGTTCGGGCCGAAGAGCTGGAGCTGGTCGGCCAGCAGGGCGTAGGCCACCAGCCTGGGGTCGTTCCCTTTCTCCAGCATCGGCCCCGTCGCCGAGGCCAGGCAGGCGGGCATGCGCAGGCCCTTCTCCTCGGCCAGGGCCAGCAGCCGCTGGAAGCGCAAATCCTGGGCAGGATCAAAATGGCCGTCGTCCGCCATCACCAGCTTGAGCGCATGCATGCGGACGGCGCTCCAATCGGGCCGGAAGAGCGGGCCGCCCGGCTCCTGGTGGCCCTGGATGTAGCCCCGGTCCACGGCGTAGTACACGAACTCGGCGTACCAGGGGTCGCAGGGGCGCTCGCCCGGCTGCCGCTCGCAGTCGATCTTTTTGTAGGCAACATCCGGGAAAGGCTGGTGGCCGATGTTGGCGCAATTAATATTTCCTTCGCCGCAGTTGCGCCAGGGCCGGATGGCCTTCAGCACCTCCTCGGCCAGCCGATCCGCCCCCAGCTTGAACCATTCCTGGGCGATTCCCGCCTCCTCGGCCAGCCTCACCGCCGCGCTCACCTTGGCGATCTCGCTGCGCAGGATCTCGTCGTGCGGGCCGAAGAGCCCCGTCGCCTTGCCGTTGGCCTTGTATCCCTCCACGAAGCCCTGCTCGGCGAAATGCCCGATCCAGGGATCGTAGAGGGGGCTGCCGGTCATGTCCCTGAAGTAGCCGGCCTCTTCCTCGGCGCTCAGCCAGA
>CAYUUW010000019.1:14163-23343 GCA_964448005.1 uncultured Candidatus Peribacteria bacterium
AGTCCTCCCTGCTCTGAGCAAGCCCAAAGCAGGCAAGAATCAGGATCAGAAAGGGGGCGGTTTTTCGTAGAATGTTCCTCATGCGCCAGGGTAAAGGTGTGGAGGGCGCCAAGGACAGGACGTCATGCTAGCCTCTCTTCTCTAGATAGTCAAGAGCATTTTTTGCGGAGGGTAAAGGCGGCCCGAAAGGCGGCCGCCCAAAAAGAAATCCCCACCCATAAAGGAAGGAGGATTAATTAGATCAAGAATTCATAAAAAAAATCGAAGGGCAGCCCGCCATACGGAACCCCGATGTGCTTCGGGGCAGGTTGAACCACCGACTCAGGGTTTTTCAGTCCTTCGCTCCAATTAGTTGATGGTGGCCCGAGGCGGAATTGAACCACCGACGCAAGGATTTTCAGTCCTTCGCTCTACCACTGAGCTACCGGGCCATGCAAACAGCAAAGGGATTCTATAGCAAGGTCCAAAAGGTGACAAGACGAACTTTGGCAGGGGAGACTAAGAGATTTTGAGCATTAGGATTGTAGGCTCCTCGTCCCGAGAACTCGGGATCGGGGCGACAACAGGTTTTTTTTATTTTCTGGATTCATTGATGGCTATCGGAGGAATAGCACATGGAAAAGGCATGGATTCCGGGTCAAGCCCGGAATGACGGTTGGTATGGGCTCCCCATAATCCCCATAATCCCAATCACCCCAAATTTCCCAACACCTCATCCACATGCCCCTTCACCGAAACATTCCTCCAGATCTTGCGGATGACCCCCGCCTCGTCGATCAGGAAGGTGGAGCGCTCGATGCCGAAGTACTTCTTGCCGAACATCGATTTCTCTTTCCAGCAGCCGTACTGCTGGCAAACCAGCCCCTCCGGATCGCTCAGCAACGGGAAGGACAGGCTTTGGCTCTGGGCGAATTTGCTGTGCGAGCGCAGGCTGTCTCGGCTCACTCCCAGGACCTGGACTCCCGCAGAGCTCAAGCGAGCCAAATTGTCGCGAAAATCGCAGGCCTCCACCGTGCAGCCGGGGGTATTGTCTTTGGGGTAGAAGTAAAGCACGACCTTTTTTCCTTTCAGGTCGGCCAAGGAAATGGTCGTTTCTTTTCCGTCCGCCAGGGCCGCTGCGGAGAACAGGGGGGCTTTGTCGCCTTCTTTCAGCATAGCGCTCAAGGTTAGGAAGTGGGCTTCAGCCGAAAATATCGTTCCAGGTCACCACCAGAATGAACAGGATCAGCAGGGCAAAGCCCGCGGCGTGGATGGCAGCCTCCCAGCGGGGATTCAGGCGCCGTCGAACAATGGCCTCCCCAATCAGGAAGAAGAAGCGCCCTCCGTCCAGCGCAGGAAAAGGCATGATGTTGATCACTCCCAGCGAAATGGAAAGCAGGGCCGTGAACTGGACCAGATCCATGATTCCGCGCTGGGCCACTTGGCCCGTCATGCGGAAGATTCCCACCGGGCCGGCCACGCCCTCTGGTACAGCGAAGCGCGAGACCAGGCTCTTGACCACCTCCCCCAGCATCTGCACCGTAAGCTTGGAAAGCCGCGCCACCTCCTTGGCTGCCTCCCAGGGCGCCTGGTAGATGGGATAGCGGATGGGCTGCAGCGAGCTGAAGAGAGGCTGGAAGTAAAGGCTGGCGCCGATTTTCCCTTCGGCGTTGGCTGCCACGCTATAGTCTGTGGCAATCCCCTTCTCGTCCGCCACCGAAAGCTGCACGGTCTTGCCGGGCTCCAGCTGGGAAAGCAAGGTCTCAAAAGATTCCACCGGCTGCCCGTTGACCTGCACGATCGCTGCCGACTTTGGCAGATTCAGGGCCTCCAGGGGCGAACCGGACTGAAGCTCGCTGATGGCCAGGCTGTAGGACGAGAAAAGCCCCTTCTCCATCGCCCAATCCAGATCGGCCTGGCTGACCAGGAAGGGCTTCATTCCAATGCTGAACCCGACCGAAATGAGCACCCAGGCCAAGGCGAAATTCATCACCACGCCGGCCACCACCACGGCCATGCGCTGACCCAGGGTTTTGGAGGCGTAGCTGCCCTTGTCCTTGAGGACTTCCGGATCCCCGCTGTCTTCGCCGTGCAGCTTCACGAAGCCGCCGAAGGGAATCCAGTTGAGGGAATAGAGGGTGCCTTTTTTGTCCGTAAAAACACCTTTGGCCCTGGGGGGCAAGCCCATGCCGAACTCGTCCACCTTGATCCCCGCCCGGCGAGCCATGAAGAAATGCCCCCACTCGTGCACCAGCACCAAGGCGGAGAAGATGAGGATGAAGGCGATGATGGTCACAAAAAGGTCCATGGTGAGGAAGGGGTTGGAGATGGAAATCTAAAGCTTTTCTTTTTCGGCAGACCTCTTCATTTTATACAGGAAACCCAAATTAACAAGGATTGCCATAAGGGCTCCTGGAATTGGGGCATATATAAAAAGCAAGCCATGGCAATCGGTCTGGCACTCTGAAAGTGGGTATTTGAGAAGAGGAATGGCAGAAAGGGTGAGCACAAGATAGATCAAGGCGGACTGCCTGAAGTGGTCCAAAAGGCTAGGCCTCTGAATTTTTTCCAGTTTTTGCATCAAGTGATTGGCCAACCCAAAACTGAAAATACTCACTAAAAAATTGATAGCCAGGAACTCCGCGGCCCCCAGTCTCCAGAAAAAACGACCGAGGCCAAAAGTCCTCTCATAGAAAATGAGTGAGGAGATCGAAGCCTGCACATGAACCCACAAAAAGAGGAAATAAATGACGGGCGCCGACCATCTTTTCAGCAGATTCATACGCCTAGACCTTCATCACATCCTCCTCTTTTTTCTTGGAAAGCAGCTCCACCTGCTGGTTGAAATCATCCACCATCTTCTGCAGGCGCTTCTCCAGATTGAGCTGGTCGTCTTCGGTGATCTGGCTGTCCTTGCGCAGCTGCTTGAACTGGCCGTGGCTGTCCTGGCGGGAGTTGCGGATGGAGATGCGGCACTCCTCGGCCAAGCGATGGACGGTCTTCACCATGTCCTTGCGGCGCTCTTCGGTCAACTGGGGGATGGTCAGGCGGACCGTGACGCCGTCGTTGCGGGGATTGAGGCCCAGGTTGGCGTTGGCGATGGCTTTTTCGATGCTGGCCAATTGCCCCCGGTCCCAGGGCTGGATGGCGATCTGGTTGCTTTCGGGAATGGAGATGCTGGCCAAGGCTTTCAGGGGCATCATGGAGCCGAAGACCTCCACCATGACCCCATCGACCATGGCGGCGCTGGCGCGCCCCGTCTGGAGCTTGGAGTATTCGTCGCGCAGGTGCTCGCAGGCGCGCTCCATTTTCTGGCGGGCCTCCTGGAAAAGGGAATCAAGCATGGGAAAGGAAATTAAGGTTTAAGGGTCAAGAGACCAGGGTTCCGATAGGCTCGCCCAGGGCCGCCTGGAGCAAGGCGCCTTTTTGGCGGTGGTCGAAGACAACGATGGGCAGCCGATTTTCGCGGCAAAGAGAGAAGGCGGTCTGGTCCATCACCTCCAGCTGCTTTTTCATCGCTTCGTCGAAAGAGATCCTCTCGTAGCGCACGGCATCCTTGTCCTTGGCCGGGTCGGCGCTGTAGATGCCATCCACTTTGGTGGCCTTCAGCAGCACCTGGCACTTCAGCTCCACAGCCCTCAGGGCGGCGGCGGTGTCGGTGGTGAAATGGGGATTGCCCGTGCCTCCGGCGCAGATCACGACGCGGCCCTTTTCCAGGTGGCGGTCCACCCGGCGGCGAATATAAGGCTCAGCCATCTGCGGCAGATCCAAGGCGGTGGCCACCCTGCAGGGCACCCCCAAGTGCTCCAGAGCGCTTTGCAGGGCCACGGAATTCATCACGGTGGCCAGCATGCCCATGTAGTCCGAGGTGGTGCGCTCGATGCCGGAGGCCTGGGTGTCGCGAAAGCGCCAAATGTTGCCTCCTCCATTCACCAACACCACTTCGATGCCTCGGGAGTGAAGCTCCAGAATGTCTTTGGCCACAGCAAGCAAGGCATCGTTGTCGATCCCGTGCCCCTCCCTATCGCCCAAGAACTCGCCCGAAAGCTTGATCATGATGCGCCGATACGGAAGGCTGCTTTTGGGCATGGGAGCCAGGAGTGATTTTTTTTGAATTCTGCCCGCCAATCTTAGCCTTAGGCCAGCCAGGGGTCAACCTTATTCCCCATGGCCGGAGCAAAGGCGAGTGTGCTAGAATGGCCTGGCTTTTAGAAACTAAACCCAAGGCATTATGGGCATGCTGGACAACGCAAAGGACATGTACAAGCTTCAGAAGCAAGCCAAGCAGATCAAGAGCGAACTGAAGAACATCCACGTGGAGGCCGAAAGCAACGGAGCGATGGTCGTGGTCGACGGGGAGCAGCAGATCGTGAGCATTTCGCTGCCGGACGAGCTGATGGGCAGCAAGGCCCAGATGGAGACGGCCCTGATAGAAGCCGGCAACAAGGCGATCAAGAAATCGCAGCTGATCGGCGCAGAGAAGATGAAGAGCATGATGGGCGGCATGGGCGGAATGTTCGGGAGCTAGGCCTGGCTCAAGGCTTCATCATAGGATCAAGGCCAAGGATCACCCCTTCCATGCTGCCTTTTGCCGATTTTACCCCCGAATCCAAGACCATGAAAAAGCCCTTCCTTTTTGTCGCCATTCTGGCTCTTGCAGCCATCCTGGCTGGGCGCGGCTACTACAGGGCGAGCCTGAACTATGCGCTGGACCCCCAGAGCAGCGATCGGGCCGTGGTGGACATCCGCCAAGGGGACAATGCCGGAACGGTGGCTTCCAAGCTGAAGGAAAAGGGTCTGATCCGATCGGAGCGGGTTTTTGCCTGGCATCTCAAGCGCCATGGCCTGGACCAAAAGCTGAAGGCAGGCCGCCTGGCCCTGACCCAGAACATGACCCTGCCGCAGATCGCCGAGGCGCTGACGGGGAGCGGGAAACCCGTGGAGCAGGCTGTGACGCTGCTGGAGGGCTGGACCGCCCAGCAGATCGCCGACCATTTGGAGGCCGAAGGCCTCACCACGGCTTCTTCCTTCATGAGCTGCGTTCGCACCTGCGATTTCGAGTGGAACATCCTTCCTTCAAATTACGTGGAAGGCTACCTGTACCCGGACACCTATTACGTGGATCCGGTCAATTTCAGCGACGAGGCCTTCATCGATCGCCTGATCGGGACGCTGGACACCAAGCTGACGGAGGAGGACCAGGCGGGCATCGAGGCCAGCGGGCACAGCTGGGAGCAGATCATGATCATGGCCTCGATTGTGGAGCGCGAGGAGCGCGATCCGGACGAGCGGCCCACGGTAGCCGGCATTCTGTGGAACCGCTTCGACGCCGGCCAGGGGCTGGGGGCCGATGCCACGGTGCTTTACGGCCTGGGGCGCACCTCGGGCGGGCTGACCCGCGAGGATCTGCAGAGCGATTCGCCCTACAACACCCGCAAATTCGCGGGCTTGCCGCCCACGCCCATCTCCAATCCCAGTCTTTCCAGCATCCGCGCGGCGATCTTCCCGGCCGAAACCGATTACTGGTACTACCTGCACGGCAGCGACGGCCAGATCCATTACGGCAAAACGCTGGAGGAGCACAATGAGAATAAGAGGAGGTGGCTGTAATCATAAATTATGAAAATCGAAAAGCACATCTCAAAAGTGGGATTGGCCTTCACAGCCCTATACCTAGGCCTATATTTAATAGGGTACATGGATTTTTTCGAATGCAATGGATGGCAGTTCCACACTGTCCATGGCAAATGCACTGGGATGCTGCTATTTGCTCTATTTGCTATTTCTCCAATAAATATACCCATTGTACTGCTAATGGAAAAAATAGGTTTCGGCACAGAAGATCTTTCTGTCTTTTTTCACTACTTTAGGGACTTCGTGCTGATAATATTGAACAGCATTCTAATCTATTTTTTAGGCTATTGGGTCCAAGAAAATAGAAAACGAAGGCCAATCAAAAAATGAAAAATTCAGCCAAAAAACTAAAGCAAAGGCATCCAGTCGAACGGAAGAGTGCGAGAGAATATTTCCTTCTCCTGCCTCCGATCCTCACGGGTGAGTTTTTGGAAAAGACTAAGCATCCTGATTTCGAGGCTCTTCCTGCCAAAACTCGACTCCCCTTTCATGTCACCTTGTATTATTTAGGGGGACTCTCTCCAGAAGCGTTGAAATCGGCTGCTGAATGGCTGGAGGAAAAAAGAGGAAAACAAGAGACCATAAAGGCAAAAATTAATTCCATTTCTTCATTCAAGAGAAGCTCAAAAGATTTCGTTTATTTCCTCAATCTGGCTTCAAGGCAAATTGAAGAATTGAATCAGGAGCTTTTTGAAAAATTCTCTCATCTGAGAAAGGATGATTTTTCTTTTAAGGCCCACATGACCCTATTCTATTCAACGGAAGAACTCAAAGAGTACCAAATAGAGAAATTGTATTCACTATTCGCCGAGATTCACGAACTAAATTTTGATCAATTGGCGCTGGGGAGTGTTTTGAATAATGAGATTGAGATCCATCGATACGTTGAGTTGGCCTAAGGAAATCAAAAACAGCCCCTTCTGAGCTGGGCGAGAGCAATCGGAACAACGTGAGATATTTGTGAATCAAGCGCGCTAATGTATATTCAAAACAATTCTTAAGCCCACCAATCCTATGTCCCAATCATGGAAAATCGTCGCTGCCGTTGTTATCACAGCCATCTTGGCCGGAGGCGGAGTCTACCTGTGGCAGCAAAGCGAAAAGGATATTCAAATTCCGGTGGCGGATATCGCACCCAACTATAATCCATCTGCCATTGAACCAGCCCCTGCAGAGGGCAAAGTAGCCGTTCTTTATGAAGATGACGATTACAGCCTCAGGTTCACGGCGCCAAAAAGCTGCGCTGATTTCTACAAGATCGAGACAGCAGATCTCAACCTGAACGAAATAAGAAGCTATGGAGTGTTTGTGCCCGGCTCAAAGAGCTGGCCCACGGATGCACCCTGGTATTACTTCTCGCTTTACACCCAGGAGGCCTACGATCAATTTGATCCACTTGAGCTTCCTGGAAAGCCGCAGATCGAACTTCGCCTCGCTTCAGGAGACTTGCTCACCTCTTGGAATCCTCAAGACGGCCCGAATGAAGCCTCCCTGGACTGCCTGGTGGAAGCTGAGGAATTCTAAGCTTGCGCCTGGAAAGCTTTCGATTGAGCTGCGGCGAACTGAGGTTTTCCCTATTTATTCTACGGCTCACCCCCCAATGAACCGAGGCAAAATGGGTTCCATCAAGTCCTCTGGGAAGCAGGTGGGGGGCAAGATGGAGGAAGCTTTTCGAGAGAGATGTGAGAAAAATTTAACCAAGCAATATGACAGGAAAAAACGAAAGGGAGAAATATGTTTTGGAATATTACGAAAATCAATTCCACAAGCATGGAATTAACCTACATGACGAAATAAAAATTGTTGGAAAGTTCCTGCTTGAAAACGTCAAAGGGAAAACTCTTGATTTCGGCTGCGGCCCGGCGCTGCATTTTTGGGGATTTTTCATGGAAAGTGCCACAACACTAGACGGAATTGACATCACCCCCGAAAATGTAGAATTCTTAAATTCCTACATTAAAACAATCGATCTTGAGCAATACAAAGGTGTCCAAAAATGCATGCGCGAACTTCTGGATAACCCTTCTTTTGAGCTCTCCGATCAGCTGAGGAAAATCAGGAAAATCTCGATTCAGGATTTCACAAAAAGCATGAATGGAATAGATAGAGATTACGATACGATCGTGGCGCCATTCAGTATTGGCTGCGTAAAAAATCTGGAAGAATACACAAACGCCATTCAGAACATGTCCGAACACCTAAAAAGTGGAGGAAAAGCCATATTCTTGGGAACCACGGGAGCTTCTTCGAGCGATGTAATCCCCGATTACTGCTATCAAGGGGTGAGAAACAATCCAAAAACCCTAGGGGATATATTCAAGCAGTATTTCACCCATGTCAGCATTAGCGAAATAGAATTAGAAAAAGAGGAGACAGACATGTTTGATTATTCTGCCTTGATTTTGCTCACTGCAATTAAAAAATAGATATTAAATGATCCAAAAAACCATGTTCCCCAAAAGACTAGAAAGAACCACCATTTACCAAAGCGAGTGGATCAACCTTTATACCGACAGGGTCCAACTGCCCTCGGGCAGAATCATAGAGAAGTACCACATTCTGGATTACCCAAAAGAAGGTGTTTCCGTTTTGGCGACTAACGAAAAAGGGGAAATCTGCCTCATCAAATCCATCAGGTACAGCACGGGGAAATTGGAGTGGGAAATCCCCGGCGGAATGATAGAGAAAGGTGAAGATATTTTGGAAGCCGGAGGAAGGGAATTTTTCGAGGAGACCGGCTTCCGTGTCAAGGCTCTAGAGCTCGCCTACTCCTTCAACCCCAGCAATGGAATGTCTGCAAGGGTTGGGCATGTTGCCTTTGCGCAACTGGATGAAAGCATGGCTCAGGAAAAATTCGATACTGACGAAACGAAGGAGGTTCATTGGCTTTCGAAAGAAGAGGCTGAGGATTTGCTGGGGAAGAACGAGATCATGGACTCGTTCACCTTGATTCCCTTGCTGATGCATTTGAGAAAACTTGATCAAGAAAGCTGAAGGTTATCTGGTTCTGGATTCCGGGTCACGCCCGGAATGACAAATGGGGGTAGGCTTTCTTGAAATACCAACGAAAAACCATCACACCCATGCCAAAAGCCAAACCCACCACCGTTGAGGAATACATCAGCGCCGCCCCCGAAGGGGCCAAGGAGAAGCTGCGTGAACTGCATGGAATTCTGAAAGAGGTGGCACCCCAGGCAACAGAAGCCATCAAATGGGGGTCGCCGGTGTTCGAAGAGAATCGAATCCTTTTCGCCTACGCCGCCTACAAATCGCACCTCAGCTTCATGCCCACCCCCGCCGCCCTGGAGCCCTTCAAAGAGGAGTTGGCGGAATACGCCACCGGCAAAGGCAGCATTCAGCTCCCCTACGGCAAACCCCTACCGAAGACGCTCATTCGCAAGATCGCCGCTTACCGCGCCAAAGAAGTGAGGGAAAACGATGCGCGATGGATGTAGGGAGGATGCCTCCGCCAGGGCCTGCTATAATAGAGGCAGCCAGGCAACTCATTCCTTAGAACCAATCTAGGATCTCCTTAGGAGAAGCCGGATGAATGCCAGCTGGACCATT
>CAYUUW010000020.1:0-5508 GCA_964448005.1 uncultured Candidatus Peribacteria bacterium
GGGTTAATAGTTTAACCTAAGTGTTCGGTTTGGTTTCTGAATTAGGGAGTTTTTTTTCCTGCAGCATTCGGAGTCGATCTCCGTCGGTTTGCGCCCAGCCAAAAAGCCCACTAAGCTGAACCCATGAGAATTCAATCCCTTCACATCAAAGGCTTCCGCAATCTGGCGCCCCTGTCGCTTGATTTCACGGCGCAAGGCTCCACCATTGCTTTGGTGGGGCGCAACGGCGAAGGGAAAACCAATCTCCTGGAAGCGATCTACCTCTGCGCCCTCTCCAAATCCTTCCGCAGCAGCGACCAGAGCCAATTGGTCGGCTTCGGGCAGGATTTTTGCCGCATCCAGGCCCACGCCGAATCCTTGCAGGGGCAAAAGAGCCTGGAATTCATCCTGGCCAAAGAGCCACTGGCCAAGAGCCTCAAGATCAATGGCACCAAGAAGGGGGCCTTGGATTTTGTCGGGACGCTCAAGGTCGTCTTCTTTTCTCCGGACGATCTTTCGCAGATGGCCTTTGCTCCGGCATTGCGCCGCCGCTACCTCGATGTGCTGCTCAGCCAGCTGGACAGCCGCAATCTGGCCGACCTTTCGCGCTACCGGCAGGCCAAGGCCCAGCGCAACGCTCTGCTCAAGCGCATCCGCCAAGGGGAGGCCAAGGAGGCCGAGCTGGAGGCGTGGGATCAGGCCCTCGCCCAATCCGGCGCCAGGATCATTGCCCAGCGCTTCGCCGCCATTGCTCGGCTGGCCCCCGCCATAGAGCGCCACTACCATTCCCTTTCCCGCCAGAAAGCCGAAATCGTCATCCGCTATTCCAGCAAGCTTCAGCCTGGGGAGGGGGAGGAGGCTTTCCGGAAGCTCCTGCGGGAGGGGCTTGCCCGGGACCTTGCCTTCGGCCAAACCCATGCCGGGCCGCACCGCGATGATGTGGCTTTCTTCATGGACGGGCATGACATGGCCGATTTTGCCTCCCGCGGCGAATGGCGCAGCCTGATTCTGGCCCTCAAGTTCAGCGAAATGGAGCTGATGGAGGAGGCCTGCGGGGAGAAGCCTGTCCTGTTGCTGGATGATGTGTTCAGCGAGCTCGACGAGCAGCGGCAGGCTGATCTTTTTTCCGCCATCGGCGGCTGCCAAGCCTTCATTAGCACCACCCATGCGGAATTCCTGAAGGGAGCCTCGCCGTCGAGCCTGGCCATGTATCAGATGGAGGCTGGGGTATTGCGGATGGCCAATTGAGCGGAATGACGAATTTCCAGTTTCCAATTTCCAATGTCCAGTTTACAAAAAAGGCTCTGCCTGCCGGCAGGTAGGTTAGGCTTCGCTCGGGATGAAATAAGGCATATGAAAAATGCATGGATTCCGTGTCGGGGCACGGAATGACGGTTGGTATGGGCTCCCCATAATCCCCATAATCCCAATAATCCCAATAATCCCAATAATCCCAATAATCGCAATAATCGCAATAATCCCAATAATCGCAACTCTCCCAAGGCTCCCAATAATCCCCACAAAAAACATTGACCCCACTTGGCCTTGGCTGTAGAATTCCGGCGCAGTTTCGGAATCCGCCGTTGGCAGAAGGGCTATTCCGCTGCTCCTAACCTTAATCTTCTGCCCCCATTTGCTTATGTTTAAAATCATAGATCCCCAAGTGACTATGGAAGACCTGCTGAAGGCTTCCATGGGCTATTCCCGCCCTCAGCTGGGCAGCGTGGTCAGCGGCGTGGTCATCAGCGTTTCCAAGAACCGCCTGGTGGTCGACCTGAACGGCGTGACGGTAGGCGTGGTCTCCGGCCGCGAAACGCACGACAGCGCAGGCACCCTGGCCGATTTGAAGGAGGGCGACGAGGTGAAGGCCGTGGTGGTGGAGGAGGAGAACGAAGACGGCATGGTGGTGCTCTCTCTCAAGAAAGCCGCCCAGTTCACCCGCTGGGATCGCTTTGAGGAAGCCTACAAGAAGGGGGATGCCTTGGAGATCACCGTGAGCGATGCCAACAAGGGCGGCCTGCTGATCGACGCCGACGGAATCAAGGGCTTCATTCCCGTTTCGCAGCTGGCTCCCGTGCATTATCCCCGCGTGGAGAACGCCAATGCCGCCAAGATCCTTTCCCGCCTGCAGGAGCTGGTAGGAAAGAAGCTGAGCGTCAAGATCATCAACCTCGACCGTTCGGTAGGCAAAGTGATTCTTTCGGAGAAGGCCGGCATGCAGGCCGATGCGCAGAAGAAGCTCAAGGCCTTGGCCATCGGCTCGCGCGTGGAGGGCAGGGTGAGCGGTGTGGTGAAATTCGGCGTCTTCGTCACCTTCGACGGGCTGGAGGGACTGGTGCATATCTCTGAAATGGCCTGGGGCCATGTGAGGCACCCGGAAGACCATGCCAAAGTGGGGGACAAGGTGGAGGTCCAGATCATCGGAATCGATGGCGACAAGCTTTCGCTCAGCATGAAGAGGCTGGTGGAGGATCCCTGGAGAGTGATTGAGGACAAGTACCCCATCGGCTCCAAGGTGAGAGGAAAAATCATTCGCTTCTCTCCTTTCGGGGCTTTTGTGCAATTGGAGGATGACATCAATGGCCTGATCCATCTTTCGGAGATCTCCCACCAGAAGGTGGAGGACCCTTCCGAGCATCTGACCATTGGCGAGGAGGTGGAAGCGCTGATCATCAATATCGATCGCGACGAGCATCGCATTGGCTTGAGCCTGAAGGCCAATGCGAAGGCTGCGGCCAAGGCCGCTGCGGAGGCGGAGGAGGCTTCTGCGGAAGAATCAAATCCCAAGAAGAAAAAGGAGGCGGAGGAATCTGCCAAGGCTTAACTTTTTCAAATTTTATCTTGAAGCCCTTCCGCCATGGTGGCGGAAGGGCTTTTGAAAGGAGGGATTGACCAATTCTTTTTCTTCTGTATAGTTGCCTTGGAAAGTTCCATGCGGTTCCTTGCCCTCCAATCTCATGGCAGAGGTCTCGCTGATCTCTTTAGCACCGTCGGGATCGAAAGACAATGCGCGAGCGCAAAAAGCGTGACCCAATCTTCATACAATTGATTTTTTTCAAGTTTTCAATTTTTCATGCCCTGAAAATTTGAAAAGTCAAAAGGCTAATTTGGGCTGTGCTTTTTGCGCTCGCCGAAAAATAGAATAATCCCAGCGATCCAGAAACAGCAACGATGAGATGAGCGAAAGCAGAGGCTTAGGCCTCGGAAAGCGGAAAGAAGACATGCGAAAGACCAATGGAATCACGATTCTAACTGCCACCTTTGCCGGCATGATGGCCTTGGGCGGCTGCGGCGACGATGCCGGACTCGATGCCGGTCGGTCCGAGAGTCCCTTTGGCCCCTCCTCCGGCGACGGAGATGGGGACGGCGACGGCCATCAAGGCCACGAGGCCGGAATGGACTCTGCCGGAAGCAACCCGGATTTGGGAACCTGCAATGGAGATCGCGACTCCGCAGATAGCGGATAGGGGCATTGGTGTGACTGCGAGCGCGATTCTGCGGAAGGCGGCGACGGCGACTCCGGTGACGGAGATGGCGATGGAGACAGCTCCGCCACCAGCGCCGATGACGGATCCAACGCTCCCTACTGCGGCGACGGACATGTCGACGCCGAGCAAGGCGAAGAGTGCGACAATGGCGAAGGCAATGCTGCCTCGGCCAACTGCACGCCCGAATGCACCCACAACGTTTGCGGGGATGGATTTGCCCATGCCGTGAACGAAGAATGCGACGATGGGAACGAAGACAGCACCGATGCCTGCACAAACGCATGCGCCAACGCCGTGTGCGGTGATGGATTCACGCAGGGCGGAGTCGAGGAGTGCGACGACGGCAACAACAGCAATACGGATGCCTGCCTGAATACCTGCGTCGCGGCCAGCTGCGGCGACTTGTACATCCAGCAGGGTGCCGAAGGGTGCGACGACGGAATCGCAAACAACAAGGCTTGGAAGGATTGCACGCATGAGTGCCAACCCAACGTCTGCGGAGACGGCTTTCAGCACGCCCAGGACGAGCAGTGCGATGACGGAGGCGAAAGCCTTGCCTGCGATACGGACTGCACGGTTGCGGTTTGCGGGGACAATGTCATCAACGTGACGAGGGGGGAAAGCTGCGACCAGGGGCTCGGCAACAAAGCCTACTTCCACTGGCAAGTGCCTGCGGACCAGCGCTGCAGCCTGACCTGCGACGACAGCTTCGGCTACTGCGGGGATGGTGTCGTTCAGCAGCAGGAGGACTGCGAGTCCGGCTGGGGCAACCAGTGCAACCCGCTGACCTGCTTTTTTCTCGCCAGCTGACCTGCGTTGGCCATGTTCTCTGAACTCGCTCTTCTGCGGGCAGCTTCGATCCTGACGGAAAGGTCACTCAACCCCTGCGCAAGCGGGGCGCGAGTGGCCTTTTCGACTTGCCTCACCCCTGCTGGGAAAAGGCTTGCGCCAAGCAATAAAATATACTAAAATCCCAAACGCTAAGACCGAATGGTCTTTGTGACACCTTGCCCTCCACATCCCACGGCGGAGGTCTCACTGATCTCCTTAGCAGCATCGGAATCCTAATAAATTTCTCTTCACGAACCTGGAAAAATGAGCTCAATGATGAGCTTGTTCCTTTCATTGGGTTGAGTTTGCTTTTCCAGGTTCGAAGATTGACCAAGACAGTCAACCAGTAACATCAACGATGAGATGAATGAAGGAAGAGGCCAAGGCCTCGGAAAGCGGAGACGAAGAAATGCAGAACGAGAACAAAGGAAGCGAGAATGCCCTGGCCTTCACCTTCACCGGCCTGATCGCTTTGGCGATGAGCGTTGGCTGCGCCAGTGGGGAAGCTGATGGCGGGAAGGGGAGCACCTTCACCGACTCGGGCATCACCACCTTGAGTGGCAGCGGTAGCGAAACCTACAGTCCAGACGAAACCGGTGGCGGAAGCGGAACTCCGGACATGAGTCAGGAGACGGAAGACGGTGGGACCGAGACGGGGAACGAGAACATCTTCGAAGGGGGCTGCGAGGGCGTCGATCTCCTCTTTGTCATCGACAACTCCAGTTCGATGGCAGAGGAGCAAGGCGCGCTTGTCTCCAGCATTGGCTTTATCGCCGAGGCTTTGGGTGACGTCGAGGGGGTCGAAGAAGGGCTTCAGGTCATGGTCGTCGACACCGACGACAAGTGGGCTTGCGAAGGCAATTGCGCTGGCGCTGCTGCCTCCTGCGAGGTCGAAGGTCAGAATCTCTGCGATCCCAACAACATGTACCTCGAGGAGTGCGACCTGACTTTGGGAGCAGGAGTGGTCAACACCCCCTTCGTCGAAGGGGAGTGTCTCTCTGTCGGGAGCAGGCGCTACATTCCCGACTACACCTCCCCCGACCTCTACCCTGAGCTCTTCGGCTGTACCGCTCGGGTGGGAACCAACGGAAGCGATGACGAGGCTCAAACGGGAGCCATGCTCAGCGCTCTCACGGATCAGGCTGAGGGATGCAATGCGGGCTTCCGGCGCGACAACGCTCTTTTGGTCATTGTTCTGGTGACCGCTGAG
>CAYUUW010000020.1:5518-8804 GCA_964448005.1 uncultured Candidatus Peribacteria bacterium
CCTCCAGGGCCAACCAGATCATCGGGGCAGCAGGGGGCGAGAACAACGTGGTCCTGGTCACCCTGACCAACGGCCAGTTCTGCCCACCCGATGCCCAAGAGCAGCCGCACATCGAGGCTTTCTCTGCTCCGTTCAAGCACCACGTGCCTGGTACCCTGTGCGTGGAGGATTTCTCCAGCTTCTTCTTTGAAGGGCTCGGGGTTTTCGACACTGCCTGCGAACAGTACGTTCCCATTGGTTAGGATTCCCGATGAAAGGCCACTCGCACCACTTCTCCTCCGACAGACATCGGAGCAGAAGAACGGACGACTGGCCTTTTCAATTTGCCTTGAATTCCGCGAAAAAAGCTTGCATAAAAATAGAAAACATCCTAAAATCTCAAACGCTAAGACCGAATGGTCTTCGTGAAACCTTGCCCTCCACTTCCCTATGGCGCAGAGGTCTCACTGATCTCTTTAGCACCATCGGGATCATCAGCGATTGCGTTCTGCGGGCGCAAAAAGACGACTCAACCTTCAAGAGATTGATTTTTCAGTTTTCCAATTTTTCATGTCCTGAAAACCTGAAAAATCTGAAGAATCAAAACGCTGATTTGAGCCCTGCTTTTTGCGCTCACAGAAAACCACTAAGACAATTTCTTTTTCAGCGAACAAGGAGAGTAGAACGATGAAGAAAAAACGAGTACCCCACGGGACAATCACCAACCTTTTTGCCGCAGCCTGCCTATTCCTGGCTGGTTGCGCGGATGACACGGTGCCCATCGCCAATGGCGATAGCACCGATACCGGCACCGAGACCTATCTGGGATCCGAGTCGGACACCGAGACTGACACGACCACCGACGACGGAGCGACCGAAACGACCGGCGACGGTGACGGCGACGGAGATGAGACTCCTCCCGCCTGCGGCGACGGCAACGTCGACCCCAGCGAGGAGTGCGACGACGGCAACAGCGATTCCGCTGATGCCTGCCTGAACAGCTGCGTCAACGCGACTTGCGGCGACGGCGTCGTTCATGCCGGAGCGGAAGGCTGCGACGACGGGAACCATGTCGACAACGATGGCTGCAGCCAGGATTGCACCTTGCCGCTTTGCGGCAATGGCCTGGTGGAGCAGGGCGAAGCCTGCGACGACGGGAACCTCATCCCCAACGATGGCTGCACCAGCCTTTGCGCCTTGCCGGCCTGCGGCGACGGCGTCGTTTGGATCGGCGAAGAGGACTGCGACGACGGCAACAGCGATTCCGCTGATGCCTGCCTGAACAGCTGCGTCAACGCGACTTGCGGCGACGGCGTCGTTCATGCCGGAGCGGAAGGCTGCGACGACGGGAACCATGTCCAGAACGACGGGTGCAGCATGGACTGCACCTTGCCGCTTTGCGGCAATGGCAACTTGGAGCTGGGCGAAGCCTGCGACGACGGCAACGCCGAAAATGTCGACGGCTGCACCAGCCTTTGCGCCTTGCCGGCCTGCGGCGACGGCTTCATCTGGGCTGGCGAGGAAGATTGCGATGACGGAGATGAGCTCGACACCGATGAGTGCTTGAGCACCTGCCAAGCCGCCACCTGCGGCGACAGCATTGTGTGGGCCGGCATGGAGGACTGCGACGATGGCAACGCCGTCCAGAACGACGGCTGCAGCCAGGACTGCACCCTGCCCAGCTGCGGCAATGGCATCGTGGAGCTAGGCGAAACCTGCGACGATGGGAATGATTTCGATCATGACTCCTGCCTAAAGACTTGCGCCGCCTCCACTTGCGGAGACGGCTTTATTCATGCGGGATTCGAGGACTGCGACGACGGGAATGCCGACCTCACTGATGACTGCCTGAACAACTGCACTCCTGCCACTTGCGGAGACGGCTTTAT
The DNA here is from genome assembly GCA_964448005.1 of uncultured Candidatus Peribacteria bacterium. Classification (GTDB taxonomy): domain Bacteria; phylum Patescibacteriota; class Gracilibacteria; order UM-FILTER-43-11; family UM-FILTER-43-11; genus CAYUUW01. Next base: position 7,387 of record CAYUUW010000020.1, read on the forward strand.
TCATGCGGGATTCGAGGATTGCGACGACGGCAATGCCGTCCAGAACGACGGCTGCAGCCAGGACTGCGCTCTGCCCTCCTGCGGAAACAACATCCTGGAGCAAGGCGAAGACTGCGACGACGGGAACGGCATCGACAGCGATGCCTGCCTGGGCACCTGCCAGGCCGCCGCTTGCGGCGACGGCTTCGTTCATGCGGGATTCGAGGATTGCGACGACAACAACAGCAGCAATCTCGATAGCTGCCTGACTACCTGCGCCGCGCCCAGCTGCGGCGACGGCTTCCTTCGTTTGGGCGTGGAAGGGTGCGACGACGGGAATTTGGTGGACTCGGATGTTTGCCTCAGCAGCTGCACCCCAGCCACCTGCGGGGACGGCATCCTCAAAACAAGCGGAGCCGGTCCGGAAGAGGACTGCGATGACCAGAACAACAGCAGCAACGATAGCTGCGTTGCTTGCCAGAACGCCACCTGCGGCGACGGCCACACCTGGCTGGGCATGGAGGAGTGCGACGACGCCAACACCAACAACGCCGATGGATGCTATTGGAACTGCGTCGAGACGCCCACGTGTCGCAACGGGGCGGTTTCGAGCGGAATGGCGCCCAGCCAAACCATGATGGTCTGCGGCAACGGCGTGACCTGCGAGCAGGATCTGGAGACCCTGTGCCCCAAGGACTGGGGCTTGTGCAGCTATCCCCAGTACATCGCTCGGAATGCCGATTGGAACCTCTTTACGGGTCCTGGCGAGCTGATCGCAGGTGAAATCTACTGCGATATGGGCGCCCAGCAATTCACGCTGGGCTACCTGGGTCAGGACTCTCTGGATTCGGATCCGCCGTTCCAGTGCCAGATGGACAGCTCTGCTCCGGCTTGCGAAAGCGACGTTTCAGGCTGCTTCTTCCAGGCTTCTCCGAACGTCCAGGTCAATGCCCTGTGCTGCAGTCCCCTGAGCACCTGCGGCAACGGCGTCGTCAACAATGGCGAGCAGTGCGACGATGGGAACAAGAGCGATGCTGACGCATGTCTGAATTCATGCTCTTTTTCCTCTCCTCCGGGCGGATGCTGATTTCCGTCCGCCTCTTCGGCGGATGATCCCTGATGGACTGGCCGCTCAACCCCTGCGCAAGCGGGGCAAGAGCGGCCTTTTCAACGTGCGCAAAAATCCCTCGTGGGCCCAAAGCCTGTAGGCTATAATGGCTTCATGCAAGCAAACCCCGAACAGCAATCGGCCATCGCCCACAACCAAGGCCCCATGCTCGTGATTGCCGGCGCAGGCACGGGCAAGACCCGGGTCATCACCGAGCGCATCGCTCGCCTGCTGGAGCAAAAGCTCTGCCGCATCGACCAGGTCCTGGCCCTCACCTTCACCGAAAAGGCTGCCGGGGAGATGGAGGCGAGGCTCGATGAGCGCCTCCCCC
>CAYUUW010000020.1:8814-21901 GCA_964448005.1 uncultured Candidatus Peribacteria bacterium
TGGCGGTGCACACCTTCCACGCCTTCTGCGAAAAGCTCCTGCGCCAATACGGCATGGACATTGGGCTGAGCCCAGGCTTTCGCCTGCTGGAGGGCGTGAGCCAGTGGAAATTCATGAAGGACCGCCTTTTCGATTTCGAGCTGGACTACTACCGCCCTTTGGGCAATCCCAACAAGTTCATCGACGCCCTGCTCCAGCATTTCTCCAAGCTGAAGGAGGAAATGGCTTCGCCCCAGGATTACCTGAAAGTCGCCCAGGCCTGGCAGGCCCAGGCCCAAACCGAGGAGGAGAAGCTTGAGGCCAAGCGGCTTTTGGAATTGGCCGGAGCCTACGCCCGCTACGAAGCGCTTCTTCACCAGGAGAATTTCATCGATTTCTCAGGGCTGCAGTACCAGGTCATTCGCCTGCTGCGGGAGCGTCCGAACATCCTGAGGCATCTGCAGGGCAAATACCGCTACCTCCTGGTGGACGAGTACCAGGACACCAACATCGCCCAGAACCACATCGTCGACCAGCCGGCCTCGGGCCACCGCAACCTGATGGTGGTGGGGGACGACGACCAATCCATCTACAAATTCCGGGGGGCCGCCATCTCCAACATCCTCCAGTTCGAGCAGAAGTACCCTGACCTGAAAAAGGCCGTGCTCACCCAGAACTACCGGAGCAGCCAGGCGATCCTCGATTTCGCTTACGCCTCCATCCAGAAGAACAACCCCGACCGCCTGGAGGTGAAGGCAGGCCTCAGCAAAAAGCTCACAGGGCAGATTCCCGGCGAGAAGGATTCGGTGCGCCTGGTGCACTGCTCCACGGCCGACCAGGAGGCGGAATACGTCCTGGAGCAGATCCAGAAGGCCTCCCAGGAGGGAGTGCCCCTTTCCCAAATCGCCATCCTCTGCCGCGCCAATCGCTATGCCCTTCCTTTCGTGGAAGCTTTCCGCGGCCGCAACATCCCTTACCAGTTCCTGTCGGAAAAGGGCCTGTACAGCAAGGAAGAGGTGATGGACCTGATGGCCCTGCTCCGGGTGATGGCCAATCCGACGGACGACATTAGCCTTTTCCGCGTGCTGCGCATGGAGTGCTTCGCCTTGCCCATGGCCACCATCGTGGATCTGATCCAGCAGGCCAAAAAGGCCTACAACAGCCTGTGGAGGCAGCTCCAAAAAAGCCCCTCGAGCGCTTCGGCCTTTCGCCTGCTTCAGGATCTCATCGAGCATTCCAAGCAGCACAGTGCCGGCGAAACCCTGTACCGCTTCACGCAGGAGGTGAAGCTCTACGAGACGCTGCTGGCCAAGGGCACCATCGAGGCGGAGGAGAAGATCGTGAACAGCGCCAGCTTCTTCCGGAAGATCCATCGTTTCGAGCAGGACCACTCGGAAAAGACCGTCGCCGATTTCGTGGCTTATTTGGACCTGGCGCAGGAAGCGGGAGAGAATCCTTCCGCCAAGTTCGAGCTGGAGGGGGTCGACGGCGTGCAGATCAGCACCATCCATGCCGCCAAAGGGCTCGAATTCGACACGGTTTTCGTGCCCAGCCTGGTGGCCCGGCGCTTCCCGGGGGACGACCGGGACAGCGGCATTCCGCTGCCTCCGGAACTGGTTGGGGAGCTGCCCACGGAAGGGGATTTCCACCTTCAGGAAGAGCGGCGGCTCTTTTACGTGGCCATCACCCGGGCCAAGCGCCAGCTGCATTTGCTCCATGCCGATTTCTACGGCGCCAGCGACGCGAAGAACCCTCGGGCCAAGAAACGCTCCATTTTCCTCGCCGAGGTGGCGGACGAGGCGGAGGTCTCTTTTGTGGAACGCAGCGCGGACGGGGTCGAAAAATTCCTCAAGCCTGAACCGAAGCCGGAAGCCAACCCTTTGCCCGGCGCCCATGAGCGGCTCACCCGCTTCAGCCACAGCCAGCTGAGCACGTTCGAGGACTGCCCGCGAAAGTACCAGTACGGATACCTTCTGAAGATCCCCGTTCCCCAAAACGGCGCCGCCAGCTTCGGCTCCACGCTGCACAACACACTGCAGGATTTTTACCAGCGGGTCGATTCGTCTCGGCAGGCCACTCTGTTCCAGGAGCACCAGCCGGACCTTTCCTTGGAGGCGCTGCTGAAGCTCTACGAGGAGAAGTGGATCGATGCCGGCTACGAGAGCCGGGCCCACCGGGATGCGCGAAAAAAGCGGGGCGCGGAGATCCTTACGGCCTTCTACGAGCGCTTCAAGGACGGCGTGGAGCGGGTGGTGTATCTGGAAAAAGGCTTCAAGCTGAAGGTGGGGGATTACGTGCTCAGCGGCCGCCTGGATCGGGCCGATCGCTTGCCCGATGGCACGCTGGAGATCATCGACTACAAAACGGGCAAGTCCAAAAGCCAGAAGGAGGTCGACAACGACCAGCAGCTGATGATCTACGCCTTGGCCGCGGAGCAGAGCCTGGGCCACAAGGCCGGCAGGCTCACCCTGTACTTCCTGGACGACGATGTGAAGGTCTCCACCGTGCCGGAGCCGAAGAAGCTGGAGAAGCTGAAGGAGAAGATTGTCCAAACGGCGGACGCCATCAATGCATCCGACTTTGCTCCCACGCCGAACAAGTTCGTGTGCGGGTACTGCCCCTACAACAAGATCTGCGATGCGGCGGAGATATAAATTAACCTTTTAAAATGACCATAGAAAAATTTTGGGATTCAACTAAACAAATGGCAAAAGAACGTCTGGGAAATGTAATGTATGGCACCTTTATTATTGCTTGGTGTGTATGGAATTGGGATTTTTTGTACATCACTTTTTTTGTTGATCAGGATTTGATTATGGAAAAGTATGGTCTTTTGAAGATAGAGTACCTTGATTGTTTTTATAGCTGGTTTTCATTTTCAACTTGGCGAGATTTTCTTATTCTTCCTCTGTTTTCTGTATGTGCTATTTTGTGGAAACCTCTACCTTGGCTGGACTATTTTTTTGATAATAAGCATGGGGAGCATGTAAAAAGAAAAAAGAAGGATGCCCTAAAAAGACAAATGGAATTGGAAAAGGAAGAAAAAGATCTACTCGGAGCCCAAAAAGAAAAACTTGAAACTAAAAAAGAAGTCGAAGAAATAAAGCAAAATTTGACCGATGAAGATAAATGGAATTCTGAGCTGACTTATTTGATTAATAATAATGAATCCTTGGATATTGCAATGAAACAAATGAAAGAATCAATATATAATCATCAGGGCAGATTGCATCTTTCAAACATGCCAAAAGAGGTACTCACTTATTTGGATTTAAACGCTTTCATAAGATTTAAAGATGGGGATACAAATGTCATTGAAATGACTCCTAAAGGAAGATTTTTCCTTAAAAATTATATTGAATACAAAGAGAGGGGATAAATAATTTTTATGGTTTCACTTTGAAAAATAAACAAATGTTTACTATAGTACTTCTGTCTTAGCATTTTGATGCTTTTTTTGTTTTTCCTCCCGACCGGAACCCCGCCCAGTAGGCAAGGGCGGGAGGCGGGGTGGAGGGATCCGAGGGCTAACGCTGGGCCACCCTTTGTGTCAGTTCTGTCCGTTTAATAAGATCTGTGATGTGGCGGAAGTGTAGTGCTTATGTGAACTTTCATTAAGCAGCAATCTTGCTTTCAAGCATCCTTCTGACAAAATGAATTATAGCTGCCTGAACCCGAGGAGGGGCAAGATTTTCATTGCATTCAAGCGTAAAGGGTTTAAAGCCAAGTTCTGAAGCAAAATTGTGCAATGTTCCTGAGTGGTGGGGTCCCCCAAGAACTGAAGCGGTATCTTTAGAATCAGGTATATCTACCCCTGATGAGAGTATTCGATTTTCACTCTTTGCAAATAAAATCGCTTCTATTTCCTCTAATCCTTTTCCATTAGAGAAACCATGAACATCGACCACACTTACATTAAGTGATCTCCTTTTTAAATCATCTAATACTTGAATAATGCTATCCCTTTTTCTTTGAAGTTCCTTAGGAATCTCTACAATACTACCTGAATATAAATATGATTCTGCACCTCTAATCCAGCTACGATTGGGATCAGGATTATTACTCCCTACTTTACTTAAGCTCGCCTCCCAACAACGAGATCCATTTGCAAGTCCGGGGGTGTTAAATCCTGGAACCATAACTACCTCCAGATTTTGAAGGTTAGCAGCATCTGGAAGGTCGTTATCATTTCTTCCGTGAACAAGAAATCGTTTCAATAGGGTGGCTATTTTATTGCCTACTCCATGACCCATTAGCTCATTCCCATGCTGGCCCCAGACAAAAACTAAAGCACGATCTGGAGTTCCTCTCAGAGGTCTCAAAGTATAAAAAGGTTCATCCTTTTCCTCTATTATTTCGTGAGTGACTTCTCGTGCCATAATTTTAAATAAATTTTTTGTATTATAATTAAAAATATTATTTTGTCAATATATTCGTCTTTTAGGTAAACAAAAGTTTACTATAATGACTTTTTTTTGCATCTTGCCGCTTTTTTGTTTTCCATCCCGACCGAAGTGGAGGGATCCCTCGAGTGCCCATTCGGCTCCGTCCTGCTGCGCTCAGGGCAGGCTCTCGGGATGAAAACAGGGACGCACCCTCCTTTGCTCTGTCAATCCTGGCTGGAAGGATCCGGCGATGGATTGGCAAGCCTTCTGATTTGCGGAAGCGCATGGAAAAAGGCCGCTCGTGAGAACGGCCTTTTCCTCCTTGGTTTGGGCGAGCGAGCTCAGCCCAGGTGTTTGCTTAGCCTCCGATTTCGAGGAGCTTCCCGTCGCCGGGGTCGGGCATGGGCCCGAAATTCATTGGCACCTCGACCTGGCCGTAGATGCATTCACCCACGAGACCGGAGAGGAGCAGCGGACTTTGCATCCCTGGAGCATCGGGGGCCATCAAGGGCATCTCGCAGTCGTAGATCCCCCAATCCGGCACCATGCACTCCACTTGGAACGCCTCGCCCGAATAGAACTTCAGCAGGGCGTAGTAGAGCGCAGCCTGGAAGAATCCTTCGGGCTGGACCTCCATGTGCCACTTCAGCGTGTAGGGCTCGGGATAGCCGGCGAAGCAGCTGCCATCGCTGATGCTGCAATCGAGATGGACGTCGCTGAGCTCCATGTAGAAAGGGCACTCTGGATCTTGGGGCTCATCTTCGAGCTCGCAGCTGATGCTGCACCCGTCACCATTGTTGTCGTTGCCGTCATCGCACTGCTCCATGCCCTGCCACAAGTAGCCATCCCCGCACTCCGCAAGCTCGCAGACTTCGGTGCAGGCTCCGTTGTCGCTGTTGTCCTCCCCCAGATCGCAGGGCTCCCACGGCGCCTTGATTCCATCCCCGCAGAAGGAGTCGTCCCCGTCCCCATCACCGGAGTCCCCATCCCCGTCGCCCGGATCACCGTCCCCATCCCCCAGGTCTCCGTCGCCGTCCCCGGTTTCGGTTGAGTCACCATTCCCACCGGTGTCGCCGGTTTCATTGGCGCATTTTTCCGGGTAGTACTCACAAAATGGAGTCTCGATGCAACCGCTGCTGGTGACCGAGGAAAGAGCAAGGCCGGTCATGCCGACCATGAGAAGGGAAAGGTTTCGCACGTTGTTCATTGTCTCTCGTGTCTTGGGCCTTGGGCCCATGTGGTTCGAATCGCGCAATGGCTGATGTTTCAGCCGCCTGTGTTGATTAAGACCAATTCAATTTAACCCAAGGAGGGCGGGGGAATTTTATATTTATTTAATGACTTGTCAACACAAATGAATTGATAGGTAAACGAATGTTTACTAAAGTTGAGTTATTCTTCTGCCTTTCATTCCGACCGAAGCGCAGCGTAGTGGAGGAATCTCTTTTTCAGGCATCCCTCAAGGCGTCAGAAGGGATTCCCTGTCTGCCGACAGGCAGGCTCGATAGCGCTCAGGTGAAAGGATGAATGACTAGACATTAGTAGCCACCTCAATGAACCGAATTTTTTATATGTATATCATGGCTAGCCATAGCGGCATTCTTTACAACGGATTCACCAATGTATTGAAGCAAAGAGTCTGGCAGCATAAAACGAATTTCAATGAATGCTTCACCAGCAAATACAAGTGTCACAAGCTGGTCTACTATGAGGAGTTTAGGTATGTTAATGATGCCCTTGAAAGAGAGAAGCAGGTGAAGCGATGGAGACGGGAAAAGAAAGTGGCCCTCATCGAATCACTCAATCCTGCGTGGATCGATTTGGCGGCGGAATGGTATTGCTTGAGCCAAATAGAGAAGGCTTAAACAATCATTAGACTCTAAAAGATTCCTCGGCTTCGCTCGGAATGAAAGGCGATTAATCCTCCAACTCACCAGAAAAACTATGCAAAACCTCACCATCTTTCTCCTGCTCGTTGGCTTCGGCGCCATCGGCTTCATCGGCTACCAAGTGATGCATTACCTTAGGCAGCTCAAGGAGGGCAAAGGCGAAGACCAGGCCTTCAAGATGCTCCAGGAGCAGCTTTTCCAGATCCAGAAACGAATCCAGGATCAGGACAAAAGCCTGAATGAGCAGATGAGCAAGAGCCGCGATGTGCTTTCCGAAAGCCTGCAGAAGCAGTTCGACACCAGCCAGCGCATCATCAAGGAAATGGGCGAGAGCAGCCAGAAGATGATCAAGGAATCGGTGGACAGCGTGAAGAGCGTCACCGAAAAGCTCACCAAGCTGGATGAGACCAACAAGCAAGTGGTGGGTTTCGCCGAGCAGATGAAGAGCCTGGAGAACATTCTGAAAAACCCCAAGCAGCGCGGCATTCTGGGCGAGTTCTTTTTGGAGCAGATGCTCTCCCGTCAGCTGCCCCCGGGGCTTTTCCAAATGCAGTACCGCTTCAAGAACGGCGAGGCCGTGGATGCCGCTATTTTCGTGCGCGAAAGCATCATCCCCATCGACGCCAAATTCTCCCTGGAGAAGTACAATTCCATCATGGAGGAGAAGGTCGAATCAGAGCGGCAGCGCCTGGAGAAGGATTTCAAATCGGACCTGAAGAAGCGCATCGACGAGACCAGCAAATACGTGCGGACCGAAGAGGGGACCACTGATTTCGCCTTCATGTTCATTCCGGCCGACGGCGTTTTCTACAACCTGCTGAGCCAGCAGATCGGCGTGCTGGAGATCAACACCATGGACCTGATCGAATACGCCTTCAAGAAACGGGTCATCCTGGTCTCGCCCATGACCTTCTACGCCTACTTGCAGACCGTGATGCAATCCCTCAACGCCTTGGCCATCGAGAGGCAAGCTGTGGAGATCCAGAAGCGGGTGGGGGACCTGGGCCGCCACCTGAATGCCTATTTTGACCACATGAACAAGGTGGGCAATCACCTCAAGACCACCATGAACGCCTACAACAACGCCGGCAAGGAATATGCGAAGATCGACAAGGACGTGATCAAGATCACCGAAGGCGAGGTCAAGCTGGAATCGGAAAGGATAGAGGTTCTGGAGGCGCCGCAAAGCTTTTCTGAGGTGGAATGATTTTGCTAATAAGCTTTTCAGGTTTTCAAATTTTCATAAGTCTGAAAAAGTGAAAATTTGAAAATCAATACAGGGCCAGGACGAAATCATTGCATTTTGGGCCTTTTTTTGCTAGAATATAAGGATTTAACGATTGACCCGATGGCCAAAACGAACCTCTTCGCCGCATGGTTCATTGCCCTTGCCTTCTCCCTGGGGGCGTTCGGCCTGCCTTCCTCTGCCTTGGCAGAGCCTCCTGTTCCCACAGGAGACCTCAGCAGCCCCAACTTCACCTTCGATGTGAACGCCGTGACCCACAAAAGCATCACCGGCGGAGTGAAGCAGGGCTGGATCCGCCAAGGGGTCAATTACTTTCTTTCCCGCATTGTGGGCTTCATGGCAGGGGTCATCGGAACCCTTTCGGTCCTGGTGATGACCTACGGCGGCTTCCTGATCCTTTCTTCGGCCGGCAGCGACCAGTACCAGCGGGGCGTGGACTACATCCGCTATTCGGCGATAGGCCTGGCGGTCACTTTGGGCGCCTACATCCTGGTCAACGCCGTTCAGCTCCTTGTAAAAAGCATCTATGGATAGATTCAGACCTCTTGTCGGGGCTTTCTTTCTCTTTTCAGCCTTTGTGTCCGTTCCTTCGGCATGGGCCCAAGACCTTCCATCGCCTAATGCGGCTCCCCCAGCAGCCAGCCAGCAGGCGCCGGGTGAAGCCGGGAAAGAGAAGGGGGGACTGCCCACTTCCGAGGCCAGCTTCAAGGGGGTCTGCCAGGACGCAAGCGTAAGCGGCACTCCTTACGCGAAATTCCCCAAGTGCGCCAAGAGCCCCAACGAATGCTTCAGCAACCCGGAAGGTTACCACCCGCTCAATTGCCTGTTCCTGACCGAGCCCATTGGCGGGCAGCCCAACTACGACCTGTACAAGAAGACCTGCGGCACCAAGCTGGCCCCCACCGAAGCCCAGACCGGCGGCTCTTCGGAGGGCCCGGCTCCTGCCGGGGGATCAGGAGGAGCTGAGGATGCGGAGAAGGAGATTTGCATCTACGAGCTGTGGGGAGGGGAGTTCCTGGTCCGCCCCCTCCAGGAAGGCCCTTTCCAGGCCCTTTTGTCCTACGAGGAGGGTAAGGAGTACCAAGGCCCTTTCACCCTGCTCTACAGCTATTTGGGCGTGGTCTACAATTACCTTTCCGGCCTCATCCTGGCTCTGGTGATCTTTGTGACCATTTTCGGAGGAGTCGAGATGATCACCTCCAATGGCAACTCCGAGCAGTTCGGCAAGGGGAAGGACCGCATCGTCAAGGCCCTGATCGGCATGGCGGTCTGGTTCCTGGCCTCGGTCATCCTGTACACCATCAACCCCACCTTCTTCACCTTCTGATTCTATGGACGAGATTCTGGACATCAGCAATCTGCCCGGCAGGAACACCCTCATCTCGCCCCCCGTGGGCAGCGAGATCCTGCCTGGAGGCAACAGCCAAGCCACCGACATCCAATCGAGCCTCATCTTCTCCAAGATCATCCCTTTCCTCATCGACTACGCCATCGGCCTGGCCATGGCGCTCTCGGTGGGGGCGATCGTGCTGGGCGGCTACCAGTACCTGACGGCCTACGGAGACACCGACAAGCACGACAAGGCCCGCAGAACCATCATGTATGCCGCCTTGGGGCTTATCCTTTCCCTCACTGCCTACGGCATTGTCCGTATCGTCACCAGCATCCAGCTTAGCTGAAAACCCATGAATATCCTCAAAAGAACCGCCTTCGCTCTCCTCGCTTTTTTGGCCCTTTCTCTTCCGGGAATTACCGTGGCCCAGGATGATTCCGATGCGCTGACCGAAAGCCAGGTGGAACTGACCATTCAGGCGATGCAGTCTTACCAGGACGAAGCTGGCTTCAGCCTGGAGGCCTTGAAGGCCCGGGTGAAGAACATTCCCCGAAACGATTCCCGCCGACTGCAGGCTTTGGACAGGATCGAAGCCTTGGGAAAGCAGCTGGATAAATGGCTCGAGATGAGCCCTGCGGAGCATGTGAGCGTCCAAGAGCCTATAGGCAATACACCCGCCCTGGTCTCCGCCGACGAGGAGTTCCGCCTGCAGCAGAAGAAGGTTCAGGACCTGATGGGCGACGCCAACCGCATCCTGCTGGGGGCCGTGAAGCCGGATGAAAAGCTTCCGGAAGGGGACCTGGTGGAAGATTTCATTCCGCAGCTGATCCGCCAGCTTTTCCGCTTCGCCTGGCTGGCCGTCTTTGTGGCCTTCGTGGTGGCCGGGGTGATGCTGGTGCTGGCTTTCGGCGACGACGAGCGGCTGGAGAAGGCCAAGCGGATCTCCTACTACACCCTGATTGGCTTTGTTTTTGTGACCTTGGCCTTTGCCATCGTCAAGGCCATCACCCAGATCGATTTCTTCCGCTTCGTCTGACCCCTTTGAGGCTCGCTTCCTTATTTTGCCTAAAATGAGAAAACCCATTCTTGCCTTCCTCGGCTTCCTTCTGCTTCTTCCCTTGCGCGCCAGAACGGCCTGGGGATTGGGCCTGGACGATTTCCGCCAGCAGGTCTTCCAGCCGGACAATCTTCCGGCCCCGAGCGCGGGCGATATTTCGGCCGAAGGGCGAGTGATCGAAGTGCTCCAGTTCCTCACCAATCTGCTGCTCTATGCCTCAGGCTCGGTGGCCGTGCTGATCCTGGTGATCGGCGGGGTGATGTATGTCACCTCCCTGGGCAAGGATGACCAGGTGGACCAGGCCAAAAAGCTGATCCAGTATGCCATCATGGGCTTGCTGGCGGTGATTTTGGCCTACGCGGCCGTCACCAACATCATCGATCTGATCTTCAGGGCCACGAACTGAGATCCAATCTAAATTCCAATTGTGGGCCCCATTGTGGATCCAATTGTGGTTTCATCAATGGGGAAAAGCCCTACAATTGGACCACCATTGGAGCCACAAATGGTTTCGCCACTGGAAACAAACAAAAAAGCCCCTCCCAATGAAGGGAGAGGCGTTCTTGTTCGGCTCCGATTGAAGCAGGGCGTGCGGCATTTTTTATGTATGTCGAGCGCTGCTCAGAGCCAAACCCGTTTCGGCGACCAGTCGAAACTAAATCCCAAGCTGTACTTTGGTGGTTGTTTTCGTCCTTCCAAGACGAGCTCTATAGCGCTTTCTATTTGTTTTTGTGTTTGTTTCGAAAGCAGAGCAAAAGGGGGTGGAGCGGTGGCTAGTCAGGCCAAGCTTCATCATAAAGCCTAGGAGGGGGTCCATTCAGGAATGGAGCCTTCTTCATGGCTTTGCGGGCGAAGGTGTTAAGGATCGAAAGCTCTTGCTCCGGGCCATGGGCGCTAGGGCTTGGGCGCTAGGGCTTGGGCCCGGAGGAATGAGCCGCTGTTTGTTTTTGCTTTTTGATTCGATGTGATCAAATCTTGTCATTATATCAAACAATAAAAACTATGCAAGGATTATTAGTTGCATGAATATAAAAAGATGGTGAAGGAATTAGGGGTGCCCCAATCCTCCTAACAATCCTAAGGCTCCTAAAAATTAGACATCCCCAACCAAAAAATGTACTCTGTGGAAGCCAAAAATCACCAAAAATGACTTCGAAAAAACCCTTCTACCTCACCACTGCCATCGCCTACACCAACGCCGGGCCGCACCTGGGCTTCGCGCTGGAATTGATAGAAGCCGATGCGATTGCCCGCTACCGCCGCCTGGCGGGGGACGATGTGTATTTTGTGACGGGGACCGATGAGCACGGGATCAAGAACTACAACACGGCCAAGGCGGCAGGGGTGGATACGTTGGCTTTTGTGCAGGGGAATGCCGACATCTTCAAGCGCCTCAAGGGCATTCTCGATCTTTCCTACGACGACTTCATTCAGACCACCGATCGGGAGCGCCATTGGCCGGCGGCCCAGAAGCTTTGGAGGAAGCTGGAGGAGCGGGGCGACATCACCCTGAAGGAATATGAGGGCCTGTACTGCGAAGGCTGCGAGCTTTTTTTGAAGGAAACGGAGCTGGAGAGCGGCCTTTGCCCCATCCACAAAAAAGCGCCTCAATTGGCTAAAGAAGCCAATTATTTCTTCCGTCTTTCCAAATACAGCCAACGGATCGTGGAGCTGATCGAAGGCGGCACGCTGCGGCTCATTCCTGAATCCCGCCAAGCCGAATTCCTGAACATGGCCAAGGAAGGGCTGCACGATGTGAGCTTTTCCCGCCCTCGTTCCGTTTTGCCCTGGGGCATCGATGTGCCTGGCGACCCAAGCCATGTGATGTACGTGTGGTGCGACGCCCTCACCAACTACATTTCGGCTCTCGATTATGCGAATGACGGTCCTTTGTTCCAAAAATACTGGCCGGCCCAAGTGCATGTCATCGGCAAGGACATTGTGCGCTTCCATGCCGGCGTGTGGATCGGAATGCTCCTTTCCGCCGAGATCGATTTGCCGAAAAGCATCCTCATTCACGGCTTTGTCACGCACAATGGCGAAAAGATGAGCAAGTCCTTGGGCAATGTGGTGGACCCCATCCAAACGGCTGAAAAATATGGCGTGGACGCCTTGCGCTACTACCTATTGCGCGAGATTCCGACGGGAAAAGACGGGGACTACAGCGACAGTCTTTTTGTGGAGCGCTACAATTCGGATCTGGCCAACAACCTGGGCAACCTGGTCAACCGCCTGCACACGCTGGTTTCGCGCAATGCGATCGAGGCTTTCCGTTTCGACCAGCATCAGCAGGCTTGCCAGGCCAAAACAGAGCAGGCTTGGGCCGCGTACCGGCAGGCGATGGACGGCTACGATCTGCACGGGGGAGTGGCGGCCTGCTGGGAGCTCGTGAATTTCGCCAACAAGCGGCTGGAGGAGGAGAAGCCCTGGAGCACGATCAAGACCGATCGGGAAAGGGGGGTGGCCACGCTCTGCAATCTGCTGGAGGCGCTGCGGCACATCACCCTGATGCTGCATCCGCTGCTTCCGGGGGCAGCGCAAAAGATCCGCGCCCAAATCGGCCTTTTGACCGATCCTTTGGAGGAAGCGCAGCAATGGGGAGGGGCGGGAGGGTGGAGCAAGCTGGGTGAGCAGGCGATTCTGTTTCCAAGGCGCGAGATAGGGAAGGATTAATTCATTTTACTAGTATGAATTTTCCTGTGATGGAAAAGGGGGCGTGCTTTAAGCTGCTTGTCCTCGGTTTTTTGTTTGGCGTTCTTTTGCAGATGCTTTTCATTCTGTCTCCTTTGCTAAAAGAAATAGGAGGCTTGCCTGTTCTTTTGTTTGGGCCGGTGGATTTGGCCATGAATGCGGTAGAAAGGTTGGCCTATGGATTATGTGGCCTATTTAAGTCTGACGCTTGCGAAGGGTTCTCTGAGTTCGACGGTCCTTTGGGGTGGATCAACGTAATAACAATGTTCTCAGTTCCAGGCTTATGGTGGAGCCTGATTTTTACGCTCATTGCCAAGGGGTGGACTAAAATCTCTGCAAAAAGATAGTGAATTGAAGCAAGCTGGGCGAACAGGCGATTCCGTTGTCCTCGCGGAAGCCCCGAAGGGGTTGCCTAGTAATGATGGAGAAATTGTTACCCTTAAGGGGGGTAAACTAAAAAGGCACCAGTTTTTCCAGCCGGCCCTTTCGGATATGCCTTGAGATAAG
>CAYUUW010000021.1:0-6528 GCA_964448005.1 uncultured Candidatus Peribacteria bacterium
GCCCAGCGGCAACTGCATGGTGACCGCCTTGCCTGCCGATGCCCTGTGGGGCGGCCTGTGCTCGCAGGTGGAAACGCAGGTGGACAAGGTGATGCAGAAGCTCAGCAGTGGCATCGACAAGCTGAACAATGCTGTCACCAGCCTCAACAACAATCCTTCGATCCCCATCGACTTGAATCCGGCCAACAGCCAGCAGGGGGCCGGCGGAATGGAGATCAGCCTGGGCGTGAACCTGGGGCAGTCCATGCGCTACAATCCGCCCCTGCGCGCCTTCTCCAATGTCCACATCGCCCCCTTCGATTCCATCATGGGTGTGCTAGCCGGCTGGGCCGACCGCCAGGCCTCGGAAATCACCAGCAAGCTCCTGACCCTGCCTACCTTCACGCTTTACCTGCCCCAGGTCTCCAACCTTTTCGTTCGCGACGGGGAGAAGATGACCCGGCAATTCAAGGCTTGGGCCGACAGCCTCTCCAAAACCCCTGCGGCGACCGGAAAGGCCTTGGCCAGCATCGATACCCTGAAGGGGAAGCCCGAGGGGGAGAAGCGCTTCGACAAGTATTTGGCTGTGGAGCAGCAGGCCTCCCTCTACAACGTCAACCTTCTCCAAGGCCTTTTCGATGCGGTCAGCACCATTCCGCTGGTCAACCTGACCCAGAAGCCGGTCACCCTGCGCATCCCCTGGCTTTCTTCGGCGGAGATCCAGGGCTACACGCTGGAGCTGGAGCAGTGGCTGCTGCACTACGACCGCGAGCTCGATCGGGTTCGCGACGGGTGGCAGGCGATCAGCTGCCCCGAGGGCGACCGCGAGGATGTGATCCGGGACAAGGTGGAGGCGATTTGCCAGCAGGACCCGGCCCGCTGCGCTCCGGACCCGGACGAGAAAAAGAAGGCTTTGGCTCAGGACGAGCGGGACAAGGCTTCCGGCCTTTGCGTGGCCAAGCAGGTGGGCCAGCGCTTCATTCTGGACTACGACCAGGTGGCCCAGAGCGTGCGCAGCAACATTGAGGTGCTGCAATCCTACCTGGCTTTCCCCCGCCAGCTTTTGGCCTACAAGCAGCAGGTGGCCGACTATGTGGGCGGCGTCTCCTCCTACCTGGACCTGATCTCGCAGATGATGGGCGGCTGGATGGCCACGATTCAGCAGCAGCTGGTGGGCTGGGCGGAAGCGATCCTGACCATTGTGGAGGTGGTGAAGAACATCAAGGAGCTTTTCGACATCTTCATCGATTTCGACACGCAATGCTCCACCTGCACCAACGAGCGCAACGCCAATTTCGGGTGGTGGAGCATGCTGGGATTGGTCATTCCGGACATTCCCATCATCGAGTTCCCCAAGATTCCCAATGTGGCGCTGGACCTTTCCAACATCCAGGGTTCCATCGACATCGAGATTCCCATCCCGACCATCGATCCCCAGCCGATTCCGCTTCCTCCGCTGCCCTACATCAGCCTCCCGGACCTCCCTCTTCCCAGCCTGCTGCTGAAGCTTCCCCCTTTGCCGATCCTCCCTGCCCTGCCGGAGCTTCCTGCGCTGCCGCCCCTGCCGCCCCTGCCGGTCTTCGATCTGCCCACCCTTCCTCCTCCGCCCAAGCTCCCGGACATCGGCAAGTCTTTCAGCGTCATCGCCCCCCTCATCCAGAAGATCCTGAACATCTGGTGCCTCACCAAGAAATCCCTCACACCGATTCCCGAATCGATGCTCAACGACCAGATCAGCCTGATCACAGCCCGGCCGGCCTACCTGACCCCCTTGGACATCCTGAAGGTGGAGTCGCCCAAGATCTCGCTCTTCGATTTCGGCTTCAACCAGATCCGCATCGAAACGGCCATCTACCTGGGCCTGCGCTTCGAATCCATTCCCAAGTCCTTCGAGGAGATCGCAGGCATCTGGAACCAGTGGCTCGACAACATTCCGGCCTTCGTTCAGAAGCATTACGCCGACCAGCTCTCCATCAACGAGGGGAAGGTGCAGGAGCTCCTGGATTCCCTGCGCAGCGAGGCGGGCAAGGCCGTGCAGATTGTCGAATCCAAGAACGATCAGCTGAACCAGGAGATCGCCAAGCCTTTCGCCGCAGCCGAGCAGCAGTGGCGCGACAAGGAGGCGGCCTGGCAGGAGTGGGCCGAGAAGAACAAGATCGACTGGTCCTACCAGAAGTACGTGCAGGAGGTCCAGAAGGCGAACCTGGTGCTGGAGGAGAAATCCGGCGCATGGAAGAAGGATCTGGACGATTTCTTCGCCAAGAACCGCGACATGATCCATGCCATCAATATCCTCTTGCCCCTGGGCGGCAAGCTGGAGATGCTGGACGGATTCGGTTCGGACGAGAAGGTGAATGGGGTGCTCCAGCTCTTCACCGTGAAGCTCAAGGACGCCATCACCAAGGGCCCCTTGGCCATCTACGAGCTCTTCGACCAGGTCAAGCTGTGCCTGGCGAAGAAAAGCAGCTGCCCCTCGGGCCAGACCAGCTACAGTCCTCCTGCCCAGGCTCCAGTCCTGCTTGCGGCCGATCCCCAAGAGGCCTCCGATTCCCTGAAGGCTATTGCGGAGGGTGCCTCGGCCGGGCTTTTGGCTTCGGCGGAGCCTGCCCTGGCCCCCTCCTCCGACAGCCCCGTGCAAGGCCTTTTCCAGGACCTTCGCCAGCGCCTTCGGTCCATCGGGGAGGCGCCGCTGGTCGACTATTCCAAGCTGAAGGCCGATCTGGGCGTGCCGGATGTGAAATGGCATGCCGAGCGCACTTTTTTGGACGACATCCGCGAAATGCAGGCTTCCTTGGACCAGTATAGGGAGCAGATCGATTCGGAGGCCCTGGCCCTGGCCAAGAATCCCGATCTCTACGCCATGGCGCCTTTGGCCGCCCGCCCAAACCACCTGCTGGCCAATCAGCCCATTGGGCCTTCCGATCCTTTGCCATCCCCCGCCTTGCCTCTGCCTCCTGCGCCGGAGCCGGCCCAGGAACCGCTCCCCTTCGTGGAGCTGGAGGCCCAGCAGGAATCGCTCCTCAAGTCGCTCTCGGTCTCCTCTCCTGGAGCCAAGGCCAGCGCCTGCCAGGCGGACCTGTGCCTCTACGATTCCGCCACCGGGGTTCCGGTGCCGGTCGTCCCCAAGATCGAGGACCTTTCGCATTCGGAAACCCTGCTGATGGCGTCGGGAGACTTGGTTTACAGCGACGGGCCTGCCCTTTACCTGAAGCGCGACCTGGTCGCCCAGAGCCAGGCCCAGCCCGAAACCGCAAGCGTGAACCTGGTTCCTTTCGTCCGTCTCCTGCCTTTGGCGGGCGAGGCTCCCTTCGCCATGGAATCGGTCAATCACCTGCGCGCCAGCTTCCCCCAGAACGATCAGGCCCAGATCACCTGGTCGCCTGTCACCAATCCTTTGGCCAAAGGCTACGGCATTTCCATCGAGCGCTCGGTGCTGGGCCACCGGCCCAGCCAGAAGGGGAACGGATTGGCCGACCTCACCGTTCTGCTGCTGCCTCCCGATGCCGAGGGCAATTTCCCGCAGGTTCTGGCCGACGGCCAAGCCCTTGCGCCCCAGACCCTGGTCAGTTCCCTGCAGAGTCCGGAAGAGGCCGAGCAAATCTTCGGGCTTTCCTCTTCCCAGTTCCGGGGCGGCCAAAAACGGGTGGAGATTCCTGGCCTGAACGGAGCCTACATCGATCTTTCCTCCTCCAAAGCCGTTTACATCGATCTTCTGGAGGGCAGCTCCTACAGCCTTCCCCTGCGCAACGGCTTCTACCACATGCAGATGGCCTGGTTCGATGCGCTGGCGCGGGTCTCCACTTCCACCCTGTCTGAGCTGATTTCTCCTCAGCCGTACGCAGGCCTTTCCGAGCCCCTGGATATTGGCGCGACGGCTTTCTACGTTCCCGTCTACAAGGCCAAGGCCTTCAAGGCCAGCGACCTGCTGGCCGATCTTTCCGGCGGCCTGGACTACACCTGGTACGTGGACACGCAGAGCAATAGCATCGCTTCCGTGCAGGGCGACACCCTGCTTCTTCCTCCGCAGGCCCAGCCCCGCCAGATGGAGATCCGCCTGGTGGCCGAGCGCGAGGCGGGGGGCCGGGCCCTGGCCCGGAAGGAAAAGGTCTTCTCGGTGGTCGTCTACACGCCGCAGATCGAGCTGGACGCCTTGGCCTTGGCCCAAGGGTCGGTGGAAGGGCGAATGCGGCCGATCGACGAGGCTCCCAATGATGATCTTTCCTCCATTCCCTTCAGTGTTTTCCGCAAGCGGGGAGGGGTATGGAAAAACCTGGGCTTTTTGGCTCACCAGGAAGGGCGCCTCACCGACAGCGCCTTCGACGAGGCTTCGGGGAGCTATTTGAGCCTTTCCCCGCAGGGCAGCTACCGCGTTTCGGGATTCGACGCCGCCCAGCCCAGCGCCTTGGTCTTCAAGGATGCTGTCGCCCAGCCGATCGCCAAGGTCCATCCGGGCAGCGGCCAGATCGAACTCCTCAATCCCGGCTTCCAGGTCCTTCCTCTGCCTTCGGATGACGGCCTGCCGGCCCGGATTGCCTTGGCCCACCAGTCCACGGGAGAGGTGGCCGGGCACGTCTACTACTTCCCCCGCTCCTCGCAGGACGTCCGGCTTCTTTCCGGCCCCCTGAAGCCAGGGTCGCTTGCCGATGCGGGCGTGGCGGTCTCCGACCTGAACCCTCAGGATTCCCTGGAGCTTCTGGTCCTGCCGGACGACGCTCCTAGCCTGCCGAAAGGGGTCGTGCTCGCCAGCCGCTCCGCCGATTCGCCGCTCGCCATGATCGGCCCTCAGGGCCAGGTCCACCTGATGGATGAGGATTACCGGCTCCAGATCCGTCCCGCATCCTCCTTGGAGGACCCCTTGGTCTTCCAGATCGCCGACGGGTCCGGCGAAGCAGTCGCCGAGATTTTCATCCATGCCGATTTCGGCCGGCTGGAAGTCTCCCAGATCGACCCCGGCTCCAGTGCTGCCCCTGTCTCCGCTGCACTTCCTCCAGTCGTTCAGGTCAACCCTTCCGCTTCGGCGCTTCCGCCTCCTGGCTCCTCCGCCGCCGCGGCTTCCGGGGGTTCCTCTCTGCCTTTCGGCGATGTGCCGCCCGCCCACCCTTATTACCAGGCGATCCTGGATCTCTACAATCGTCGGCTCCTGAAGGGCTACGAGGATGGCACCTTCCGCCCAGATTCGCTCATCAACCGCGCGGAATTCGTGAAGGTGGCCTTGGGCGGAACCCATTGCCTGGATTGCACCTTGCCCACCGATCCGCAGATCGCCAAGTACGCTCCGCTGGCCCCCTTCCCCGATGTGGCCCTGCCCGCCTGGTACTACTTCTGCCTCGCCATCGCCAAGGAGCTGGGAATGGTCACGGGCTACGGGGACGGCTTCTTCCGCCCTCTCCAGAACATCAGCCGGGCGGAGGCGGCGGCCATTCTGCTTCGCCAGTCCAAGATTCCTCTGATTCAGCCTCCGGCGGGCTATTTCGCCGATGTTCCGGACTACGCCTGGTATGTGGATGAGGTCTACACGGCCTACACCATTGGCCTCATCCGGCAGCGCGCCGGATTCGTCGCGCCCGACGAGCAGATCACCCGCGGCGAATTCTCCTTCATGGTCAGCTCGATGCTGAGCACGCAGAGCTGCGACGAGAGGGATACCGATGGCGATACCCTGCCCGACGGCTGGGAGGCCCAGAACAACCTGGATCCGCTTTCCGCCGCCGATGCCAGCGCCCAGATCCTCGCCCTTTTCGGAGCTCCGGCCCCCAGCAAGCAGGAAAGCTGCGCCTGCGCCGATCACCCCCATCGCAACGACACCGATGGGGACGGCATCATTGACGCCTGCGATTCGGACATCGACAACGACGGAAAGGAGAATCCTGTATGCTTCTTCAGCTCGGCCGGGCTGGTGGACCGCATTCGCTTGGAGGCCCTGGAGAAGGCTTTCCCTTCAGCCCCGGACAATTGCCCTTTCATCGCCAATCCTCCCCAGCAGGACGGAGACGCCGACGGAGAAGGGGATGCCTGCGAGCCCACGGACCTTTGCCCCGGCATCCCCGAGGACCTCGACGGCGTCGACGACCAGGACGGCTGCCCGGAGGTGGACGCCTTCTCCTTGGACAAGGATCCTGGCGTGTATGCCCAGAAAGGCCCCTTGTGCCAATTCATCGACTACGCCGCCGACCTGCGCCCCGGAGACACGGTGATGACCGCCATCACCGATCCGAAGACCCATCAGCTGATCTATTCCCAAAGCAAGGAGGCTTTGGTTCCCTGATCCCAAAACGCTTCCCTCTCCTCTCCCGCATCCCCTAGAATGGCGGCGCTTCCTCGACCTTTCCATCCTTAAGCCCTGATCCATGAACCGAACCTCCATAAACCGAACATCCTTTCTTGCCCTGGGCCTGATCCTGGCAGGAGGCGCCCTAACCCTCGCCTGGCGGCCCGAGGAAAGCCTGGGCGAGCAGGCTCCGCTCATCCAAAGCCTGTGCGGCGCCAACAACAGCTGCTGCCTGCAGTACAGCCAGGCCATGGGGGCCGTGGGGGAGGATTGGGAGGCCT
>CAYUUW010000021.1:6538-7660 GCA_964448005.1 uncultured Candidatus Peribacteria bacterium
ACTTGGGCCAGCTGGGCGATCAGCCCCGCTCGGCCAGCAGCATGGTCTCCGATGCCTTCGAGGGGCTGCGCACCTACGACTGCTGGCTCCGCTACATCTGCCAGTCGGTCCGCTTCAGCGCCGTGGCCGACCCCAGGCAGGTGGAGGGCTTGGGCATTCTGGGCAAGGACATCGGCATCCTGCCGGGCTGCCAGGCTCCGGAGGACCTGGCCTTCTCCGAGCGCTGGGCCGAATTCGCCCGGGCTTTGGCGAATGATCAGGATGCGATCGCCGTCTTCGATCCTTATCGCCTGGCCCTCCTTCCTGCCTGCATGACGGATCCGCCCAACAACCAGTCGCCCAAATTGGATGTGGCCGAAAGCCGCTACCAGGCCTGCCTGCAAACCGCCGAGCTGATCCTGGGATGCCCCGAGGACAGCCCCAACTGCAGCCAGCAATCCAGCGCTTTCGTGGGGCTCGAGGCCTTTCTGCAGAAAACCCATGCCGACCGAAAAGCCCAAGCCCTGGAAAGCAAGCTCATGGATCTGGCCGTCCGCACCGGCGCCATGCAGCAGGTGGCCGAGCAGGCCAAGACCCAGCTGAAGAGTGTGGAGCAGCGCTACGAGTGCAGCCCCGAGAAATGCGATTAATTGATTTTCCGCCCATGCCGCGATTCATCCCTAAAATCCTTTTGGCCCTCTGCCTCGCCCTCTTTGCGGGCGTTTCGGCCTTTCCCTTTTCGGCCCGCGCCCAGGAGGATCCCTTCGCCGCCTGCGCGCCGCCGGATTTCGATGCCCTGGATTCGGAATGGGAAGCCCAGGAGAAGACAGAATCTTCCCACCGCCAGGCCTTCCAGGAGGCCCAGAACGCCTACCACGGCTATGCGGACTGCCTGCTTTCGGCGGCCTACAGCCGCGTGCTGCGCGGCTCCTTCGCGCTCAAGGAAGGCGAGGAGGGCGATCTGATGACGCCTTCGGTGGCCTGCATCAGCGAGGACCGCCTGAAGAAGGCCAGCCAGGCGTGCGATGAGGCCGACCTCGCCCCGCAAAGCGAGGTCGTTGCCCAGTTGCAGCAGAAGTTTGCGGGGGCCCGCATCCTGCTGGCCGAGGACAACGAGATCAACATGGAAATCGCGCGCGTGAT
>CAYUUW010000021.1:7670-21680 GCA_964448005.1 uncultured Candidatus Peribacteria bacterium
GGCCATCCAGGGCACCGAGCCGCTGGCGATTCTTCCGCTTCTGCTGGACGCCCTGGAGGGATACAAGGCCCACCTCCGCGATCTGGCCGAAAGCTTCGATGCGGCCGGAACCCTGGACCAGGCCGACCAGGACGCCCTGAGCGCTTCCGCCAAGCTGCGCCGCGCCGGCGATCTGGTCAGGCGGATCCGCCTGCAAGCCGAACAGGAGATCGAAAGCTCCCTGGTCGCCCTGGACATTTCCCTGGGATCGCTCAAGGAGATGCGCCTGGCCTTCGTGGCCCATGTGCGCTTCCAGTGCATCCTGCGGCAGCTGGAAAGGTACAGCCAGCTGCTGAGCGAAATCCGCTCGCTTTTCGAAGGGCTGCCCAAAGCCCTGCAGAACGCCAGCGTCAGCCCCTGATTCCCCTTTTCCTTTTCCCTGAACCCGAACCATGAAAAAAGCCTTTCTTCCCATCGGCCTGCTCTGCCTCCTGGCTTGGCCTTCGCCCAGCCTGGCGGCCGACTATTGCGAGGAGAAGCCCGAATCCAGCCTCTACAAAAGCTTCTACTGCGACTTGCGCATGAACGGCAACCGCGAAGCGGAGACCCAAGTGACCGGCGTGGTGGCGCACCAGCTGGGCTACGATTCCGCCATGCTGGAATGGATGGTCGCCCAAGGCGACAAGCTCTCCTGCCCGGGAATCCTGGCCTATGCCGCGGACAGCGGCCTGCCTGCGCAAAAGCTTCCCGAGGACGTCCAGAAGGCCTGCGGAGCAAGCAACGCCTTGGTCGGCCTGGATGCGCTGCGCACCCGGCTCCAGAACGCCTACCGCAAGGAAAGGACGATCCACCTGAACCGGACCCGCCTGGAGCTGAGCTTCAAGGCCTCCGAGCACTATTGGGACGGAAAGCTGGATCCTCTTTCCCAGGCGCCTTTCGACCTGATGGTGGACCTGAACCTGATCGACCGGGTCCTTTTCGGCAGCCGCGCCACCTGGATCAATGATGTGTTTGCCTTTCCGGAAAAATCCAAGGATTCCCAGGAGGGTTCGGGCCAATCAGGATCAGCTGATCCGGCCTCGGATGCTCCTTCGGGGGCAGACGAAGAGTCTTCGTCTGATGCATCTTCCGATTCCGGCGATCCTGGCCTGGCTCTGGGGGGCGTCCATCCCGATTGCATAACCGCCCCTCCTCAGTCTCCCGCCCTCTGCGGAAACGGCATCCTGGACGTCCTGGCCGGCGAGGCCTGCGACGACGGAAACCGCGCGGCCGGCGACGGGTGCAGCGATTTTTGCCTCGCGGAGCCCGCCGGAGGCAATGCCCAGTGCCGCGATCCGGAGGCGGTGACCTTGCGCCCCTTTGCCCAATTGCCGTCCGGCCCGGGATCCAATCCCCTTTGCCCCCCCGGCTCGGTTCTTCCGGCGCCCCAACTCCCACTCTCCGATGAATCCGCTGAGCCCTTGGCCGAAGACGAGCTCCCCGATCCTTTTGTGGGGGGCCGTCTCAAGCCCCTTCCCCTAGGCGTGCGCCCCGCCTGCCCGGCTGGCCAAAGCGAGGTGGCGGTGAGCCTGGCAGGCAAGCAGAAGCGCTCCGCGTGCATCCCCACCGAATTCTGCGGAAATTTCAATGAGATCCGCGAGCTCCTGTTCGGCAAGGAATGGGAAAACGGCGAGCAGTCGTCCGTGGCGGAATCCATCGAAAGCGCCGCCTGCGTCGAGTTCATTCAGGAGAACCGGCCCGCTACCCCCTACCAGCCCAACGATTTCTGCATCGACTGCCATTTCCGGGGCATGGCCGACAGCCTGGAGAAGGCCCTGGCCAGCAACGTCAGCCCGCTGCAGAACACCACCAGCGCCTTCGGCATCAGCAACCGCTGGGGACCCTCCTTCTCCTTCGATCTTAATGTTGCGGTCCGCAATGTGCCGCGGCTCAAGGCCGATTCCAAGAGCCGGCGCCCCCAAAGCACCGTGCAGGAGCAGATCGACCAAAGCGACCGGAAGGCCAAGCAGGGCGATAGTGCCCTGGAAACCACGGAAAGCGCTCCCCAGAGGCTTTCCCGCGATCTGGGGAATGTGGAGAAGCGCCTGGAATCCGTCGCCCAGGGCATCGCAAGCTACCAGGAGGCCTCCTCCTCGGCTGTCGATATCGCCTTCGCCGAGCGGGTCATTCCACTGGTCGAAGACCTGCAGCAGCAATTCTCCTCTATCCAAAGCAGCGTGGAATTCATGGTGGATTCCGCCCAAAAGCTAGCCGTAAAGCCCCTATGCAAACTCTAAAAAGAGCCTTCTCCGTCGGGCTGTTCTGCCTGCTGATGCTGAGTTCGGGCCAGGCCATGGCTTTCTATTCGCCCCTGCTTTCCTCGCAGGCCGGCATGATCCAGGAGCACATTCGCCTTTCCCAGGAGAAGAACGGCAGCGGCAGCCTGCTGGAGATGAGCCAGGAAATCATCGCGCAGGATCGGCTTCGGCGCGAGAAGGGAAAATCCTCAGCCAATTCCGGCCTGGCCGCGGCCGCGCGCAACGAGATCCTTGCGGATGCCACCAGCCAGGCCTTCCAGCAGCCTTTCGATTCGCTGATGATGGTCTTCAATTTCCTGCCCTCCTCCGGGGGTCTGGTGAGCAATTGCCTGCGCGACGACCTGTGGACGCTGACGGACCTCAAAAGCCTGGTGGGCCGCGAGATGGTGAAGGCTTACCTGCTGGGCGACATTTTCCATGGCGACCAGCTGAAGCGCGATTGGGCCTGGCTGACCAAGCACATCGATCTGCTCAAAAGGCAAGGCAACGATCCCAAGGCCAAGCTTACGGTCGCGGCCGATCAGGACGGCAAGAAAGTGGCGGCCCAGGTCAGCATGCAGGACTACCTTTTCGGCGAGGAGAGCGAGATCTACTACTATGCCTTTGCTCTCCCCAGCACGCAGGGCTGTCCCCAAGGCGAGTTCGAGGCGCCTTTCGTGAAGATCGCCAATTCCGCCAAGGCCCTTGCCACGCTCAGCAGCGGCCGGGGCGCCGATTGGAATTGGGGCAGCATTTGGGAGATGGCCCAGGTGCAGGCCAAGCAGCGGGCCGCACAGTGGTTCGCCGCCAACCAGATCTCCGCCACTCTGGGCGCGGAGGGCGGGGGCCAGACCCAAAGCCTGGTCCAGGCCGATGGCTGGGACCAGTGGGTGGGCCAGGCTCAAACGCAGCTGCAGATCCTTGAGGATTTGGCGGGGCCGGTGGCCGCCCCTTTCAGCTGGGGCCTGTACGAGCGCATCGACGGGGTCAATTACGTGGGCTCCGATTCGGCCTGCGCCTACTACGATTCCGGCGCCCAAAAATTCTATCCCTGCACGCCCCAGCAGCTGGAGGTCTTCAATGTATGCAAGCTTTCCTTGGCCGAGGCGAAGGAGCAGAACATTGCTCGCACCCGCAGAAACCTGAGGCAGTACAAGCAGCCCTATGGCTGCAGCCGCTTTGCCGTGACGGACCGCAATCAGGTGGAGTCTCAGCTGGCCAAATCGGTTCGCCTCAAACAGGAGGCACGGGAGCTCCAGGAGGAGCGGGAGAACGAAGCCCTGGCTTTTCGCTACCACCTTCAGCTGAACCAGCTGGGGGAGGGCAACCTGAACGCCTTGAGCCAATCGCTGGTGAAGTGGGAAGTGGAGATCCGGCGCGGGGTGGAGGCGGTGGACGAGCGCGCGGGCCTGGGCCTGCCGGCGATGCTGAAGAACGTCGTCATTTTCGAGTCGCGCCACTGCCCGAACAAGCAGTAGGAAGCATCAAAAAAAGCAAAGACTGATTTGCGCCAGGGCAAATTTCACTGATTCCCATGGGGGCTGATTTTTTCTCAAATTTATTTGACAAAATAAATAAAATTATATAAAATTGCAAGATTGTCTTCGGATTCAAAAAATGACTCACAAAAACACAAATAGGGAGCTGCATTGCCACAGGCGGCCCACAGAACGCTCACAGGTTTATTTCAATGAATCCCCCGAGAATCCTTCTGGCACCGCAAGATTCGATGGAGGCATTGGCTTAGCGGATTTGATGGATTCCATTCAGGGGGCCATCGATTTTTGCGACGAAAGGGTTAAGGCTCTCTCCGGCAGTCCGCCAGCTGACCAGTCCGGCCCTTCGGATCACTTTGCCCCGATCGATATTCCGACCGACCGAGAGGTTGAGCCGCCTAACGCAGTGGATGCTCCGCAGAATGGCCCTCCTACCAATGACACGGTCCTTAGTCCTATTGGCATCCGAACTCCAGAAGATGAGGCTAGGCATCAGGATTTTTTGGCTTCCATTCAGCAAATCACGCTTGATTATCCTTCGGCGCTCGCAAAAAAAATCATCGAAAAGGCTTCGCAAATGACTTTGGCGGAAATGGAGGATTATAAGTTTATTCTGGAGTCTTATGCCGGAGAAGACGCCTATGTAATAAGCAAAATAGCTTCCATGGAACCCAAGACGGTAAAAATTTATGCGGAAGCCATTCGCTTGGGGCTTTCAATAGACCCCAAGGGGATCCGGAAAGAGGAGGTGCTCAGCATAGAAAGGATATTGACCAGTCCCGCCTCGCCTTTGGAAATTCAGGTTTTGGAATTCAGAATAAGAAAGGCTGAAGAAAAAGAAAGGCGTCAGGCAGAAGAGTACAAAAAAGATCTGCCCAAGCGCGAAGCAGTTTATCGAGAAAGGATCCAGAGTGTCACCCTGAGCAAGGCAGAGATGGCGGAGGTGGAGGAGGGGGTTCGTGTGGCACAAGGAGAATTGAATTCGCAGCTAGCAAACAAAAAAGGAAAGGAAAAAAGGTGGGCGAAAAAATATTTGCGGAAAAATAGGGAAAGGATTGATGCTGCAATAAGGGAAAGCTGCCTAATAATAGCCAAAATATCAAAATCCCTGCAGGAAAACAAAAAGCTCTATGATTCCGGCGGCGAGCGGGAGGCTTTTGAATTTGAGGAATACGCCAAATGGGAATTGCACAAAGCCGAGTTGCAATTAGGCGTCGTGAAATCACTTCGCCATGAGCACGAAAAACAATCGGAATATGATGATTGGACGCGTTACGACGGTTTGCGGCCTTAATCGTAAAAGTTCGACCTTTGAGATCAAGCAGTAGGCGCGCGCGCCGGCCTGGGCCTGCCGGCCATGCTGAAGAACGTGGTGATCTTCGAATTGCGCCACTGCCCGAACAAGCAGTAGGATTTTCGTAAAAGGATATTTTTCGGATATTTTAAAATCCGCCCCCAACCCTTGAGTTGGAGGCGGCTTGAGCCTGAGTTAATTCTGGTCCCTCCGCTTTTTTGCGCGAAGGAACGGTCAGTTCGGGAGGATGCGGGTGTGCGGGAACACCTGATCCGGCACCCAGTCGGGAAACTCGCAATCGAATCCGATGCCATCGGCGAGGGCGATTGAGTCACGGTAAGCGGTCCCGCCATCGGCAAGGACCATTGCGATGGAAACGATCTCCCCGGGGGTCACGGGAATCGTGGTTTGCAGCCAAGGGGTGGCTGCCCCGCCGGCAAAGCCGGTATTCCACAGTTCGGGAGCCTCGCATGGGCCGCACTCCGTCTCCGGGTTCGGAGCGTCCACGTACGTGATGAATTCGGACTCGATGCTGATCGGCAAGCCACCCGGGTCGAAGAGCGCATTCCCCATCCAGCCTTCGCTTTCCACCCACAGGATGAGGAAGTCGGCGTATTTCGGGTCGATCAGCGGGTGCTCCGGATAGTCATGCGAGCCGAACGCCGTGTGGATCATCAGGACTTTTGCCTCATCGGGCACCGGCCCCGTCAGCTCGAGGCTCACGACATCGAAGATGTCGAATCCCGCTTCTTCGTCCATGACTTTCACGACCGTGCCGGAGCAGTCGCCGGCCTCGGCAGGGCCATTCAGGCAGAGCGGGATGTTGGCCAAAAGCGGCTCCGGGAGTTCGTTGTGGAACTCCGCCGCGCCAGGCTGGCCGACGAGCGGCGTCCCAAAATCTTCCACAGGGCCGTACGGCACGTTGGCCGTGGGACCCGTGGAAAGGATGAGCATGCGCTCACCTTCGAGGGTGGGGTAGGCTTCTCCGATGTCTCCGCCCCAGGTGGCCACTTGAGAGAGTTCGCCACTGGTCACGCCGTATCCGTAACCACCGGTGAAATTCCCGTCGTTGGTGCAGTTCAGTCCCAGCACTTTTTTCACATCATCTTGATTCCCGGCCATCCCATCGCACGGGATGTGCGTGAGGGGGCAGGTGTCCTGGGGGGCCATGTCCGGCTCGGGACCGGTTTCACCGGGATCCCCGTCTCCGTCTCCGTTGCCCGGATCCCCGTCTCCGTCGCCGGTGAAATCGGTGCCGGTATCGGCTCCGAAGCTGCTCGTCGAGCCGTCGCTTTCGACGTTCCCAGAGCAGGCAAGAGCAAAAGAAAGGGCAAGGCCCAGTGGAAGGAATTGATTGCTGTTTCGCATTTGTCTTTCTCCGTGGCGGTTCCTATGTAGCCAAAACTCAGGTTGTCAAAGGGCAGGGCGCCCCACGCCTAAGTATCCTGGAGGGCAAGGAACCACATGTGGGGGAATTATTGCAGGTTTTTCAAAAAAGTAAATTAGAACGAATAGGGTTTTTTGAAAAGGGCGACGCGTTGCGTCGCCCTCGAGGTTGACCGGAGGTTCGGTCAGGCTGTCAGACGCAGTCTGACTGGTAGAGGCCCGGGTCCATCCCATCGCCGCCGTAGCAGATCGGGTTCTCGTCATCGGCGTTGGAGATGCCGTCGACGTCGTAGTCGAGCTGACCATCGTGGGCCCAGTTCATGCCGGACTCGTCGCAGTAGCTGTGAGCGTGGCATGGGTCGAGCCCCATGAAACGCTCGAGCCAGTTCGGAACACCGTCGCCGTCGAAGTCGGAAGTGTCCCCGACCCAGTTGCACCCCCCGTTGTCGCATTGCTGGATCCAGAGAGCAGCCCCGCAATGACGCAGAGTCATCTTGTTGCTCCAGGGCGCGAACCAGTCGAGGCACGCAGCTTCGTCGTCGCTAAACTGCTCGCCGCAGTTGCCCTGGTTCAGGGCGTAGCAGAGTTCTGCATCAGCGTCTGCCTCCGCCCGGCAGAGGATGAAGTGCGCCTGAGCGTCGTTCCAGTCGAACGCGGCCTGAGCCGTGCTCGCTCGGGTTCCACAGCCGCTCATGCCAGGCTCGCCCTGCGGACCCTGAGGGCCGGGCTCGCCTTGCGGACCGGGCTCGCCTTGCTCACAGGAGCCGTCACAGGGATCGCCCATGCCAGTCTCGCCATCGGCTTGTTCGTCGTCCGTGGTGGGTGACTCATCGGAGCCACCATCGCCACAGGCGCTCAAAGCAAGACCGGCGATGAGAGCGAGAGCTTTGAAAATGTCTGGTTGCATCTTGGAAGTGTGCTTTCTGGCGCCCTTGTTTCTTGTTAGGCACCAGTGAGCCAACAGCATTAGCTCATTGATGCCTAACAACCTCCGGTCTTTTAATGATCAGTTTTTGACCCAAACTATATAAATAGGTACTGCATTCCTGAATGGAAAGAGCGAGGGGCAAAAGCTCTAAAGTTTGTAAGACAAACTTTAATACACAGTATTGGTAACTTTGTTACAAAAACAAAAATATTTTGAAAGAATATTTTTTGTAAGTCAAATTTATTCCTGGCGCCGCAATCCTTTCATCTTCCTGAATAGGCCTGGGCCTGCCGGCCATGCTGAAGAATGTGGCGACTTTCGAATCCGGTCGCCGCCCGAACCAGAGCTGAGGCTCGGGAATAAACGAATTTGACGCAAGCCTTGCATTGCTTTATAATCGACTCCTCCGCCTTATCCGACTAAATCCTTGCGCATGAAAACCCCACTCCGGCTCCTGATGCTGCTCGCTGTCGCTTTCGTTTCCTTCCCTGCTGCGGGCCAGGCCCAAGATTCCACGCCTCCGGTGACGTTCGACCGCGTGCGGATCATTCCCTCCCAAAGCACGCTGAGCACCTTGTCCCTTCGGCTGTGCAACAGCGCCGGTGAACCTGTTTCGATCCAGCTGGAGGCCCACAATACGGCCATCCATACTTTCTACAGGCGCAATTTCCTGGTCAGGGACGAAGGCTGCTCCGAGCAGTCCATGGATCTTCCCCGCGGCTTTTCGGCCATGGCCCAGTTCGGGGATCCGGTGAAGGTTTCCCTCAAGGGCGCCCAGGGCTCCGAAAGCCGGGCTTTGCTGCCTGTTCCCAAGCCTGTCCAGGCCTTCTTCGGCGCAGCCGTTCAGACTCCTGCGACTCCCGCTTCAGCGGACCTTCCCAAAACCGCCGCCAGCAGCAAAGCCGCCAAGCCCTGCCTTTCCACCGTCCAGGAAGGAGTGCACAGCCTTTGCCTGGGCGCCTTGGCCACTCACACCAGCGGCCTGCGCATCAAGTTCGGCGAATGGAAGAACGACCAGGCCACGCTCAAGATCCGTCGCTTCCGCTGGGGAGGAGAGCAGGACCTGCGCCTGCAGGTGGGGGAATCCAAAACCATCTACAGCTGGGACAAGCCCTACCGCCGCCTCAAGATGACTTTGGAGAAGGGCCTGGAGAAAGACCAAATTCAGCTCCGCCTGGAGAGGCTGTATTAGTTTTGCACCTTTAGAATTCTGGTCGGCAAAGTCTTTCACTTCAGGCTTTTCCACATCATCTCAAATGCCATTTTCTGCGAGCGCACGATGTCTTCGCTCTCGATCACCACGCCGAAGGCGTGCCCCACGTACGAAATGAAGGCCACCTGGTTGCCGTAAATGAGGGTGTCGGAATAAATCACCTCCCCCTGGGGAAGCAGCTTGTGCTGATGGTTGGGATTGCTGATTTTTTTGATGTACTCCTTGGCTCCGGTATTGTTGACCATGATTTCGCGGATTGGCAGCTGTTGCTGGTTTCCGGATTCCAGGAAGCCTCCGACGATTTTCGGGAAGGCCTTGTGGGCCACTTCCGGATTGAAGTAGGCATCGAAGGATTCGTTGCTCAGGATCTGATCCAGCAGCTTCCCCAGCCCCTCCTCCCCCTGAAAGTACCTCACCTTGGGCGGGGCGCTCATGGGGTTTTTGATGGCCTCCAGCGAAGGGATGATGTCCCTTAAATTCTCGATGCTGCGCTCGACTTTCCGTTTGGCCTGCTCCTGGAGGGAAATGAGCTTTTGGGGCTCGACGGCCTGGAAGTAGCGCATGCCCCCTCGCTGCATTTCGCTCACTAGGCCTTTTTGGGAAAGCTTCTCCAGCAGGTTGTACAGGTTGGTCCGCTTGGCGCCGGCCTTTCGGGCCAAGGTGCTTACAGGGGAGCCCCCCAGCTCCACCAGGAGCAGGAAGATCTTCGCCTCGGCCAAGGTGATATCAAGCTCCTGCAGGGTGGCCAGAATGTCTTTCATCTTCTGTTGTCAGAATTAATTGACAATCTTATATTGTCTCAATTCAAAGCCAAAAGCAAGTTTATTGCTATGGCTGTCTGAAACTATTGACAAAATAGGGATTTTGGATCATAATGTTGGCGTAGTCTGGCTTCTGGGAAATGCCTTCTCAGCAAGCCGACTCGATCTCCTCCACGTGGAAGGATACACATCAATGGCAAAGCGCAACTGGCTCGCGATCGCTCGAATCTCCGACCCTTACTTCCGTCTGTCGGTGTCGCTCACGACCGATCCCAAGTTCCTCGACGAACTTCATAGTCGCTGGCCCGAACTTTTCCTCAAGGGGGAGGATGAGGGCCCCCTCCGCATTCCGCTGTCTGCGCTCGTCGCAGCCGCACGCGAGGAAATGGCTGAGGACGGAGTGGAATGGGCTTCGGAAAACGACCATTTGGTTCACATGCACCTCCACTTGGCAGGCGAGCGGCATAGCCATCTTGATCTGCCGGTGGCTCACCGGTGGGATCTGGGGCTGGGGGATTCCCCTGATATTCCCAAGTTGGTCATTGACCAGCTTCAGCACATGGACCCCACCAAGCCGATGCAGGTGAAGTACGACGGGCAGAATTACCTGGTCATCAAACTTCACTCTCAGCTCCACGAAGACGGAACCCTTAACGTCAACGGGAGTCATCCAGAGGATCGATGGGTGTATCTGACCCCTCTGGAATGTGTCGACCTCGACGCCTAGCCAAAAACCCCCCGCCCCTTCGACATGCTCAGGGCGGGGCTTTACTTTGCCTGATTTTTTCCTCCGCCGCCCCTTCTCCGGGGCGGAATGGCTCGGCTGGAGACAGGGGCTCCCCTTCGACTTTCTCCTTGCCCCTGCGGGACGGATTCCTGCATAATGGGCTGGGCTCAGGCGCTGCCTTTGCGGGCGCCCAGGCGCTCGCCTCCTTTATTTCATAGCTTTGTTTTCATGGAACAGCGCACCCTAAGCTTCGATTCGAGACTCACTGCCCTGGCGGCCACCCTGGCCCTGATGGCCAGCCTCGCTTTTGCCGGTCTCAATTTCATCAACTCTGCCCACGCCGCCGGCGAAGGCACGGCCACCATCGACGTGGGGATAGACGGGCTATTCGGCACCGATGCCAGCAACGCCATTTACGGCGGCCCCGGGGCCGCAGGAACAGTGGTCGTGGGCCAAAAGAGCTACCTCAAGATCGACCTCACGCTGGGGGCCAACATCACTGCCAATGAAGCCAATGTCACCTTTGACATCAACAACAATCTCTTTCCTCCCAACGGCTGGGACCCAAATTTTAAAGGCGCTTTAAACAATGTGGTTAACCCTGGCGACTGGTTTATTGGCTACACCGATACTGGCGGAGCAACCGATAATTCCTCCATCGACTTTATCGGCAGCGGCTCCGATGCCGATGGCTTCCTCATCCTTTCGGCCAGCGAGCAGATGGATGCCGGCGACATCATCACCATTTACGCCGCTGTTCGGGACACTTATGACCCCCTGAACAACCAATTGTTCAACGGCTACGACCTCCCCGCTGCCCCTATGGTCATCAGCACGGACAACTCAGGGGCTAATGAGCTGACGCCCATCGGCCTTTCCCCAACCATCGCCACGGTGGCCCACGACGCTGCCGCCTCGATCGGCTTGGCGGGAAATTCCGTGGTGGGAGGAACCGGAGACACCACCTTGATCCTGAGCCTCCCCTATGCTTTGACTGCAGGGAATTCCATCGGAATCACTTTTCCGCCTTCGGTGGATGTGAGCGGAGTGGGCGACGAAGTGACTGGTTCCCTCGAGAACGGAGGGGAAAGCCTTTGCTCCAATGCGCCCATGAGCCAAACCGTCCGTTGCGTGGTGGGAGCTATGACGACCACCTTGGCCGCTGGCGGAACGCTCATCCTGACCGACATTGAAACGCTTTACGCCGACACCAGCAATGTGGATGTGGGCGTGGAGACGACCTTTGGCAGCGCGGACTACATTGCCTCGGACCTGGGCGCTCCCATGACCGACATTGAAGCGGCCGATGCCGATGCCACGGTTGGCCTCGGGGCCAATTCGGTGGTGGGAACCTCGGGAGAGGTGACTTTGGAATTGACGGTCCCCTATGTCCTGACGGAAGGCAACTCCATTGGCATGACCTTCCCTGATTCTTTTGATGTCAGTGGAGTGGATGCAGCGGTGACGGGTGATTTTGAGGATGTAGGCCAGATCTCTTGCTCCAATGCGCCCATGAGCCAAACCGTCCGTTGCGTGGTGCAGGCTATGGCAACCACGGCGACCACAGGAACGCTTGTTTTGACTGGCATTGAAACGCTTTACGCCGACACCAGCAACGTGGATGTGGGCGTGGAGACTGCTTTTGGAAATGCCGAATACATCGCCCTCAGCTTAAACGCCCCCACCGACGCCATCACCGCCGCCGATGCCGCTGCCAGCATCGTTCTTGAGAGCCCCGCCATTGGAGGGGTTGGAAACACGGTCCTCACCCTCACCTTGCCCGCAGGCCTTGTCCTTAACGACACCATTGATATCACCTTTCCCGCCCACATCAATGTGACCAGCGCTGCCTTCAGTTCAGACACCTTTCCTGTGGGAACCTTTTCCGCCTGCAACGACTCGTGTCAGGTGGTTACCTGTATCGCCGCCGGAGCCGTCGACGCCGCAACAGCCACCATCACCATGACCGGCATCACCGCCACGGCCTCCGGAACGGCCGATGCTAGCGTGGAGGTGGAGTACGCAGGAGGAGCCTCCAATGACATTGCCACGGATAATACTGTTGCTTTGACCGACACTCCCCCGGCTCCTGTTGCCCCAATCTTTGTTCCCCCCCACCCTGTGGCTCCCGGTGGACGCGATGACAGCGATCCTTGCATCGGCCTTTCCTCTGCGGAGTGCCAGGCCAAAAAAGACCCCCAAAGCGTTATCCAAAAACTGGCTCCGCTGACTCCGGTGCCAGCAGATGCGGCCCAAGCTGCCTGCAGCCGCACAGGCGAACTGCCTTTCACGGATGTCTCCGGCGCAGTCAAGGACGATGTTTCCAAGCTCTACTTCCTTTGCGTGATCGATGGCATCAGCCCGACCCTTTTCGGCCCCAGCCTGAAAATGAACCGCGCGGTCATCGTCAAGCTGGCCATGAAAGCCTTCGGCCACGATGCTCCTTCCGTTTCCGTGAATCCTTTCATCGACGTTCTGTTCGGCGCCTGGTACGCCCCTTACGTTTCGGCTGCCAAGGCCTTGGGCATTGTGAGGGGGCTGGATGGAGGAAGCCTGTTTGAGCCCGATCGCTCCGTCTATTTGGCGGAAGCCCTTCAGGTTTTCTTCGAGGCTGCCGGAATGGAGGCTTCTGCCGCCAAGGCCGTGTTCTCGGATGTTCCGACGGCCGCATGGTTCGCCGGCTACGCCACCTTGGCCTACGAAAAGGGAATCATCACCCCTGATGCGAACGGCAACCTGAATCCTGCCAAGGCGCTCAGCCGCGCGGACACAGTGAGCCTTCTGGTGAAGATCATGGAGATGAAATAGGCTGCAGTCTCCTCTTTGTTCCGTTCTCAAAAAGCGCCCCTCGACTTCGCCTGCCTACCGGCAGGCAGGCTCGGGGGGCTTTTTCTGTCATTCCCGGCCACGACCGGGAATCCAGAGCTTTCGATCCTTCTTCTATTGAAGCCGACAGGACATCATTCATGGGAGCTTAACGCCTTTCCTAGCATCATGGAAACCTGGAAAGCAAAACGGCATTTATCGGTAATCCTGTACCATTTTATCTTTCCCGGCAAACCAGTGGTATCGGGTCGAGAGGCAACATACCCCTTCTCTTCCATGCGATTTAGAGTGACATAAACCGTTCCTATTGGAATATTTCCTTCGGACAACTCCGCTATTCCCATGCCGTGCAATTCGTCGTTTTTGAGCAAAAGATTCAGTATGATTGCCTCTTTTTCAGAAAATCGCGGGAATGATTTGGAATAGTCCACCACTTCAGCCATCCCCATTTTTATGTCACAGGGTCTGTCTTCCGCACAAACAGCGGTGGCTATTCTTCTTATCTCTCTCCAGGCCTCAGATTCCAAGCCGATATCGCATTCGCTTCCTTGTTTTTCCTCAGGCATCCTATTCTTATTAAAGATATCATCTTATTCAATATTTTTTATCGAGTCAATGTCACCCTGAAAGCCAGCTGAATTCCTGAAAAAGAAAAAAGCCACAGGCTTACACTAAAGGCTGGATTCCCGCTTTCGCGGGAATGACAAACAGGGGGGCGAATGAATAAGTCAGATCCACTTCGCTTCAATCGCACTATTCAATCATCCAGCGGCGGCCTTGCGCTCGGGCCTGCACCTGATCGTCGTTCAGCGTCCGGGCTTCGGCAGGCAGCTGGGCGAAGCGGCCGGGCCAAAGGGCCTGCACCGAGAATTCGATGGGGTACACGCCGGCCGGCAGATGCCGCGCGAAGAGCAGGGCCTGGTCCTCCTTCAGCAAGGCCGAATCGAATATATTCGATGAGCTGGGTGAGCGACGGGGATACAGGCCATGCCTTGGCTACAGAACTCCTTAATGAAGTATTATCCGAGAAGCTAAAAGCGTGGATCTTCGGTTTCCAGGTTGAATTCAGCTAAAAAGGCACCAGTTTTTCCAGCCGGCCCTTTCGGATATGCCTTGAGATAAGG
>CAYUUW010000022.1:0-6518 GCA_964448005.1 uncultured Candidatus Peribacteria bacterium
CTGCGGACAACTCTATGAGCGCCTGCACACCCGCGACATGCGCGAGATGGGTGGCCTGTGGTCACGCATCGCCTACCTGCCGGCCATCAGCCTGTTCTTTGCCGCCGCATCGCTGGGCCTGCCGGGCACCGGTAACTTTGTCGGCGAATTCCTGATCCTGCTGGGCACGTTCAAGAGCACGCCCTGGATCGTGGTGGTGGCCACCTTCGGCCTGGTATTCGGTTCGGTCTACTCGCTGATCATGATTCACCGCGCCTACTTCGGCCCGCGCAAGGCCGAGGGGCAGAGCCTGGATCAGGCCCAGCAGGATTTGGCCTCCTTCGCCCCCACGGCTTACCGCACTCTGTTCTCGCTGCGCAACACGCGCCCCAGCCAGCAGAAGCATCCTCTTTGATCCCTAACTCCTTCCTTCCTATGTCCATCAGACGACTTCCTTTCATGGCCGGGCTCATGGCCGCCTTCATCGCCCTTTTCGTCCTGGGGCACCTCTTCCTCCGCATAGGAGTCCTTCGCCCGATCAACAAGGCCTTTTCCGCCGGGCAGGAAACCCTGGACTCCCTCCGTTCCGCCCAGGCCGACCAGGCCGAGCTGCTGGAGCAGATCAAGCAGTACCGCAACGGCCTTTATGCGCTGGGCCTGGTGCTGGAGGCCCGCAAGAACGTGGCCAACGGCAGCGACGAGCAGAATCCCTACCTGGTCTACGACTACACCCAGGTGCTCAACGACCTGCGCCGACTGCTGCCCAAGGACGCTCGGGTCACCAAATTCCAGGTGAACAATAAGGGCCTCATCACCCTCCCGGTGGAATCGGTGGACTATGCTTCGCTCGGAAGGGTTCTGAAAAGCTTCAAGGACAAGAGCGCCCAAGCCTTGAATCGGCCCGAGGAGCCCAAGCTTTTCTCCGAGGTGAAGATTCCGGCCGGAGCTCAGCGCGAGGTGCGCCAAACTCCGGGCCCCTGGGGCTTCAATCGCCTGGAGCAGGTCTATTCCTTTTCCCTGCAGGCCACGCTCAACCCTGAATTCTGGCAGAATCCCATGCCTTACCCGGATGTGGACAGCTTGGCCTATTACGCCCAGGCGATCCGCGACCTGACCATCGCCGGCACGATCGAGGGCTACGGCGACGGCAACTTCCGCCCCGATCAGGCGATCAATCGGGCCGAGTTCTTCAAGCTGAGCCTGTTCGAGTTCCTTTCCAGCGACGCGATCACCATCGAGGAGTACAAGCAATTCATCGATCTTTCGGAAAAAGACTGGCACTACCAGTACATCCAGCTGGCCAGCCAGATGGGGATTGCGGAAGGGGACGAGGTGGGGCGCTTCCATCCCGATCAGCCTGTGGCCCGCGCCGAGGCGCTGAAGGCCCTGCTCAAGATCTTCCAGATCGAGCCCCCCTCCGCCGAGCATTACGCCGAGGGGCTGGAGGAGGGTCAGGCTTTGCCTAGCCTCCCCTATGGCGATGTGCCGGCCGACAGCAAGCACTATGCTCTCGTCCGCCTGGCTTTGGAGAAGGGGCTGCTGGACCAGACCCAGGTGGTCTTCCGCCCCAATGACCCCATCACCCGGGCGGAAATGGCCTACTGGACCTGGAAGCTCAAGTTCGACTACCTCTAGCCTTTTGCCTTTCGGCCCCTAACCACTCCCATCGTATGGACCCGATCAAGAAAGCCTTTCCTGATTTCATCCCTTCCTCCCCGAAGGAGGCGGTCTCCGCCGCCGTTCCTCTGCGGGACGCCAAAACCAAGGTCCTGGAGGCGCTGCGCAAGCGCCTGGGCCCTGAGCATGCCCTGGTCCGCCTGGCGGAAAAGGCCCTGGCCGCTTTGGAGGCCGACCATTCCCTGGACGGCCTGACCCAGCTGAAATCCTCCCGCTCCAAGGAGGAGCGCCTTCAGTGGGGCTTGGCCCTGGGCCTGCTGGCCGCTTTGCTTTTGGCCTGGAAGGGGACTTTGCCCCTGATGCGGCAGATCGACCAGACCCGCAACGACCTTGCCGAGCAGGCCCAGGTGATCCGGATGGAGGAGCAGAACAACGCCTTCCTCCAGAAGATCCGCCAGGACCGCAATGGCCTGCTTTCGAAAATGGGCCGGGTTTACGCAGCTGTTCCTCAGGCCGACGAGCGCGCCGAAGAGGTGATCTCCATGCTGGAGGACGTGGGGCAGAAGAACAATATCCTCATCGATTCCATTTCCATCCGCAAGCTTCCCGAATCCCAATTCGGCTACGACGACCTGTGGGGCGTGGCGGAAGCCTACGAATACACCTTTTCCGTCGAGAGCGCTCTCCCCAATGTGCTGAGTTTCATCGGATCCCTCCGAGCCTCGCTCCGCCTGATGGATATTATCACCCTGGAGGTCGAAGAATCCAAAGGAGGCTACCGCGCCGGCTTCTCCATGGTGGTGTACCACCTGGTGGAGTAGGCCTGCTTCCCTTCTGCCCGCCTGCTTCGCCCGCTTATTCCCTCATTCCATTCCCATGATCCGACGCATCCAATACCTTCTTTGCTTCCTCGCCTTTGTGCTGTGCGCCCTGGGCGCCTACGAAGCCTCCCGCGATTCCGCCCGCCGTTGGTCGGCCTTCAAGGAGCCGCAGTTGGCTGCCTATGCCAGCCTGGAGCAGGATGAGGCCATTCTGAACGAGCTGGACAAGCAGACCCGCTTCAATTCCTACAAGCCCCTGGATCCCATGTTCTTCATCAAACCCAACATCTTCCAGCGAGTGGAATAATCAAATTTTCAATTTCCAGTTTTCAATTTCCAAAAAAGGCCTTTGAAAAATTGAAAGCATGAAAATTTGAAAATAATTCAACAAGAGATTCCTCCGCGTCGCTGCGCTTTGGTCGGAATGACATGCAAAGAAACCCCAACACTCCTAAAAAAAGACTCCCAATAATCCCCATCATCTCCACTTTCCCAATAATCCCACTCTGATGTATTTATTCACCATCCAGGCCACCGATGCTTTCGGGGGGAAGAAGAAGGTCCAGCTGAGGGCTGCTGCGCCGCAGGAGGCGTTGCGGATGCTCCAGCAGGAGGGGCTGAGGGCCGAGCTGAAGGATATTCTGGAGGCTTCGCGCGACAGCTGGTGGGCGCGTTTGGCCACCTTCGATTTTTCACGGCTCCTGAACCAGGTGCCCAAAAAAGAGGTGCTGCGCCTCATCAATATGGTAGGCCATTCGCTATCCCGCGGGCGCCCGCTCAAGACGTCCTTGGAGTTCATTGGCGAGAACGAGGACCACCAGGGGCTCAAGAGGCTCATCGAAAAGCTCCAGCAGCGCATGGCGCAGCCTTTTGCCAGCCAAGTGGAGATTTTTGCCTCCTGCCCCCAGCATTTCGACGAGGAGTTCCTGGGCATCATCGAGGCTGGGGAGACCTCCTCCAACCTGGGGCGCTACCTGAGCGACTACGTGCAGGAGAAGAAGAAGCAGATGGCCATGGCCCACTCCTTCCGCAGCATCCTGATGAAGCGCCTGACGACCTTGGCCATGGTGATCGGAGTGGCGATGGTGGTGGTGGCCTTTGTGATCCCGCAGTTCAAGTCGCTCTTCGGCGAAAAGCTCCAGATTCCTTGGGCCATGGGGGTGCTGCTGAGCCTTTCGGAGTTCATCCGGGCCTTCGGCGTGTGGATCGGCCTCCTTCTGGCGGCGGGCCTTACCGGCTTCTACTACGCCTTGGCCCGGAGCGAGCGCTTCCGCTTCTGGTGGCACAATGCGCTGCTGCACCTGCCTGTTTTGGGCAAGACCCTGCGCACCTACTACACGGCCCAGTTCGCCTATCTGCTTTCCACGCTGCTGACCAAGAACGTGGACATCCTCAAGGCTATGAATATCATCATTCGCCAGGCTGGAAACGTGTGCATCCAGGAAACCTGCCGCAGTCTGATTCGGCGCATGCAAGGGGGGGATGATCTTTTTTCCGCCATCGTGAAGGAGAATGAGGCCGGGAAGGACTACCTGATTCCTTCCATCGTGCAGGCGGCGAAGGTGGGAGGCGCCACCGCCAGCCTGGGCGACACCCTGATGGAGGTGCGAAATGATCTGGATGAGCTGTTCGCCCTGCGCCTGGAGCGGGCCATACGGGTCTTCAGCGCAGTGTTCTACGGCTTCATCGTCGCTTGCGCCGTCTTCATCGCCTACGGCATCGGCAGCGCCATCATGGCTTTCTATGAAAACGCCCAGGAGCTGATTTGATTTTTCGGTTTTCCTATTTTCTCTAGGCTCTCTATAATCCATTCGAGCCCTCCGCTTTAGTCCCTAATTCCTTTTCCATGAAAGGCTCACTCTCTCTCCTCAAAAGCAACCGCTCGGGCTTCACCTTCGTGGAGCTGCTGGTGGTGATTGTCATCATGGCTGTGCTGGTGGCGGCCACAGCCAACTATCTTTTCGGGCTCGGCGGCCTCAAGGCCCGCGACACCGAGCGCAAGGGCACGCTGCGGCAGGTGGCGGCGCTCATCGAGCAGTTCAACGCCGCCTATGGCGAGCCCCCCAATCCTGCCGTGAAGAGCCGCAAGATCAAGGGTCGGGTCCAGGAATGCGAAACGGTGGGGGACTACAAGGCCATGATGAAATGCTTCAAGACCCTCAAGTACATCGAGGGCGAAGGCCTGCTGAGCCTGGCGGAAGACCCCAAGGAGGGCATCGAGAACGATGAGGGCAACGTGTACCAGTATCTTTATGGGGCCAGCAATAACGCTTGGAAGGTCTGCGCGCTGATGGAGAACCAGACCGATCCGGACCTGAACGACAACTACAGCGGGGAGGGCATTTACGGCGAAGAGAATGGCAGAACCTACTGCATTGTGGCCTCCAACCGCAAGATCGGAGACATCACCTCCATCGAAGGCGGATCGGACACGAGCTTTTTGGAAGAATGATTTGTTGGGAAATTTGAGAGCTTTGAGATGATTGAGATTATTGGGATAAGCAATGCAGATTATGCAGACTGCAGACCGCTTACTGCTGACTGCATAATGCAAACCAAATCGTCTGACCATTCCTCATGAATACGCAAAGCAAAAACAAGGGCTTCACCTTCGTCGAGCTGATCATTGTTGTGGCGCTGGCCCTGTTTCTCCTTGGTCTCTCCGTGCCCTTTGTGACTGCGCTTCGTTCGGACATCGCCATGCTCCGCAGCCTGAAGCAGGTCAAGACGGATCTGCTCTCCACGGCCGCCTACGCCCTTTCCGGAAAGTCCTTCGCGGCCCTGGCGGCCGACGACCTGCTCAACCCGGAGCTGATCCCCAGCCATTACGGCCTGCTGCTGAAGGCTGAGGAGGGCGAGGGCGCGGGGCAATCCTACCGCTACTTCGAATGGCGCTCCCGCCCTTTGCATGAAGATCCCCCCACGGCAAAAACCCTGTATTGGATCGAAA
Organism: uncultured Candidatus Peribacteria bacterium; assembly: GCA_964448005.1. Lineage (GTDB taxonomy): Bacteria > Patescibacteriota > Gracilibacteria > UM-FILTER-43-11 > UM-FILTER-43-11 > CAYUUW01. The sequence continues at coordinate 5,368 of CAYUUW010000022.1, forward strand.
AGGAGCTGCCTTCCCCCGGCGTCTCCCTCCGCTCCATCCGCCTCAAGCAGAGCCTGGAGGATCCGGGGACGCCAGCCGATTCGCTCCTCCTGGTCTCCGTTCCGCCTTTTGGAAGGCTCCACGTGGCGCCGGGGCAAGGCCAGCTCGAATCCGATTCCCCAGGCGACCTGGATTTGCCCCAAGCCTTGGAGGATTCCCTTTCCATCGCCTATGCCGAGCTGGATTTTTCCTACGACGACGAGCCGCTTTCCCTCCGCACTTTGCGCCTTGGCGCAGACAAGACGCTGATTATTGAATAAATTTTTTGTTCAATGTACGCCATTCTCGTTTCCTTCGCGCTGGCCGTGTACTCGGTGATTCTGGTGGATTTCAGCCTGCTCTTTCAGGAAATCTCGGTGAACGCCGATCTGCTGAATTCCACCCAGGCGCTTTACGCCGCCGAAGGCGAGATCGAGCGGACCTGGAACCAGATCCAGACCGGGGATCTGGCCCAAAGGAACATTCTCATGCTGGCTGCCGCCGACCAATCGGCACCCCAAAGCGACGAGGATTTTCTGCCCGGAGGCGAAGGGCTGGAGGCGTTCTACCTCAACAAAACCCTGGATCCTGCCGGGGAGGACCTGAGTGCGGCTCCGGCTTTTCATCCCTACAACCGGGTGGTGCAGCAAGGCGTCTATCTGGCCGATGGGCAGGCCTTGGATCATTTGGCCTATTATGGCCTGGAGCCGCGCAGCGAAAAGACCTTCTCCTTCCGCGAAACAAGCCCGGAAGGCAATTTCAACCAGCTGGTTCTGGACTACAACCAAGGCATGGAAGCCGAGGACATGATGCTGGATGTTTTCGCCTTCCCTAAGGATGGCCTGCCCCTGGAGCTGCCGGATTTCGATCAGCTCAAGGAAGGGGCGGAAGGGCCGATACGGCGGCAGACCCTCAACACGCGCGACGAGACCCAGAACGGCTCCTTTCTGGATTTGGGGGGGCATCTGCTGGGCGTGGGCTTCGGCCAGGTACTGGCAGATGACGCTTGAGTCGGCTAGTTCGAAATCACCATCGCGCAGGGCAGGAATGCGTCCCAGTGGGCTGAGTTGGTAGTACCACTGTGGTGGATTGAAGGGCAGAACCATCTCCAGCTGATAGTCCAGGCCTTGTTC
>CAYUUW010000022.1:6528-7760 GCA_964448005.1 uncultured Candidatus Peribacteria bacterium
ACAAGGACAGGCTTTCCCTTTCCGGCTTCCAGCCCCTGCAGCACAACTACCTCTTGCGTTTCCAGACCTTGGGCAATGCACCGGTGCGCTTCCGCCTTTCGGCCAACTACCAGGGGCAGCCGGTGCCCCTCCCCAGCATGAGCCAGACCTTGGATGCGATCGGAGCCACCCAAGCCGGACTCTACCAGCGCGTGAAGATGCAGCGGCAGACCGAAGAGGGGCTGATGCCCGGCCTGGGCTTCGCCCTCTTCAGCGATGAATCCATCCATAAATAAAAACAGGCCCCTTCCGACCCATTAATCCTTTTCCATGAAGATCACTTCTCGCCGCCGATGGCCCGCGCTCGTTTTGGCTTTGCTCGCCCTGCCGCTTGGTTTGGCGGCTGTGAGGGCCGGGTTTGCCCAAAACCTGACCGTTTCCCTGATCGACGCCGAGCACTTCCCCCGCATCCAGCTGGCGCTGGAGGGGGCTGGGCTGGACCAAGTGAGAGCAAGGCATTTCTCTATCCAGGAGCAGGGGGAGGAGAATCATGGTCCTATCGCTTTCCTTCCGCCCAAGGCCCCATCCCAGAAAGTGGACCTTTTCGTCCTTTTGGACCATAGCGGCAACACCCGCCCCTATCAGGATGTGATCCGGGCGAACCTGAAAGCCTTGGCGGAGGCCATGCAGGCCGACGGCGTGGATCTCAAGGTCCACCTGACCCGCTTTGGGGCAGGGGATGGCCCCCAAGAGGAAGCTCCAGAAGAAATGTCCCAGCCGGCGGAGCTTTTCCAGAAGCTGCAGTCCTTGGGCTTCGACGAGCTGCGGCTGAACCATGCCTACGGGTTGGGCAAGCTCTACAGCCTGGCCTCCTTTCCGGCCCGCCCGGGCGCGGAAAAAGTTGCGCTTCTGCTGAACGGGTCGCCCTTCTACCAGCAGGAAAAGCAGCCGGAAGCCACCACCTACACGCTGGCCGACACCATCGGAGAGCTCGCCCAATCGGGCTTTGTGGTGTTTGCCGTTGGTGCTCCGGTGCGCGCCTTGCATGCCCTGAAGAGCGACAGCACGGAGGAGGCCAGCCTGACCCACTCCCTTCCGGGCGGCTACTTGGGCGGCTACGGGGCCGATCTTCTTTCCGCGCACCAGATGCTCAAAAGCCGCACGGCCCAAAAAGGCGTGCTGCAGTACTATTCCAATCTGCCGCCCAGCGAGACCGGCCTGGTGGAGCTTTACGCCAGCGGCGAGTTGGCTTC
>CAYUUW010000022.1:7770-20530 GCA_964448005.1 uncultured Candidatus Peribacteria bacterium
ATCCGGCTTTGGACCGCAGCGCTCCGGTGTATTTCACCCACATGCCTCCGGCCGAGCTGGAGTGGGGGAATCCTTTCCAGGGCGGCATTCTGGTGCAGGCTTCGCACCGGCTCATCGAGGCGCTGGAGTTCTATTACCTGAAGCCCGACCAATCGGTGGCGGTGCTGCCGCTGGTCCGCCAGCCCCAAAAAGACCAGGCGGGGCAGCGCTGGTACCAGGCCGAGGTTCCGCCCAAGGACTCTCCGCAGGATTTCTTCCGCTACGCTTTGCTGGCCCACAGCCCCTTGGGGCCGGCTGGCGATGTGAACGATTTCATCACGGTTCCGATCCTGAGCTACGACAAGGGCATTGCCCTGGAATCCACGATCGTGAACGGGGATTCCATCCTGTGGCGCTGGAATGGCCCGACGGTGGCGATGGGCAGCAAATTCCAGCTGTGGGCGGGGGACGAGATGCTGGCCGAAACCGTCGAGGACCATGTGATCGTTCCGGCCGGAGCCTGCCAAAAATACCAGATCGTCCAGCTGAAGGTGAGGGTCAATCCGGGCGCCGATCACCCTTACGCCGGCCAATGGAGCCTGCCTTCCGCGCCTTTCGAGGCCTATGCGGGCCAGGACGGGCCCATTCATGAAAAAGAGGGGATTGAGCTGATGCTTTCCTGCCTGGAGCAGAAGGCCTTGGCCTCGCTCAACCAGGTGGTCCAAGGCGAAAGCCTTTACCAGGCCGGCCACGATCTTTACCTGGAAAAGGCCCTTTACTACCTCAGCAAGATCGTTTGGCCCCAACAGGCGGCGCAGATCGATTTCGGAAACTACCGTTTCCTGTATTCCATCCTGCGCTTTGTCAGCGACCAGGAGTCCCAGGACTACGCCAAATCCACCGACAAGCTTCCCCGCTCGCTCCTTCACAAGCTGGTCTTCCAGTTCAACCATGGGCAGAACCTGGACGAGCGCTTTGCCGACTCTCTTCAGGAGATGTCGCTGCGCATGAAGGGCCACCCGAGCATTTAGCCGCTTCCCCTATATTATGATGAAAAGGCCGACCTGAGTCGGCCTTTTTGCTTGCGGCGAGTTGCGTCGCCGGATGTCCTGCTGATTTCAGTCCTGCTTTTCTAGCTTTTCCAGCCAATACTCGGCGAGTCGCCGGAATTGAGGGTCAGGATGATTGAGGAGGCCTTTGAAGTGCTCCTTGGGATCTTTCCCCGTTGGAACGATTGGCCATGAGGAATTGCGGCACTCATGGGGAGGGCTGCTAGATTGGGAGTTGAAGACTGTCCAATTTACGTAGAAGGAGATGTGGGGTTCGCCTGCGTCGTAAAGGATGTAATCTTCCAGCACCCTTCGGATTGCCTTTTCACGCGAGGGCTTTCGATGGCTGAAGCACATTCCGTTCAGGAGGCGTTCTATCGCATCCTTGTGATCACGGGTCCAGCCTGGTTGGGCTAATGCCGAAACACTCCCGAGCTCCTCCATTTCAAGTTCGGAAAGGTTGTAGCTCGGTTCGCTAATGAGTTTGGCAAAACCATCTTTCTTGTCTTCTGACGGGGAAGGGTCCTTTTTGGGCGAGCCTTCTTGCTCCTCCTCTTCGTTGATTGAGGGGAAATCTTGATTGGCTGCGATGGTTTGGGGCTTTTCTGGCTCTTCCTTTTCTGCGCACCCGACGAGCGGACCGGCGAGAGCGTAAAGCGCAATGACGAAGGTGATGAGTTTTTGTGACATGTTCGGATCCTTTTGCGGGCTCTGGGTTGTGTTGATGGCGGGTGATCTGGATTTTCTATTCAGCCTGCCAGAGGCTTTAATTAGCAGGCAGGACATCTGCGCTGAAGCGGATCGCCGGGAGCCCGGAATCCGTTTCAGTCGCTTAAAATTGCCTGCTAAGGCCAGTGCTTTCAAGGAGCCAATCGGTGAGCGAACACGATAGCCTAAAAGGCAATGCCTGTCACCTGAATTTTCTGGCCCATGGTAAAAAAGGGGCGACGCGAGTCGGCCCCTTTGCGTGCGACGTGTTGCGTCGCCGGATGCCTCGCCTGCCCCAATCCTGCCAGCTATAGCACTCGGAAGGCTTACTGCTGGAAGCAGAAAATGGAGGTTCCGAAGCTGCAGTTTCCTAGGCTGCACGGCGCAGAAAGCTCGATGCCCTGGAAGGAAACAATGCCGACCTGCTTATCGGAAGCGGCGCTGGTGAAATCGAGGCAGTTTTTGGCGTCTCCTCCGATGAATGCGGTGTGCAGATCCGGGGGGTCTTCGCAGGCATTCCCCTCGCCCTCCTGAGCAAAAAAGCCATTCTCATCCACGTTGATCGCATGGATGAGGTCCTCGTTCGCCAGCTCACCCAAATTGTTGGCGATGATGCTGCCGCCCCGCATGAGGTATGGCACCGGGTGGTCGGTAAACCGTAGCCACGGAGCCTGGGTCGGGTCCGAGGTCTCGAGCCAGGCCTTGTAGGTGCCGGGCAGGTTGGCCGCCTGCGCCAGCAGGTTGCACTTCCCGTCGGCACCCTGTAGCCCGCCGAGCTCGCCCGTGTACTTCGTCGAGCTTACGAAAGCAATCCTGTAGTTGAAGGTGCAGTCGTTAGCGCAGGCGTCCACAAAATCCGGATTGGGGTTGCCGTCGCACTGCTCGGAACCCTCGACCACGCCGTCGCCGCAGACGGAGTTTGTATCCCCGTCCCCGTCGCCGTCCCCGTCGCCGTCGCCCGGTTCCCCATCGCCGTCCCCGGTTTCGGTGTCGGACTGAGTGTCGGTCTCTGTGTCCATCCCGGTTTCCGGATCGCCATCCCCGTCGCCGCTGGTCGAATCTCCTTCGGACGAAGTGGTCATACTTGCGCCGCTGTCGCCGGCAATGTCATCCGTGCAGGCCGGGCCAAGGGCGAGCGCCAAAAAAAGGAAGAATTGGACTCGAAGTTGTTTGCTGAAAGGCATCTGCATTCGCTTTCTTGAGGCGTTCGCCTCATCTCAAGCGGCAACGTTGTGCTGCCGCGTAGAGCGATTGTAAACTATTTTTTGAATTTCGCTAATTCAAAAAGCCGCCCTTCGGACGATTGCTTTTTTTCAGGCAATGCGGTATTCTGAATGCGCAGAAAGACTCCATTCTGCGGAAAGGAGGAAGCATGATTCAAGTGCTCCTCGCTGGTTTCGGTGACCATTAGCCACCTCCTTTTTCATGGCGTCCGAAACCACGGCCCCGGCGTACGCCGGGGCCATTTTACTGTTGGTCGCCTGGCCATAGGCTTGCCAAAGCCGCCTTTTTCCCTTAGGATTGCTCCGGCTTGAACTGCTCCTTAGAAATTTGCCCCTCCACCCACTTTGCCTCGTTTCTTTGACATGAGCTTGGTCTTTTAATGTTTCTCAGCAACCGACCTGTCCCGCCAAGGCGGGATCCCGACCGAAAGGACCAACTGTGACCCTGAAAACTTCCCGAGCTTTGCTCGCATGCTTCCTCTCCCTCTCCCTGCCCCTTCTCCTTGCCTGCGATCCGGATTCGCTGGAGCTCGACCCGGAACCCGTCCAAGACCCAGCCCCTCCGCATGAGGACGAGTTTCCCGACTGCCAGGGCCCGCTCCCATCTCCGAGCGTGACTCTCTTTGTCGGGAACGGCGTTTCCGAAGAGGATCTGGGCCTCAGGGTCAAGTTTGGACTGCTCATGCAGACCGACTTCGACGTCTTTGGGGATTCAATCGACGCTTGTCGAATCGATGGAGGGATTTTCTACTCATTGCCCCCTTCCTCTGAGCCTCTCGAGATCGAGCTCCTCTGGTCGCCCGGATACGACGTGAAGGTCGTGTCTCCTTCCGGGCTGGAGATCTTGAATCGGGAAGGGGAACTCCCCCTTTTGCTGCCCCCTCTTTCCGAGCTCGGCCAAGCAGAGCCTGTCATCTTGGAGATCTCAGTCGCTCCCTAGGGAGCGACTGATCAAGCCACAACCTCATGGATCCGCATCGCGGATCCATGAGGCCTACTTTTCCATGCTTCCCAGCACCTGGAAAATCAGCCTATCCTCGAAGCCGCGGTTCTGCAGAAAGCGCATCAGCTTTTGCTTGCGTTTGCGCGGGTCGCTTTCGTTCAGCGTCCGGAGCTTGGGCTCCAGGGCCTTTTTCGCGCTTTCCCGGGCATCCCATCCGCTCTCCAAAAGCAGCTGCTCCACCAGGCTTTGGTCCAGATGCCTTCGCCGCGCCTCCACCATGATCCGGATGCGACCGACTTGCTTTTGGCTCCAGTAATGGACGAACTGTTCGGCAGTGCGCTGGTCGCTGATCAGCTCCAGGCGCTTCATTTCATTCAGCACCTCGGCAATCGTTTCCTCTTCTGCCGGGAATTCCTGGCTCAGCTTTTGGGCGAGCTCCCCGGCGCTGTGGGGGCGGATCTCGATCCTTCGGAGCGCCCGGGCCCAGATTTTGTTCTTCATGCGGCGCAGCGGTTGGAATTCTGGAGTCCGTGGGGTCCTCCTATGATAGAATCATAGCATGATGGAAGCCAGGCCTAAAAAGCGCAGGGGAATCGGCATCAGGCCTTTGAAAGGGCGTGCTTTCGACATGCGGCCCGCCTCCAATTTCGACCCTCGCCCTCGCTTTTCCGGCCGGTCTTCCTTTTGGGCAGGGTTTGTCTTCCTGCTGCTGCTTTTGATTCCGCTCGGATCCTTCTTCCTTTTCCGCCAAGGATCCATGGTGCTGGGCGCCAATCGAAGTTCGGCTCTGGAGGGCGCAGCCCAGCTGCAGCAAGGAGCCCAGGCCCTTCAGGAGGGGAGAATGGAGGAGGCGAAGGCCGCCTTCGCTTCCGCCGAGGCGCGCTTCCTCTCTCTGTCGGGCGATCTGCGTTTTCTGGCCGAGCGCCTGCAGGATCTTCCTGCAGGCGGGGGGCTCTTTGGTTCCGTCGGCCTGCTTTCGGAGGCCAGCGTGGAGATCAGCCGCCTGGGCGTGGAGCTTTCCGCCTGGGCGCAGCGCTACTTGACTCAGCCCCCCTCATTGGCCTCTTTCTTTTCCGAAGGAGGAGCTGCGGAAATCGCCACCCTGAACCAAGCCTTGGCCGACTTTTCCCCTTTGGTCCAGCGGCTGGCTACGCTGGAGTCCGATTTGGCCAGCCTCGATCCTGAAATCCTTCCTGCCGGCTTGCGCCCTCTGCTCCAGAGCGGCTTGGATGAGCTTGCCCAGGCGTCGGATTTGGCCCAAAAAGGCGAATCCCTCCTGAAAGGAGCCCTGGTCCTGCTGGGCGACAGGGTTCCGCACCGTACCCTGGTCCTTTTCCAGAATTCGGCCGAACGCCGGGCGACCGGAGGCTTTATTGGCAGCTACGCCATTGTGGATGTGGAGGAGGGGCGCATCGCCAAGATCGAGGCCAAGGATGTGTACGAGTCCGACGGGCAGCTGACCGAGCTTTTGCCTGCCCCGCCCGGAATCGATCGGCTCAGCGAGCATTGGTCCATGCGGGACGCCAACACCAGTCCGGATTTCCCGACTTCCGCCCGCCAAGTGGCCTGGTTCCTGGAGCGCAGCCGAGGCCCATCGGTAGACAGCGTGGTGGCCATCACGCCGGCCTTGGCCGAAGCGATCCTTGGCCTGGTGGGGCCGGTGAATCTGGAGAATCCCTCTTTGACCCTGGATGCGGAGCGCTTCACGTCCCTGATCTCCTATTACGTGGAGGCCAAGCTTCAGGATGGGCCCACTCCCAAGCAGATGCTGTTCGATCTGATTCCGATCCTCCAGAAGAAGCTGGAGGCCTTGCCGGATGCCCAGCCGCTGGTGGACCTGGCCTTGCCTCTTGTTCAAAGCGGCGACATCCAGGCCTATTCCTTCGATCCAGATGCGCAGGCCCTGTGGCAAAAGCTGGGGGCGGATGGAGTCATGCCTACGCCGAAGCCAAAAGGCGATTTCCTTGCCCTGATCAGCACGTCCATTGGCGCCAACAAGAGCGATGCTTACATTCGCACGGAAATCGAGCATCGGACCCGCGTTTCCGCCGCAGGAGAACTGACGGATCGGGTGAAGGTTGAGAAGCGCCACCAGTGGGGCGCCAAGGAATCAGATTATTGGCGCCGCTGGATGCAGTCCTACGGCTCCGGGCAGCTCACGAAGGACAAGCTTCGCTTCATTTTGGGAGAGGGGGGCAATCTGGATTACGTGCGCCTGTATGTGCCCAGGGGCTCACGCCTGAGCGCGGCCGAGGGGGTGGCGATGGAGGAGGTCTCCGTTTCGGAGGAGCTGGGCTACACCGTCTTCGGTTTTGTCTTTGGCCCGGTTTCGCCTGGCGAAGCCAAGTCTTTTTCGCTGGAATACAGTTTGCCCTTCTCGCTTCCGGAAGGGGGAAATTACCCGTTCTTGGCCCATCCGCAGGCTGCCGCAAAGCAGGTTTTTCTGAAGAAGGGGATGGAGCTGGATCCGGCTTGGCGCTTGGGTACATCGGAGCCTTCCTTGACAGCATCTTCCCCCGCAGGACTCCAGGCCGAATGGCCTTTGGATCAGGAGCGGAGCCTTGAGGCCGAACTCGAAAAAAAAAGAAGTCCCTGAGTTTTTAGACAATTGACTCTTCTCAGAGAATATACTAAATTCCGTTCCGCTCTTTTAAAAAAAAGCCTGTTCGGAAGGACGAACGTGTGGTCGGCACATGGTGTGCGGCCCGCAAAAGTGATTCACTTATGCGGCCGTCCGGTGCCGCATGAGTGACTCTTTCTGAAAATTCCCCCCTCGGTGAAGCCAGAGAGGATTGATGATGCCGTTTCCCGAAATCGATCTTGCCAACCTTGTCCAGCCCGCCAGCAAAAGCCACCTCCTTGTTGTCTTGAGTTTCCTTGCTGCCGGACTCCTTCTTCACCACTTGTTTCGAGGCTACCTCGAAAAAGCCGGTTGAGCCACCTCCACACTCACCGCCCGCCCGCTTCCATCCCTTGGGGGCGAGGCTGGCGGTCCTTCAAGGAGCTTCATTTTTGAACAAAAAATTTGAACAAGTATAAAATATTTGTTCAATAAAATAGCTTTAGTCCCTTTGGTTATACGCTCATTAGGAAGGCTTATTTCCTATGCCTCTCCCAAAAAGCGAGCTGCTCTTCGGCGTAGGGGCGGATGATTCCATTCAGCCAGCGTCCAAGGGGGCCATTTTCCTCCAGCAATTCAAGGTTCTCCCGAATTTTTTCTTGATTAGGGATTGCGCCCAGCTCCCGATCAATTTCGGCCACTATTTCTCTCAGCGCCGCCTTTTCTCCAGCCTCCACTTCGATGGCTTCTCGCTCGATCATTGTCCTCTCCGGCCCGCCTCTCAGGGCACGCCTCAGTCTCATGAACCCAAAGCTGTTATTGATTCCCTCTTTAAGATCAATCATGGTTTGATGGAGGATTTGAGGTCTTCGATTGCTTTGATTGTACTCGGCCCATTTTTGTCTTTCTTCTTCGACTTCTTCTAAGGGGATGGTGAATCGATCCGTTTTCCTATCTGAACCTGAAATAATCCGAACAATGGCTGTTCTGGATATCACGCTAACGCTGCTTGCCGTTGCCGAAAAATCTTCATCCCTAAGAGTTTTTAGCGTTGCACTTCGGATTCCTTCCTCGTCTAAAGCAAAGCTTTCCCCTTCAAAGCTCAGAAGATGCCGGGTCGTTTTTTTGATGTTGTCTAGTTTTTCTCTGCTAAGAGCCATAGCTTTGGATTCTTAAAGTTGCTTTATTTCCTATGCCTCTCCCAAAAGGCGATCTGTTCCTCGGCATAGGGGCGGATGATTCCATTCAGCCAGCGTCCAAGGGGGCCATTTTCCTCCAGCAATTCAAGGTTCTCCCGAATTTTTTCTTGATTAGGGATTGCGCCCAGCTCCCGATCAATTTCGGCCACTATTTCTCTCAGCGCCGCCTTTTCTCCAGCCTCCACTTCGATGGCTTCTCGCTCGATCATCGTCCTCTCCGGCCCGCCCCTCAGGGCACGCCTCAGCCTCATGAATCCAAAACTGTTGTGAATGCCTCCTTTCAAATCATCTAAGGCTTCCTGCAAAGTTTGTCTTCTCCAGTCAGTCGGTCCTTCGTCCAGATCTTCCTCCTCATCGCCTTCATCTCCTTCCGTCCAAAGACTCTGTGGCAAAAGGATCTGAAAGTCGAACTTTTCCGTTTCTTTTTCGACCAAAGCTGAAACCACTACGTTCATTGCATATCTTCCATGCCGGATAATACTCTCCAATTTAGGGGTTGAATCTTCCCCAAGCTCTTCCCGGACGGCCCGGAGAGCAGCCTCCTCGGGGCTCGAAGTTGCATCTGCCAAGATGCTCTGGAACACGATGCGCTCCGCCCTCGTGCCAGTCTCCAGAATGTTTCCGGCTCTTGTAGCAATGGCTTCGATGGTTTTATGGCTGATTGCCATTTAAAGGTGTTAATGACTTTTAATTATACCAAAAAATGACTTGAAAAGCCAGTTTTTTGCCTACCATCTTATTTCACAGACCCCTTCCTTTTCTGCCTCTTTTTCCATTCCTCAAGCAGACCCTTTCGCCCGTACTGGCTGCATATGGGGCAATTAGTGGGATTGTGCCGCAGCGCCGGGCAATGCTCCCGCCCGAAGAAGATGATCTGAAGGTGCAGCTTGTTCCAGCGCTCTTGGGGGAAATATTTTTTGATGTCCCTTTCGGTTTGAGCCACGCTTTTGCCATTGCTCAGCCCCCAGCGCCAGGCCAGGCGGTGGATGTGTGTGTCCACGGGCATGGCGGGAATGTGGAAGGCTTGGGCCATGATCACCGAAGCGGTCTTGTGCCCCACGCCCGGTAGGCTTTCCAGGTCTCCGAAATTATTCGGCACCTTTCCGCTGAATCTCTCAACCAGAATCCTGCTTAGCGATTGGATGTTCTTGGCCTTGGCCGGGGAGAGGCCTACGGGGCGGATGATGGCCCGAATTGCCTCCACGGGCACCTGCATCATCTTTTCCGGCGTGTCGGCCAGCCGGAACAGTTCCGGAGTGACCTTGTTCACGCTCACATCGGTGGCGCGGGCGCTCAAAAGCACAGCCACCAGAAAGGTGAAGGTGTTGTTCTGCTTGTGCTTGAGGGGGATCGGCGTTTCGGGATAGATTTCGTCGAGAATTCGAATGATGGCGAGAGCTCTTTCTTTTTTGTTCATTGGTTGTGAAAAATTGAAAACTTAAAAATCAGCCCTTCTGTTTTAGTTTTCAATTTTTCAAACTTTCAAGTCTCAGCAAGTTTCCTGAGCCGGATCGTTTCCTCGTTTTCCTTCTTCAGCTCCTCCTCGCACCATTCCAGAAAGCCGAGACCGGTTGGCATCAGCGCCTTTTCCGCCCCTGGCACGAAGCACCACACCTTTCCCTTTTCCGGCCCTTGCACCACCAGGATCCAAAGAATGTCGCAGCCCCCGGAGCCTAGGCAAAGGGTTCCCTCCAAGGGCGTCAGATGGACATAGTCATCCTTTTCCTCATCCCATTCCAGCGCCAGGGGCTTCTTGCCCGTGTAGGCGAAAGGCTTTTTCAGTTCGCCCCGGAAGCATTTGTAGATCCCGTTTTCCGTCCACTCGGCCATGGGCAGCATTTTTTTCTGGAACACTCGGGGCAGGATGGCCTCGTCGCCAAAGCGCAGCAGGTAAGCCTTGAAATCCCCCGGCAATTCGATTCCATGGGATTCCTCGAAGGCCTGAAGGACGGAGGGGGGCAAGGGCTTTTTCGTTCGCCTGCCTAGCGAAGGCATGAGCTCGATGGATGCGCTCATGAGCTTTTCGATCCGGCGCATTTTTGCGTCAAGATTCTCCTGTTCCATGAATCAATGGGATGATGTCTATTTTTTGCCGCCCATTCCTTTGGAAAGCGCTTTTTCCATCGCCTCCAGCGGGGCGGGCTGGCCGAACCAGATCTCGAACTGGCTGGCCATTTGATGCAGCAGCAGCCTATCCCCGGCAATCGTTTTCGCCCCCGCCTTCTTGGCCTCCTTCAGCAGCGCCGTCTCCAGCGGAGGAAACACGCTCTCCATCACCACGGCTTCCTGGCTGATCTGGCTGGCGTGCAGCAGGCTTCCTTTTCCTTCGCTTGCCGGGCCGGCATTGAGAATGATGCGAAAAGGCACCTGCCCGATCCGCAGATAGTCGATGCTTTCGATTCCTAGCGCTTTGGCCAAGAGCTCCGCCTTTTCCGAATCCGGGTCGAACACCTGCACTGATGCCCCCGATTCCCGCAGCGTGTAGGCAAAAGCCCGGGCTTTCGGCCCCGCCCCGATCACTAGGGCGGATTCGCCGGCAAAGGAAAGGACTTCTTCCAGCGCCCCCATGGCGCCCGTGGCTTGGGCGTTGTAGCCCAGCAGGTTCAGGTCCTCGTTTGCGACCGTATCAGCCGCCCCCGCGGCTTTGGCCAAAGGGTCGTAGTGGTCCATCATCTCCATGATCCTGATCTGCAGCTCCTCCTCCACGCAAAATCCTGCGACGCCGTTCAGCTCGGTTTCGTGGCAGAAGTTCTCCAGCCATTGGGGGTCTCCCTTTTCCAGTCTGAAAAGCCGGAATTCCGCTTGGAGCCCAGTCGATAGGATCGCAGCATCAAAAATGGCCTTGCGCAGCTTCCCTTCGGCGGCTTCGCCGATCCAACCGTAGAGCTTCATACGAAATAGTTATGAGTTAAGAATTACGAGTTAACAAGTTAAATTCAAAAAAATCCAAAATTCGTAATTAGTAACTCGTAATTAGTAACTCGTAATTAGTAACTCGTAATTAGTAACTCTTAACTCGCAATTGATTACTCCTCCCACAGCTTCTTTTCGGACAGTTTCTTCTTTCCCAGAATCCTGGCCATCTCTTCGGCGATTCCTTTGGAGGAGACTGTTTTCTGGCTGCCGCGCCGCATGTCGCGCACAATCACCGTTCCCTCCCGCACCTCCACTTCCCCCAGAATCAGGGAGTAGGACGCGTCCATCCTGTCGGCCAGTCCCATTTGCGCCTTCATCGAGGATTTTCCGATCGCCCCCACGGTGTTGACTCCTTCTTCGCGCAGCGCGCTGATGAGGGAAAGGGCTTTTTTCTTGGCCTCTTGTCCCAATTGGGCAACAAAAACATCCACCTTGTCCTTGTTCGGCGGGCGGATGCCGGCTTCCTTCATGCACTCGGCGATGCGCTCCATGCCTGCGGCGTATCCGCAGGCGGGCGTGGGCTGTCCGCCCATGATCTCAATCAATCCGTCGTAGCGGCCGCCTCCGCCTGTGGCGTTCTGAGCCCCCTCTTTCTTGCTCCAGAACTCGAAGACGGTGTGGGTGTAGTAGTCCAGGCCGCGCACCAGGGTCGGGTTCAGTTCGTAGCTCACCCCCAGTTCGTTCAGGTATTCCTGCACCAGGGCAAAATGCACTTTCGACTCCGGGCTCAGGCTGCTATGGATTTTGGGGGCCAGGGAAGCCAAAATCTGGCAATCCTCCTCTTTGCAGTCCAAAAGCCGCATGGGATTGTTGGCCATTCTTCGCCGGCAGTCCTCGCACAGGCTCCGCTCTTTGCCGGTGTAGTAATGGATCAGCTCCTCCTTGTATTTCTTGCGGTCTTCGCTGGAGCCGATGCTGTTGAGCTGGAGCACTAGGCGATCGTCGATGCCCAGATCGCGGTTGATGCAATGGGCCACGTGGATCACCTGGGCGTCGATGGCAGGATCGCTTTCTCCGATCACCTCCAGGCCGAACTGGTGGAATTGGCGGTAGCGCCCTTTCTGCGGGCGGCTGTAGCGGAAGTGGGGCTCGATGTAATAGAGCTCCACAGGCTTGGGCATCTGCTGCATGCCGTGCTGCAGGTAGGCACGGACGACCGCCGCCGTTCCCTCGGGCTTCAGGGCCATGGTCTTTCCGCTCTTGCTCTGGAAGACGAACATCTCCTTCTCCACCACATCCGAATCGGTTCCCATGCTCCGCTTGAAGACTTCGATGTCTTCGAAAACGGGCGTGCTGATGCGCCGGAAGCCGGACATTCTAAAATGATGCCGGGCCACCTTTTTGATGAACGAGAAGTAAAGGTGATCGTCCGGAAGGATGTCATGCGTTCCCTTGGGCGATTGGTAGAGCGGAGAACTCATGGCGGATCGATTAGGTAACGATCCTGAGGATAGCACGAAAAAAGGCTTTGGCAAGCATAAAGAACCCCCTTTTTTCTTTTTACTTTTCTCAATTGGTCTCAGCGACCCCTAGTTCAAAGGGCAAAATTTCAGCCCTTCCAGCTTGGATTCCAGCAATTTCCTTGCCATTTTATTTTTGATAGCAGGATTTTTCATCGGAACTTTTTAAGCAGGAACCTGGCGGGAGAATTCGTTCTGGGCGCTTTCCAGCGTGCTGTGCACAGGGATGATCTGGGTGATGCCCACCACCTTTAGGATGTCCAGAATGTTGGCCTTGGGCTGCAATATGACTACGCTGCCCTGCTTGGCGCTGGCCTGGGTGTACCAATCGGTCACGTAGCCGATGGATTTGGAGTTCATGTACTCCAGTTCGGAAAAGTCCAGAATCAGGTAAGGCGGGTTCATCTCCGCAATCACCCGATACACGTTCTTGGCCTCCTCATCCACATTGGTCTCGTCCAGCTGCCCCTTGAAGGAGATCTGCTTGATGGCCCTTCCGCCGGAGGAGAGGTCCTGGAATTTGACTTCGATGTCTGCCATTTTTATGAAGTTAGGGACTAAACAGGAATGACGAGGCTTTCGTCTTTCTGGAATTTTTTGATGACATGGGCGGTGATGCCCCCCCGCTCGTTCGGCTCAAACTCCAGCGTGTCGGCCCACTTGGAGACGATCTGCGCCAAGCCCCGGCCCCGGATGCCGCTGAGGGCGGCAGGGTCCAAGCTG
>CAYUUW010000023.1:0-20225 GCA_964448005.1 uncultured Candidatus Peribacteria bacterium
CACCCCTATCACCGCCCAACTGGGCCGCCAGACCAAAAACAACCCCGCACCGCAAAGAAAGGCCAAGAGGGCCGCAATGGTGTAAGAAGATCGCTTCATCGCTCAGCCATGAGGGAATAGGAAGGAGGGCTGAGAAGAATGGGATTTTAGCCTGAAGAATAAAAAAGTCAACAAAATCTTGCCAAAGATAAAAAATACACCCATAATCCCCTCCTCGATCCTTCGCATCACCGGAACCGATTCTCAAGCGGGCGGCGCAGAACACCGTGTTTTGCAGTACTGCCGAAAGGCAGCCGACCGAAACCCGCAACCGAACAGCCATCGAAAGAAAGGAAAAGGAAGTGCCGAAAGCCATCAAGATCCTATTGCTGCACCTCGCCCACCGCATGTCTCTGATCATCCTCGCCGTCATCCTACTGGGAGGATGCGCAAGCCAGAGCAAGCTCCTCTACCCTGCCGAGCATCAAGAGGCCGAAAAAATCCTGAGTTTTTACAGGGTGGCCGTGGGGCTTCGCTTCGAATACGAAATGGCGGAGCAAGGAGGCATCCTTTTCAAGCAATACAAGTACAGCAGCATGGCCGGATTGGACATGCTGGAGATGCTGAATCACCCAACAGACCAAATACGATGGAGCAAGGAGCCGGCTCTAATCAATCATCTTTTCCATAAAGGCGCAGGACAAACCGCTTCTGGTGAAGAGTACGATGTTCACTACCGCAATGTGCCGGATCCCAACCGGCGGATCATGCTCTGCGTTGGCGACTACTGCCGGCACCTTCCCTGCGAAGAGGGACTTTGCTCGATCAATGTGGGCCAAGCCAAGGCCCAGGTCCGCTGGGCCGCTCGAACCCTGGGCTGCAATCCGCATCATGCCTGGGAATGTAGCAGCGAAGCCAAAGAGGGATCTGAGGAGGCACAACCGTGAAGCTCGCCAGCATCCCCGTGCTCATCCTCCTTGCCCTGGCCTTGGCCATCGATTCGCGCGGCAATGCCTGGCCAGACTGGGTGGCCGAATCCAAGCCCATCACCGACAGCATGGCCTCCGGAAGGAATCAGGCGACGGAGAAGATCCGTACGCCCCACAGGAAGGCCCGGCAGGGTCAAAAGCCCGAAAGGGACCTCTTTCGGGACTCCTGAAGCCCATGCGTTCGCCCTAAAGTGCGCCCCCGCCTTCGCTCCGATTCGCATCGGAGCTACTGCGGGGCGCACCGTCCACTTGAGAACCGAAATAGGGAAAAATCTGAAGGAATTTTGCTTCTTCAATGAGCAAAAGCAAATTTTGTTTATTTTTTTGCTCTTAGGTGCTATAATTGAAGGAAAATTAAAAAATATATACAAAAATGTCAGAAACCTCAAAAATACAACCCAGCCTTAGAAAAGCGGGAGAGGTCCTAGCAGAGACGGGCAAAAAGATTCTTGCAAAGGCGTTTGAGCTGGAGGATGTGGATGCGACCGTGGAGAAAGGGGAGAGATTTATCGAGGAAAGGATGCAGGAGATAGACGCAGGAAATGAAAGAATTGAGGGGCATAAGCAGGTCACAAAAACTATTTTGGAAAAACAGGAAGAAGTCAGAGAGAGGAGCTACAGATTGGGCAGAGACATAGAAGGGGCGGCCAGCAAAGAGCATTCAGCCAATAATGAGCGCTTGGAAGAAGCCAAAGAAGCGGGAATAAGCGATGTTGGACTAGACAAATCAGATCAAATATTGAATTCAAGAAATGAAAGAGTGAATCGGAAACACAATGAAAACCGGAGGGTTCTGGAAGGCCTTATGAACAGTGCAACCAACAGAGATTGGCTGGCAGGAGGAATTGCGGAGGGGGTGGATAGGATGATAGAGGCGATCGAAAATGCTGAATACCAAAATGCCCCAGAAGGATTCAGGGAAAAAGCCATAGCTGCAATCGAGGCCCTTGAGCAGGAGGGAGGAATTGATCCGGAGGGCAAAGCCCTGATTCAGGCACTGCGCAACGTCATGCTTGCCTCACCTCATCATACAAAAGACGAGTTGATAAGTGAGCTAAGGGTGTCCATGTACCACATTGACGAATACAATGCCGCGCAAGGAGCCCTAAGGATCCTGGCGGACCGGGCCACAAATGGCGAATGGCTGGGCGAAGATGTAGAGGCGGGAGTGGATAGGATGATCGATGAAATTGAAAAAGGCACCAATTATCATGCTAGAAGCGGATTCAGAGAGCAGGCTAAAATAGCAATCAGAGTCATTCTCAAGAAGGTCAATCCAGAAGACAGGACGTTAGTGCGCGCCTTAGCCAAAGAGATGTTTCTTGCAGAACCAGCGAATGCCACAGTAATGCAGCGTACGCTAATAATATCAATGTCCGACCTAAAAAGAGAGGCGGAGAGTGCAGAGAGATAAAGGCAGAACCTAATTATCGAAGACAAAAAGCAGGGGGCTTTAGAAGCCTAGAAACTCTGCATCCGCAAAGGCTTCGCAGAGCCTCAGCCACTCCCCCACCCCCAAGTGCTCGGCGCGCAGGTTGGGGTCGATTCCCGCTTTTTCCATGCGCTCCGCCGCTTCCGAGGATTTGAGATGCAGGCCGGCGGCAAGCGTGTTGCTGAGCTTCTTCCGCTTTTGGCTGTAGCCGAACTGAACCAGGCGGAAGAAGGCTGGCTGCCTTTCCGCAGGAACAAGAGGCTGGGCATAGGGGCGAATGCGCAGGATCGCCGAATCCACCTTGGGGGCCGGATGGAAGCAATTGGAGCGCACCAGGGCCACCAGCTCCGGCTGGCCGAACACCTCGATCTGCACCGAAAGCAAGGTCTTCCCGCCTTTTCCGCAGATCTTCTCGGCCACCTCCTTCTGCACCAGCAGCACCATGAGCGAAGGGGGGCAAGTCGCATGGAGAAAGTGCTTGATCAGCGGCGAAGTGATGTAATAGGGAATATTCGCAACCAGTTTGTAGCTTGGAAATTGGAAATTGGAAATTGGAAACTTTAGAACATCCCCCTGGACAATCTCCAAATTCTCGGCTTTTTTGAACCTGTCTTTCAGAACCCCCACCATATCGCCATCCAGCTCGATGGCCGTGACCCGGGCAGCCTTTTCGATGAGCATTTCGGTCAAGAGTCCGGTCCCCGGCCCCACCTCCACCACCTGGTCTTCGGGCCTCAGCTCAGCCGCCTCCAAAATAGCTTCAAGAGCCTTTTCGTCGACCAAGAAGTTCTGCCCCAGGCTTTTTTTGGCCCACAGGCCATGGCTCTGAAGCAAAGATTTGAGCTGCTGGAGCTTGGTCATTCAAAAAAGCTTAAAATATCGGAACCATGTTACTATGCCTGGGAAAATAACCAAAACCCAATGAAGAATGCCTTTCGCCCCCTGCTGGCCCTCGGCCTCTTTCTAACGGGATGCGCCGCTCAAAATGCCCGCACAGTATTGGACCCCTGCCCTGATCTGCCGCTCCGGGAATTTTTTGGAGAAGAGGAGCCGATCCCTGAATCGCATCGCGAATCGGACTACAGCACCTGCTCCTACAGCTTTTCCGAGCCAGAGGGATCAGTATTCGTGCGGAGCTATCAAGAGCATCGGATCGGCGAATCGGTGGTGAGCCCACAGGATCAATACGAAGGGTCGAGGCAAACCTTTTCTGAGGGCGGAAACGGATTCAAAGAGGACAACGCTCTTGGGAAAGCTTCCTTTTCCTACGACACAGGGGTCATCACCGGCCTAGTGGTACTAAAGGACGAATTTCTGCTGGAAATCATGGTCGGCTCGGAGAAACTGACCGCCGAAGAGCGCGCCGAGGCCGCAGAAAAAGCCTACTTGGCCCTTTGAAGAATGGGGATTGCCTAGGCGGAAAAGGAAAATAAGCCATGCTTCGATCCGCCTCTGTCTTTCTATTCAATTTTTCGAATCCAGCATCAAGCTTCTTTAGACAGCAGAAGCACTGGCCTGCGGAGGAAGGGCCCCTTCGCCAAGAGCTTCTTCCAAAATTAATCGAAGCCTTCTCCTTCGGGCAGACGATAAGTTTTCCAAAACAAGCCCATAGAATTCATCTTTTCTCTCTAATCCAGCCACGAAAGGGAGAATAAGCTTGAAATAGGCCAAGACAGATTCCTGGTCAGGCTCAGGGCAGGAAGAGAGGTAATGGATGAAGAAGCCCAGAAAGGCGTCGATCGCATCTCCATCCGGCCTTTCCAGAGAGCGAAAGGTTCCTCCGACAATTCTAAGGCTTTCCGGCCACGCTCCACGCGAAGACGGATTCCGAAGGGTGGCGGAAAAAATTCTTCGGCGGGCCAAAGCGACGACTCCAAGCCCCTCCTCCGGAGAAAGGGCTGGGTATTTTTCCAAAAATACCTTCTTCAACGCCAAGTATTCAGAGTGCGCGGGGTGACTAGGATCCTCGGAGCCCGGAAATTTTTGCATAAAAGCGCCCCATTCCGCCTGCTCCTGTTCATAGGCAGGATCAAGAAAGAGCGACGAGGCATTGGGGTCAAATGTTGATGTTTTGATAGGAAATGAGGGGGACGCAGCACCCCATCGGAAAAAATCTCCTTCCGAACCAGGAGAAGATTCATCAACAAAGTGCTGAGGAGGCTCTTCTGAAGAGGAGGGGGCCGACAGGCTTTCGGCGTGAGAAGTGTCGATGGGAATCAGAGTTGATTTGCAAGCTGGATTCTAGGGCAGCCTCAGCAAAAAGCAAGGTTATTTTTTGAAGCTGAATTGCAGGGAAAATAAGCCAACGCAAATTCCCTTCAACTGGGGCTTAAATGAGGGGGAATGAAGCGCTCCGTGGACCAATTGGAAAGCAAGGCTCCGCCGTAAGGTTTTTTTGAGGACTTGGAAAGATTGGAATCAAGCCAAAAGCCAAAGCCTTTGGACCTTAAAAACTACAAGAAAAGGTCAATTATTTCCCCCATTGCTTGGAGCAGACATCTCATTGAATTTAACTTTCTGCCCGTAAACAGATCCAACCCAGTTATAAAAGCTCTTAAGGCGGACCAGAGCCTTTTCTCGATCCGGTCTCAGTGGAAAGGCAAAGGTCTTTTGGAGAAAGGATTGGCTGGGAATGCCCATAGAGCATTCAATCTTCAGGGTATCCGGATCATCCAAAACCTCAGCCTCAACCTCGCCTAAGGCGCGCCCACCCATGTCAATAAATTTTTCCTCTATATGCCTCAAAATATATTTTTTTTCCAGGCGAGCGAATGCAAATTGGCCTTCTATCCGATTGACCTCTTCGACTAGTTTTCCAAATTGCCAACGTTCGCCAGAAACATGATCCTCCTGAACGAAATTCTCAAAATAAGCGCGGAAAACCAATTTTGCATCCAAACCCTTTTCCAATAACCTTGATAAGTCCGATCTCTCATCGGAATAAGACCCCTCTCCTTCGAAGCCGGAAAACTGCAAAGCAAGATATTCCGTGACCGCTTCGTTTATCCAGCTGTTTACATAATGGGATCCATTAGGAGTTTTGAATTGAAGGCCATGCTTAATATCCAAAACCCCTTCTATTTTCCCCCTCGCGCTCTCAATATCTTCTATCGAGCCTATTTTCTCTTTAAAATTAATAGCTTTGCCCGAAATGACATGGAAAAATTCATGAAACAAAGTTTTTCTTATCCTCTCCCAACCTTCAATTTCAACCAGATCACTACCCACTTCGATTTTGGCAAGAGCAGGGTCGTAAGCGGCAACATTAGGCCAAGTTGGATCAGATAAAATATCCTTCAGAAAAACTCCTACTCCTTCGAGGCGCCATAGGCTTTTTAGGGCTTCCTCTGGCAAGCTCCCAGCTTCAACCGCTTCAGCGATGGACAGCTTAAATGACTCCTTTGTTTGCTGGACAAATTTTTCAAATTCCAATTTTTCTTTTTCAAATCGCGCAGAATGAAATTTAGAAACAGCGTAAAGAAGTTCGGTAAGCTCTTGGGGAGCCTGACCTATCTTATTCAATATCTTGGAAGCCAATTCAGCAGGATCAGAAGGGACATCTTCGAAAATCTTAATTAAAAGCCCCCTTACTGAAGGGTCGCTAAAAATTTCCGAAAATTTTTGAGTCAAGATTCTGCCCCTAGAGATAGAATAGCTGCCCTTATCATGAAGTGACTCTAAATACTTTCTAAAGAGCTTGGCGAAAAGGTACTCAAAATCAGCTCGCTCCCCCCTTTCATGCCGATCAATTAGATCTGCTGAAAAATGGCTTCCCGAATAGGCTTTGCGCCTCTTTTCCAAATTTCCTTGATATTCAGGATCGCTTTCGGAAACGTGGCGGTGGATTCTGTAAGCTTCTGGCATAAGTGAGGAAAAATCTGACTATAATACCACAGAATCAGAATTTCCTCAATTATTTTGAATTAGATCCTCTCCAGCGGCGCAATGCTCCCGGCGAACCTCTTGATTCCCAGGAACTTGTTGGAGAAAGCCACCGTCACCACATCACCCTTCACCTGAACCACCACTCCTTCGCCGTAGTCCTTGTGGCGCACCTTTTCCCCATCTTGGAAGCGGCCTTTCGACTTGGGCTGAACCTCCTCTTCCGGCCGCTGATCGAAGGGGTTGCCGTAGTCGGAGCCGTCTGACGAAACCACTGGCTTGGCCGAGGAACCCCAAGCTTGCTGGGAAGTGCCGGAATAAGGACGCAAGAAGCCCGCCGAGGAAGCTTGGCCCTGCCGATCCATCAAATGCTCGGGGATGTCCGCCACAAAGCGCGAAACAGGATTGCTCTGGAAATCGCCGTAAAGCTGCCGACGCTGGGCGCAAAGCAAGATCAGCTTCTGCATGGCCCGGGTCACGCCCACGTACATCAGCCTGCGCTCTTCCTCCATCTCCGCCGGATCAGCCAAAGAGCGGCTATGGGGAAACACATTCTCCTCGCAGCCGACAATGAAGACGTAAGGGAATTCCAGGCCCTTCACGGAATGGAGCGTCATGAGCGGGACCATGGGCTCGTTGGATTTCAGGCCATCGGCATCGGCCACCAGGGCCACCTCCTCCAGAAAGGAATCCAGCGATTCGCGAGGCTCCAAGCCATCGTATTTGGCGGAAACGGACTCCAGCTCCAGCACGTTCTCCCAGCGCATTTCGCCTTCTTCGGTGCCGTCGTTCAGGTAGGCCTGGTAGCCGATCTGGTCGATGATCCGCCGCATGAGCTGGGAGACGGTTCTGCTCTGCGCCTCCTCGCGCCAGAGCTCGATGCTGCGCCAGAACATGGCCAAAGACTGCTTGGCGCCTTTGCTAAGCTCCTCAATCATCTCCGCATGCTTCAGCAGCTCGCCCAAGGCCAGCGAGCGGGCCAGCGCGAAGGCCTGAAGCTTCTGCAGAGTGCCCGGCCCCAGGCGCCGGGGCGGGATGTTGATGATGCGCAGCAGGCTTTCGCTGTCGTAGGGGTTTTGGACGACTCGGAGGTAAGCCAGAATGTCCTTGATTTCCTTTCGGGCGTAGAATTTGACCCCGCCGATCACCGTGTAAGGCAGGCCATGGCGAAGAAAGGCCTCTTCCAGCACGCGCGATTGGGCATGGGTGCGGTAGAGCACCACCATGTGGTTGGCAGGAACCCCCTGCTGCTGCAGCTGACGCACTCGTTGGGCCACGGTTTGGGCCTCTTCCTGCTCGTTTTGGGCATGGATCACCTCAACAAGATCCCCGCCGCCCCGATCGGTCCACATTTTCTTGGGGGTCCGGCCCACGTTCTTTTCGATGATCGCATCCGCCGCATCCAGGATCGTCTGCGTGGAGCGGTAGTTCTGCTCCAGCTTGATGATTTTAGCCTCAGGATAGTCCCGCTCGAATTCCAGGATGTTGCGCAAGTCCGCCCCGCGGAAGCGGTAGATGGACTGGTCGCTGTCGCCAATGACGCACAGATTGCGGTACTTGGCCGCCAGCAGGCGCACCAGGGCGTACTGGGCATGGTTCGTGTCCTGGTATTCGTCGATGCTCAGGTAGCGCCAGCGCTCCTGGCACTCCTCCAACACCTGCGGGTGCTCCTGCAGGAGCCGGACCGCGAGGCCGATCAGGTCGTCGAAATCCACCGCGTTGTTCTGCGTCAGCCGCTTCTGGTAGAGGTCGAACAGCTGCGCCGCCTGCTTTTCGTAGGTGTTCGAAGCGTGGCCCGCCAGGTCGGAGGCAGTCTGGAGCTGGTGCTTGAGGCGCGAGATGGTGCCCAGGACCATTTGCGGCTTCATCTGCTCGTCGTCGATGCTCTGCTCTTTTAGGATGCGCTTCATCAGGCTGCGGCTGTCGTCGCTGTCGTAGATCGCGAAGCCGCTGCGCAGGCCGGCCTTTTCCGCATGATGGCGAAGCAGGTGCAGGCACACGGAATGAAAGGTGCCGATCATGGGCTTGTTCTTGGGATGCAGCCCCTCGAAATTCGTCTCCATCAGCTCTGCCACCCGCCGCTCCATTTCCTTGGCGGCCTTGTTGGTGAAGGTGACTGCCAGGATCTGCCACGGGTGCGCCGCATTTTGGGCGATAAGATTGGCGATGCGGTAGGTGAGGGCCTTGGTTTTTCCGCTCCCCGCGCCCGCCACGATCAAAAGCGGCCCGTTCAGGGTTTCGGCGGCTTCGCGCTGCTGGGGATTGAGGGGGTCGAGGAAGGTCATGGGTAGTTTTGGATGCCGAATAAGGATACCCGAATTCCACAAGAGAAGCATTAGGGGCGCATTGCAATGCGCCCCTAATGCCTTTGATTCCAATTCTTCGGATTATCACGAATATACAAACGGATCCGATCCAATTCATCTTGGTTGCGGATAATTCGATCGTGATAGGAACGCTGCCAGGAGAAATCGAAAAATCCAGCCAAATGGATCTGCTTGGTGGTGGCCCCCTTGAATCCTCGAATGATGGCCGGCAGATTGTTGGATTGTGGACCGAATCTGTTCCTGTGTTTTCCGTTTTCGGAACAGGTTTTTTCACCTGTTAGGGGCGGATGGCCATCCGCCCCTAACGCAGGCCCGCAGGCCTGCGTCGGGTTATTTGAAACGCCCACCAGGACCACGGCATGAAAATGGTCTGGCATCACCACAAATTCATCCAACATCACATTGCTGCGAACCAGAGGTGTTTTTAGCCATTCGTTTTGTATTATTTTTCCCACTTGCGACAATTCCATCCTATCACCAATGATCTCCCCAAAAAAATGCTCACGATCCTTGATGCAGATTGTTACAAAATATGCCCCTTCAGAAGAATAATCATGGCCTTGCAGGCGAAGGGAATTTCGACGCTTCCGTAATTCCATACACTATTGTTTCAGTAGATGCAAAAATTCTTTCGTGGATCGATTGTAAATTTAGTAAACAAAAGTTTACCTGTCAATTGTTCGGGCAGGGGCGCATTGCAATGCGCCCCTGCCCTTTTGGTTCGAACAGTAAAATACCCTTGCCACCCTGGCACAATCCTGTAAAATAACGCAGCATCTTTGTCCGATGGCCACCGCATCGGACCGTTTAGTCCATAAAGATCCCTACCCATGGCCAAAGCCAAGCAAGGCGGCATGGAGTCCCACATTGTGGTGACCCAAAAGCCGTACGAAATCGTCATCGTCTTCAAGCCCGACCTGCTTCAAGCCTCATTGGAGAAGAAGCTCAAGGAGTTCGAGGCTTTTCTTGAGGAAAACAACGGCCGCTCCACCCTGAGGGACATTTGGGGAAGGCGCGATCTGGCTTACCCTATCCGCCAGCACACCCAAGGCCTTTACGTGGTGTACAACGCCAGCCTTTCCACCGATTCCCTAAAGGAACTGGACGAGCACCTGCGCATCCACACCGACGTGATCCGCCACCTGGTGGTCAGCCTTCCGGAGGGCTACACCTACAACAACTTCCAGCAGGAAGCCGCCGAGCCTGAAAAGGCTGCTTCCGCAAAGCCCCAAGGACTGGACGACAAGCTGGAGAAGATTTTGAACAACGACGAATTCAAGCTGTGAAGCCCCATTCCATTATTCCGCTAATTTTCAGCCAGCATGCCAAAGCACATCATCTTCTCCACCACCCAAAAACACCCCCTGGGAAAGCGCCGCTGCACCTTCTGCACCAATCAGATGGGCGAGATCGACTACAAGGACCTTCCAACGCTCAGGCACTTCGTCAACGGTTTCCAGAGGATCAAATCCCGCTACTATTCGGGAGTCTGCCTCAACCACCAGAAAAAGCTCGCCCGTTCCATCAAGCGCGCCCGCCACGTTGCCCTGCTTCCTTTTGTGAATTAATCCATAGCTTAAAAGCTTACGCAGCTCAATAAGCTTATAAGCTTAGTCGCCTGGACTGGTAGTTTTTAATTAAGGATAATGAGCGGTCAC
The DNA here is from genome assembly GCA_964448005.1 of uncultured Candidatus Peribacteria bacterium. Taxonomy (GTDB): domain Bacteria; phylum Patescibacteriota; class Gracilibacteria; order UM-FILTER-43-11; family UM-FILTER-43-11; genus CAYUUW01. The sequence continues at coordinate 10,268 of CAYUUW010000023.1, forward strand.
AGCAAATGGCATTCCATCAAGCACAAGAAGGGGGCAGCCGACGCCAAGCGAGGCAAGATCTTCACTCGGCACGCCAACCTGATCACCTTGGCCGCGCGGCAAGGCGGAGAGCCTGAAACGAACCCCTCCCTGCGCCTGGCCATAGACAACGCCAAGCAGGACAATGTGCCCAACGCCAATATAGAGCGGGCTATTCGGCGAGGCACCGGCGAAGACAAGGACGCAGCCGAGATCCACGAAGTATCGTACGAGGGCTACGGCCCTTGCGGAGTGGCCGTCATCGTGGAGTGCCTGACGGACAACAAGAACCGCAGCTACACCAATGTGCGGACGCTTTTCGGCAAACGAGGCGGAAACCTGGGCAATTCAGGAAGCGTCGCTTGGATGTTCGAGCGCAAGGGGCTCATCCAGGTCAATGCGGAGGGCAGGGATCCGGAGGAGCTGGAGCTGGCGGCCATCGAGGCCGGCGCGCAGGATGTTGAGATGGAGGAGGGCGTGCTGATGATCGCCACCAGCCCCTCGGAGCTGATGCAGGTGAATGGAAAGCTCAAGTCCCAGGGAATAGCTTCGGAGAAGGCGGAGCTCATTCTGACACCCACAACCCCTGCTCCTCTGGGTGATCCGGAGCAGGCAAAGCAGGTGATGGAGTTCATTGATGCCCTAGAGGACGATGAGGATGTGAGTCGGGTGTACAGCAATGCGAATATTCCTCCGGAGATTCTGGAGAGGCTGATGGGGGAGTAACGAGGGCCCTCTGGATAGATCAGGACAGAAGCGCCTGAAGGGCCTTCAGATCCTTCAGCATGGCGTTCTTTCCGATAGCAATGGCCTCCCCTCCCCTTTCCACTTCGATCAGCCCAATAGGAACGTTCGCCTCAATGAGCAGATCCGGCGCGGACTGCAGCACGCGCAGGTGGCTGGCCTCTTTCATGGCGATTTCCAAGGTCCTCATGGCCATGCTGAGCATGAATTTGAAGCTGTCGTTGGCCTTGCGGGTGACAATCCGCCCAAAAAAGCCGCGCTTCTTTTCCCCATAGTAGCGCCGGAAGATCTCGGCGGACATCCATTGCTGGCCGGCCAGGCTATTGACCCCCACGCCCATCAGCACATCGGTCCCAAAAGCCTTCAGCTCGGGCAAAGGAAGGTTGTCTATCACCCCGCCGTCCACCAGCAGCTGCCCCCCCATGAACACCGGAGGAAGGATGAAGGGGAGGCTGGCCGAAGCCCGAACCGCCTCCCGCAAAAGACCCTTGGAAAGCGTGACTGCCTTGCCGGATTCAATGTCCACCGCCGTGCAGGCGAAAGGTATTCTGCAGTCGTCGAAAGTCCTTTCCCCCAACAGCTCCTTCAGCATCCTGTCCATGTCGTCGCCCTTCATCAGGCTGGCGTGGAGGAGATTGAAGGTCTTCAGGCTCAAAAAACCCTTGGGGGCATAACGCTGCAAGGCAGCCACTAGGGAATCCATAGGAATGCCCAAGGCGTGAACCGCGCCCACCATGGCGCCCATGCTGGTGCCGGTGATGGCATGGACCTGAACGCCCTCCTTCTGGAGCACGTCGAGCAAGCCGATATGGGCCAAGCCTCGGACCCCGCCCCCGCCCAAGGCCACTCCCAATGTTTTCTTCTGCGCGAAGGCTTCTGGCATGTTTGATTTTTGCGTTCAATCGCCTGCCGAAAGGCAGGCTGCTCCAAGCTTTGTACCATTTTCCGGAGCGCGAAGAAAGGCCAAATGCCTTTTCCATGAAGACGTTCCTTAAAAAAGGATTTCCCGAAAACGATCCAGGAAAACCTGACCATTGCCGATTGTTCGAAGAAAAAATTTAAAGTAGACTAGGGCTCGAACTTTCCTTGAACCGTTCAATAGGCCGATGGGCAAACGCCTTCCGGGCTCCGCCATCAACATGCTCCAGTAGCTCAGCCTGCCGACCGGAGCCTCGGCGAAGGTGGGTGGATGAGCAGCAAGCCGTTCGGCACCCCATCAATATCAATATGCTCCAGTAGCTCAGTGGATAGAGCAGCAGCCTTCTAAGCTGACGGTCGCAGGTTCAATTCCTGCCTGGGGCACCAGCCTACGCCAAGGCTTCGGCTGGCGCGCCACAAAAACACACCACGAAAACAGTATTTCCAAAAATAGGTCCGCATAGCTCAGCTGGATAGAGCGTCGGTTTCCGGAGCCGAAGGCCGCAGGTTCGAATCCTGCTGCGGACACCACCCATCCCCACCGTTCCCGGAGCCGAAGGCCGAAGAGCCGCAAGGTAGCTTTTTTGGAGCTTTTGGTGAAAGGACGCCGAGGGGTTAGCTCGGCGCCCTTGTGTCATGCATCCTGCTTTTGCCTCAGCACATCCAGGAATTTTTTGAAGAAGCTGCACCAATGAAGAGGCGCGCATGCAGTGTCTTCACCGACCTCGATGGTGCAGGCCCAAAGGCCCGCCTTCACGGCCGCTCCTTCGAGCGTGGTTTCCTCTTCCTCGGGAGGCTCCTGCAAGGGTCGCGATCCCGCAAGAACAATCGTCATTTCGGGATCGACCTCTTGGATCAACTTGCTGCACTCGGCCGTAGCGATCACATAGTGCTTGCCCTTGTAGGATCCGTGGACGTCCAAGGCGTACACTTTCCTGCCAGGCCTACAGAGAGGCATCAGGCCCTCGCTCCACACCTGCCGGGTGATCGGAATCTTGTTTGGCCAGCTGCGGTTGACATTTGTGGGCTTGCCCGAGTAGGCAAGAGCGCAATCAATAGGGGAATCAGTATGGAACATGCCCCAGGCCAAACCATGCGGATTGAGGCCTGGAGCGAAGACGAATTGGAACCCCTCCAGATCGACCGGACCCACTTCAGCTAGTCCCTCTGGGCCACACACATGATGAGTGTTGCCTTCAGAGGAGCGTATCACCATGTTCATGAGGTTGACCCCCACGCTATTGCCGGTAGGCTCATTGCCATGGGCCCCAGAGGCCACGAAGATTGCCTTTTCGGCATCCGGATCGCCCACAATGATTCCCCACTCCATGCGAGTTCGTTGGTAGAATTTTCGTTCCAAGGACTTCCTCCTTCTATCTGCCACGTTGTAAAGGCAAGGCAAATGACTACGGCGGCAGTTTGCCGAGTCATGGAAGCGCCCAAAAGGATATGTGGGCCGTTCCATGACTCGGATCAAAGCAGGTTGGCATGACACCTGCACTCAAGCATTTTTTGAAAAAATTGAATGCAGATGGATGCCAACACGATTTTGTCAAAGAGCAAGATTGGTTTTTATTTTAATTCATTATTTTAATAAGTCAAACAGACCCAGATGTTCGGGCAAATGAAAAAGAGGCAGGGGAAAAAAATTCCTCCCAGCTCAATGCTTGCCCGAACTTAGGCAAGCCCTTTCGGGTGCGGGACAGGACATAATACTGAGCTTTACCGTAAGGAAAGCCATTCAGAAAACACAAAGCAAAAAGCGGCTCCCCCGAAAGGTTACCGCTTTTTATTTGCCCTCCGAACGCAGCATAGCCGCAACTCAGAAAATCAAGGCTTATTTTCATTATTTTTTTAAAATATTTTAATATTTTGGCAAAATCCGGCCTCTGCAGCCAGAAATACGCACAAATAAAGGATGGGCGGCTCCCATAAAAACAAGCAAGATTGAAGGAGCTCTTGGCCCAAAGAACTGCAGGCCCGAGGAAGAAGGGGTTGAAAAAAACCCAGGAGGAGCTAAAATAAGAAATGGCCAAAAAACTAACTCTCCTTGCCATGTCCAACACCAACAATCGCCTTCTTTGGGCACTCCCCCTCGGCATCATCCTCTGCACCGGATTCGGAGGAATCGGAGGAGCGTTGGCCTTGTACCATTTGGACCGCCCCGCCAAAACCCAGGAGGACCCAAGCCATCCGGAGCAGGCAAGCTCTGAAAAGAGGACGGTCTACATCGAAGAATCCTCGCTGATCGATGCCGTGAAAGCCGTGCAGCCCGCCGTGGTGAGCGTGGTGGTCAGCAAGGATCTGCCCCTTTACCGGGAGCAGCGCCTGCAGATGAACCCCTTCTTCGGCGACCCCTTCGGATTCGGCCAATTCCCTTTCAGCCAGCGCGTGCCCCAGCTGGATGAAGACGGCAATGTGCTGCGCGAGCGGAGGCAGATCGGAGGAGGCAGCGGATTCATCGTCTCGGGCGAAGGGCTGGTGGCCACCAACCGCCATGTGGTGGAGGACGAAGAGGCCCAATACACTGTCATTCTGAACGACGGAAGGGAGTTCGATGCCCAGGTGATTGCCCGCGACAGCGCCAATGATCTGGCCCTGGTGCAAATGAAGGAGAAGGAGGAGAAGCTGCAAAACCTGCCCGTGGCCCAATTGGGCGATTCCCAGAGCCTCCAGGTGGGCCAGCGGGTCGTGGCCATCGGCAACGCCTTGGCCGAATACCAGAACACCGTGACCACCGGCATCATCAGCGCCACCGGGCGCTCGATCCTGGCCGGATCCATGGGGCCGGCGGAGAGCCTGCTCAACCTGATCCAGACGGATGCCTCCATCAATCCGGGCAACAGCGGAGGCCCGCTGGCGAACCTGGCGGGCGAGATCGTCGGCATCAACACGGCCATTGCCGCCAATGCCCAGGGCATCGGCTTCGCCATTCCCATCAACGATGTCAAATCCGCCATCGAAAGCGTCAAGAAGAACGGAAAGATCGTGCGGCCCTACCTGGGCGTGCGCTTCATGATGCTGGACGAATCCACCGCCAAGGAGCTGGAGATCGGCGTGGATCATGGAGCCCTGCTGGTGGGCAACGAGGAGGAAGGGCGCTTTGCCGTGATTCCGGCGAGCCCTGCGGAAAAGGCCGGCCTAAAGATCAAGGATGTGATCCTGGAGGTGGACGGCGAGGAGGTGACGCTGGAAAAGCCCCTGAACAGGCTAATTCAGCAAAAGGGCCCGCAAAGCGAGGTGGCGCTGCTGGTGTGGCGCAGCGGCCAGACGCTGGAGCTGCAGGTGAAGCTGGAGGAGGAGCCGCGGGAGTGATGGCCTCCGGCGGAAAATCGGGCAAGCAAAAAGCGCCTTGCGGCGCTTTTTATTTGCCCTCCGAACGCAGCATAGCCGCAAGTTCTGCTTTGGCCGCTTATTTTCATGCTCTTTTTAGAATTCGATAATGTTTCTCCACTCTGCGGCTGAAAGTCCGGAAGAAATACAGGCTAAAGAAAAAACAGGCCAAGTGTGAGGACTGCCCCAAGCGCTGCTCCGGCCAAGGCCTGAAGAGGAGTGTGGCCCAAGGACTCCCGCAGGTGGCGATCGGGGCGGAGGCGGTTGATTGCCGCCGCATGCTTGCCCGCTTCGTGGCGAAGGCTGATGGCATCGTAGACCACCACCAGGGCAATGACGGCGCTGATGGCGAAAGCCATGCTGCCCAAGCCTTGCGTCAAGGCAGCCGTGACCGCCAGCGACGAGACGCCGGCCGAATGGCCGCTGGGCATTCCCCCTGGGTTCAGGAAGCCGGCCCTTTTCCGGTTCTGGATCACATCGATGGAGAGCTTGAGCGCTTCGGCGCAAAGAATGGAGGCAAAGGGCGCAATGACAGGGTACTGATGGACCAGTTGCATAGGATCGAATGAGCTTGGCCCAATCATAGTACAGCGGCGGAGAAAAGCAAAAGCCAGGCGAACGGAAACTCATCGCCTTTGCCATGGGAAAATGCTATGCTCCGAGCAATTGCTAATGGACCAAAAATGAGAATTTTCATCCGAAAACCCGCTCGCCTTCTCGTAACCTTGGCCTTGGCTGGAGCCATGCTCGGCTGCGGTTCGGAATCGGACGCTGCAACCGGCGATTTCCGGCTTTTCGAGGGGGGCGAATACTCCTTGAGCGTGGATCCGGAATGGTCCATTCTGACCCCTTCGGATTTCCGCTCCGGCATCCCCAAAGAAACCCTGGTGGGCTTCGCCTCGCCGGAAGCCTACGACGGATTCTTCCTGAATGTGAATGTGGTCCGGGAAAGCTTGGATCAAGCCCTTTCCTCCATCGATTACGGGCGGGCCAACATCAACCTGGCGGGCAGGAACCTGACCGACTACCAGAAGATCCAGGAGGCGAAAGTGGACCTGGGCGGAACAGCCTCCCTGCTGCACATCTTCGAGGCCCGGGTGAACCCTTCCCAGCCCAAGATCCGCTTCTTCCAGGTGTATGCCACGAAAGGGGCCTACGGCTACATTGCTTCCGGCGGCATGCTCCCCGCCACGCCCAAGGAGATCCGCGAGAGGATCGGGGCCATGGTGACGAGCTTTCGGCTGAAGTAAATCTCCTGTGGTGATGCCGATTGTGATTCCGGTTGTGGCCAAGTTTCTTCACCATTGGCCTCACAACCGGCATCACAACGGGTTTCTATTGGTATCACGACCGATTAAACAACAGGAGGCATTTGCTTTGGAGCAGAAGAGATTTCGGGTTAAGATGGAGTTATCATAGAAACTAAAGCAAACTTCCATGTCCAAACACTTCTTCTCCAAGGCCCTCACCTTGACCATCTTGGTCGTTGCGGGGCTTTTTTCGCTTTCCAGGCTCAGCTCTCCGCTGCAGCTGAGCATAAGCTCCGTCAGCACCCAAAAGGACACGCTTTTCCAAGTCAGCCATACCGCCAAGGTGTTCGCCTCCCCCGATCTGGCCACGCTTCAGGTGGGCGTGGTGAGGGAGGGCAAGACTGTGGCAGCAGCGCAGGCCGATCTGAATACAGCAAACAACGCCGTCATTGAAGCCATTGGAGCCCTGGGAATCGAAAAGGAGGCCATCAAAACCGTCTCCTTCAGCATCACGCCCAAATACAACTACAACCGCCAAACCGGCCAGCAGCGGATCGACGGCTACCAAGCAAGCTCCGCGCTGGAAGTGCGCAGCTCGGATTTCGACCTGGTGAACAAGGTGATCGACGCCTCCACCGAGGCAGGGGCGAATACGGTTGGGCAAGTGAGCTTTGTAGTGGACGATCGGGACCAGCACATCGCCAAGGCCCGCCAGGAAGCCATGGAAGGGGCCAAGAAAAAAGCCGAAGAGATTGCCAGCGAGGCGGGCATCGCCCTGGGCCGGGTGGTGGACGCTCAAGTGTCCGAAGGCGGAAGCCAGCCTCCCATGTATTATGAAAGAGCGATGATGATGGACACCGCCAGCGAGGCGGGCGGGACAAGCATTGAGCCGGGGCAGAACGAGATCCAGGTGACGGTGCAGCTGTTTTACGAGCTGGAATAGGCCTCTCTGTTCACAGGCTTGGATCAATTTTCTCTGGAGCAAGACGATATTTCGGACGCAAGCTTCCATTCCACCCTTTGGCTTTGCCTTTTCCTTTGTTTTATGCTAAAAATAGCAGGCTGATACACTCAAGAATTCCGAATTTGGATTTCTTTGGAAATTGGGATTTGGAAATTGGGATTTGGAATAGGGTACCGTGGTGAAGTGGCTAACACAGCGGTCTGCAAAACCGCCATTCATGGGTTCAAATCCCATCGGTACCTCCACACAATCTTTGCAATGTCGACTACGGACCCACAGCGGTCTGAAACACCGATGGTCATCGGAACAAATGCCATCGGCACCTCCAGAATTTTCTTCGAAAAAAGGAAAGGCATTTTCACGCACCAGAAAACCTACACCTGCCACTTGGGCAGCAAAGCGCATACTCCTCTGCTTAAATAGCAGAAATAATCTGCATAATTCCGCCGCAGCTTTTAGCTCCTTAGTTAAAGTCATTTAAGCTTCAGCGACATTATGCGGGACAATAAAGGCAGAGAAGCATAGATTCACAAGCCATCAATCACCGCGGTCATTTTTCGTTTCAGCTTTTCTTTTACGTCCCCCATCTTTTCTTTCAGGTCTTCTTTGGTGTTTTTAAAACCCCCTTCGTCATTGGATGAATCAGAAAGGCAATGGTCACAAAGCTTCCAACAGGCCATTCCTAAACCTAAAAGCATTAGTAATTTTTTCATAAGATTAGTAAGTTAAGTAATAAAAAATAAAATTAAAATTAGCTTTGTACGCAAAAAGAGACAAAGCCTTAAGGGGGCGGATGAAATTGATTTTAAAATCCTACTGCCTTTCTCCTGTAACTGAGATCAGTTTATCAAAAACGCCCCTTCAAATCAACGGCTTATCAATAAATAAAATAGAGGTATCAGCTAGAGCCTGACCTTTTCCAGGGCAAAAATCTTGGTGGGATTTCTGGGCAGGTCATTGCCTCTCAATCCCCTTTCCCGCTAAAATAACCGGCGCATAAGCATCTATAATTTTACGACCCATGACACATCAAGACCCTCAAGGCCAATCAAAAGAGGGGGCAAAACCCGAGGAGTCCCAGCAGAAAGCCGAGGAGCTGAAGAGGGAAGAGCCGAAAGCCGACGAGACGCCCCCGAAAGCCTCACCCCTACCGGATCCCGCCGAGGAGCTGAAGAACGCCCTGGCTCGAGCCATGGCCGATCTGCAGAACTTCAAACGCCGCAGCGAGGAGGATCGCGGCAGAACGGTTCGCTTCGCCAATATGGATCTTCTCAAGGCCTTGCTCCCCGTGCTGAACAACCTGCAGCGCAGCGCCGACCACCTGCCTCAAGAGCTGAAAGCCGATGAGTGGGCCAAGGGAGTAATGGGAGTGCACAGCGACATGCAAAAGATCTTGGAAAAGCTGGGGCTGAAGAAGATCCCCACGATAGGCGAAGCGCTCAATCCCCAGATGCATGAGGCCCTGATGAGCGGCCCCGGGAAGAAAGACAGGATCGTGGAGGAATTCGAAGCCGGCTACACCTACCACGGCGAGGTAATTTCCCCTGCCAAGGTGAAGGTGGGCGATGGGACGCAGGGAAACAAAACAGATTGACACTTTGATCTAGCACTCTATAATAATGAGTGCCAGATTGCCCTAATCTCAAGCTTAAGGGCTGATGAGTTAAAAGCCAACAAAACTCTTAACTCGTAACTCGTAACTCGTAACTTTTAAAACAATGGCCAAGATCATCGGAATCGACCTGGGCACGACCAATTCCTGCATCGCCGTGATGGAGGGCGGCGAACCGGTCGTCATCTCCAACGCCGAGGGCAATCGCACCACTCCTTCTATCGTGGCCGAAAAAGACGGCGAGCGGCTGGTGGGCGTGATCGCCAAGCGCCAATCGGTCACCAATCCCAAAAACACTATTTTCTCCGCCAAGCGCTTCATTGGCCACAAATTGAGCGAAGTGGGGAACGAGGCCAAAATGATGCCCTACGAAACCCACGGCGGACAAAACGGCGAAGTGGAGATCAAAATGGGCGACAAGTGGTACAAGCCGGCGGAAATCTCCGCCCGAGTGCTGCAAAAGCTGAAGGCCGATGCCGAAGCCTACCTGGGGCAGCCTGTGACCGAAGCCGTGATCACCGTGCCCGCCTATTTCAACGATGCCCAGCGCCAAGCGACCAAAGATGCCGGCAAGATCGCCGGGCTGGAGGTGAAGCGCATCATCAATGAGCCTACGGCCGCCGCCTTGGCCTACGGACTGGACAAGAAAGGCAAGGAGATGAAGGTGGCCGTGTTCGATCTGGGAGGAGGAACCTTCGACGTTTCGATCCTGGAGCTGGGCGACGGCGTGTTCGAGGTGATCTCCACCAACGGAGACACGCACTTGGGCGGCGACGACTTCGACCAGGCCGTGATGCACTGGCTGGTCGCCGAATTCAAGAAAACGGACGGGATCGACCTGAGCAAGGACCAGATGGCCCTCCAGCGACTGAAGGAGGCGGCCGAGAAAGCCAAGATCGAGCTCTCCTCCGCCCAGGAGACCGATGTGAACCTGCCGTTCATCACCGCCGATGCCAGCGGCCCCAAGCACATGAACCTCAAATTGAGCCGGGCCAAGCTGGAGGAGCTGGCGCACGACCTGATCGAGCGCACCAAGATTCCCTGCGAAAAAGCCCTGAAGGACGGCACAAACCAAAGCTGAATTGGAAAAGCGTTTGGCAGCTTGATGGTGGTTTGAAA
>CAYUUW010000024.1:0-6724 GCA_964448005.1 uncultured Candidatus Peribacteria bacterium
TTAGCGAAGCCCGCAAGCGTTAGGCGGTTTTATGCGTTTCAGATTTGAATTTGCGTTTGGAGCATTTGACAAATTTTTAAAATTAGCTAAAATACCCTTGCTTTGCCGTCTTCCCGGGATCCTCCGGGCAGGCGCGCAGGCAGGTCTTTCCAAATCAGCGGCTGCTTTGCCAGCCAGAAGGATTCCTTTCCGATGCAGAACGGTTCATTGTTCCTCGAATCTGCCCACATCGCCGCCCTGAAGGTGCGGGCGGTTGTCTGCGCCTACAGCTTCCTTGTCTGCTGCAGCCTCTTGGCCGCTCCACTGGCAGGTCTAGTGGTCTGGCTCATTTCCCCTTGGCACATGGTGATGCGAAGCTGCCCCACATTGTTCCTGGCCACCATCCTGGTTGGCATCTATCTTTTTCTGATGATGGTTTTCTTCTATGGCTTGGTGGAAATGACCTCCAGGCGAATCGGAGAAGAGCCCAAGGGGGAGGTGGATTGGGGTGAGGCGGAAAAAATCGTGAAGCCCTACTTTTATGTGGCCGCTTCTCTCGCTGCTCTTTCCGCATCGTCTGCGACCCTCGCAGAGGTCTGGCTCTTCCTCCTTGCCCAGTGAGCCGCGCTTTGCGCCGCCGCCAAAAAACAGCCGAGCCGCCTCGTGCCGCTCCGCTGTTTTTCCTTGCCCGAGTTTCCGAGGATCAGCTCTTCTTCCTCGGCGTTTCCTACGGCACGGCCGTCGAAGTCGTCTTGTTCTAGCAGCCCCCATAAACAGCCGAGCCGCCTCGTGCCGCTCCGCTGTTTTCCCTTGCCCGAATTTTGGCCCGAATCGCTAGGCTTCGCCTGTGGGAAGCCTGTGGATGGGCGAAAGTCAAAAAATAGTTTACAATCGACCTACGCGGCCGCATAACGTTGCCGCCTGAGATGAGGCTGACGCCTCAGGAAAGCAAGATTCAGATGTTCTCCAGTAAACTCACGACTCATTCATTCCTCTTAGCCCTGGCCCTCGGCCTTGGCTGCACCGATGATGTTGCCAGCGACGGCGAAAGCGCCAATGTGACGACTTCCCCCGAAGGCGATGCTACCAGCGGCGACGGGGATGGGGATCCGGAAACCGGCACGGACACAGAGGCCGACACTCAGTCGGACACCGAAACTGACACGGGAGACGGGGATGGGGATGGGGATCAGCCCTGCGAGGAGCCCCTGACGAAACTGGAAATTTTCCTGTGGCTCTACAACACATTCTACGTGGACAAATGTGCCGGTTTCGTCTCTCCGGAGAATCCAACTTTCGCCGATTTTCCTCTGGAGACCGACTACTACGCCGAAATCGAATGCCTGGTTTTTTGGGGGTTGATTCAGCCCCTGCCGAACCAAGGCTTCAATCCCGAATTCTCCCTCCTGCGAGCCGAATTCGTCCGCACCTTCATCGATTCTTTCGATGGGTCGGCGCAGTGCCACAAGGAGCACCCCAACCCCTTTTGGGATGTGACGGAGGAGGACTGGTACGGAGGTCCGGCCATCTGCGGAGCCGAATTGGGCTGCTATCCGGCGCTGGTCGACGATGGAGCCTTCGTTCCGCAGGCGCCGGTGGACGGCTGCTTCCTCTACGGTCAGGTGGAGGCCAACGGCTGCTGGCAGCCCTGAGCCATTCCGGCTCCCCTCACCCTTCCGGCTCCGCCCTCCCGCGGCGCCGGATTTTTTACGTTTCCCGAAAATCCCCAGAAAAGACTTTGGTTCAAGAGCCCTTGATTGACAGGCGGCTAGGAAATAGGGACAATTCCGCCAGCCCTCCTTCCCACCGATTCGATCTGCCCCCCATTCCTCCTTTTTCCTTTAGCATTTTGATCGACAGAAGTTCGGCCTGATCCTTCACTTGCCCTCTCCACGACTCGCTCCTTGTTTTGCTTCAGAATCCTCTGAGGCAAATGGGGCGTGAGTCTTTTCACGCTCAAACGGCAGGATTCCCTGCCTGGTCCGACCCTCGGACCTGCGAACGTCCCGCGCAGCGGGACCAGATGACACGAAGGAAAAAGAAATGCCCACGATCCAAAAGCTCATTCCAATTTTTCCCCTTCTGGGGATTCTTGCGGCCACTGGCTGCGGTATCTACGACGTCCCTTGCGTCGAAGGAGTTCCCAAGGAGGCCAATCTTTGGCCCTGCAATGACGAAACGGGAGGTGAGGAGGAGCCCTCGGCCGAGTGCGTCGATGGGGAAGTTCCTATGTTCGATGCGTCCCGGCTTTGCAGCCATTCTGCGGATGCGCTGATCGAAGACCATAACTACACCAATGAGAGCATTCAGGCTCTCTTTCCCGGCACTTGGTACGGCCACCTCTGGCCCAGCGCTCCTGCCGATCCGAATGGAGTCTACAATTCCGCAACGCCCTACGCCTGTCTCGTTGATTCGGATACGCCCGGAAAGGTGAGCATGGCTTCGCCAGAGGAAACTCCCTCCTGGCAATTCGGCGATCACACCTGCGTGGTCGACCATGTTCAGGCTGAGGATCTGGTGGCCGACCGCCATCCTGGCACCCATCATGCGGTCCTCCGTGAAAACCGCCACACGCTTTGCTTCGACACTTTGCGGGTCGAAGGTGCTTGGCCCGGATTGCGACTGGGAACGGAAGCCTATCCGGGGCTGGTGCAGTTTCTTCCTCCGGAAAAGCTGGAGGGAATCTTCTCCAGCGGGGAGCTGATCACCGTTTGCCCTGGGGAGAACGATGAGTCCATGGTCATGGTCACTTCGCCCACCAATGGCGATGCGGACGGAGGGCTGCTGTGCAACAGGCTCAACAATTGCTCCCTCCCGTGCTACGCGGATGCCGATTGCTGGGCTCTGGAATCGTTGGCCGACCAGGCCTACGACGAGAATCAAGTGGATGCGTACTGCATCCTTCCTCCTTTGGATTCCCAAGGAAGCCCAGCGGCTTGCGGCCTCGTCTCTTTGGGCAAAACCGTGCCCCTGAATCCGGACACCATCCTGGCTTTGGATGGCATCGAGCTGCCCTGGAACAAGAACGTGCACTGCGATTTCACCACGGACAGGGAGGGGGACACTTGGGCCGAGTGCTTTGTTACGCAGGTCTTGTTCAAGGAGCTGCTGACGCACCCCAATGCCCTGACGTCCGGGGCCTTTCCCAAGCTCGATGAGTCGACGGGCTACCTGGTCTTCGACAGCCCCCCCAATGAAAGCTCCGTCGTCAAGTGGGCAGGCCTGGGCGAGGATGATGCCGTGGTTGGAATCGGCGCCCGGGGAGGAGTGCCAGGGGATTTCGATTCCTTGGCGGAGGCTTTCGGGGAGCTCCTCCGCGGCTCCACCGAGCTCCGGATGGAGCGCGCTGACGGAACGGAGCTGGTCTTCATCATCGAGGTGGTCGACGGCCCTCTCCTCACCGCGCCGCAGCGGTGAATGATCCGTCCGCCTTGAGCGGACCAGGAGGCTGACGCCTCCACTCTGCTGAGCGGCAGCCCAACGGGTTGCCGCTCATTTTTTATTTCCGCTCCCGGCAGATCCTGCTTTTTGGCGATTTCACCCGAAAGATGAGGCCATACCGGGCGGCTTTTTCAAGAGGATTGGCCGACCGATGGTTGACGCCTTGTCCAAGGGCTGAGTATACTCCTTTTGATTTGCCCCTAGCCCTTTTCCGCCTTTTCCCCTTAACCATCTTCGCCAGCATGTCCACAGTCTATGTCGACCGCGATGAGGCCAGCCAGGTGCTGAAAGTTTCCACCCGAACGGTGGACCGCTATGTGCGCAAATACAAGCTCAAGACCAAAAAGGACGGACGCCTGCTCCTGATCCGCCGCACGGACGTCGATCGGATCATCCGAGACCAGATCGGCCACCTGGTCGATCTTGAGGCGCCTTCCTTCTCCAATTCCCCTTCCCTCAAGCCATCGGAATCCCAGATCCAGCTCACGGAAATGAAGGTCGAGGAAACCCGCCAAAAGCCCGCCTCCTCCGTCGAGGAAAAGGTCTACAAGGACCTTTACCAGGAAACCAAGAAGGACCTGCAGGCCAAGCAGGAGCGCCTGGAGGCGGCCACCTACCGCGTGGGCCAGCTGGAGACGCAGCTGAAGGGAATGGTTCCGCTTTTGGAATACTCTCAAAAAGAGAAGGAGCTTCAGCAGACGCAAACCAGCCTGGAGCAGAAGGCCGTGGAGGCCCAGCAGGCCATTGGGGCCGTGCAGAAAAGCCTTCAGGCCGAGCGCATGGCCAAATGGATCTACCTTTCCCTCAGCGCGCTGCTGCTGGTGGTGGAGCCTTTGCTTTTCCTGCTGTGGGCGTTTGCCTAAACCAATTGTGATGCCTATTGTGAAGCCAGTGGTGGAGTGTTTTCACAATTGGTATCACTATCGGCTTCACAATCGGTATTTATGATCCTCACCAACTTCAAAACCTACGAATCGGCCACGGGCGAGGCTGCTTTGGCCTTGGCCAAGATCCATGAAAAAGTCGCCCGTGAAACGGGAGCGGACATTCGGATTGCTGTGCAGCTGGCGGATCTTTACCGAATCTCAAGTCAAATCTCCATTCCCGTCTACGCCCAGCACCTGGATCCTATTGGCTATGGAGGCCATACGGGGCAGGTCCTGCCCGAATCGGTGCTGGCGGCCGGTGCCAAAGGCACGCTTCTGAACCATTCCGAGCATCGGCTGGAATTCTCCGTCCTGCAGGCCTGCGTCGCCCGGGCCAAGGCTTTGGGCTTGGTTGTGGTGATCTGCGCCAAGGATCCGGAAGAGGGAAAATCCTTTTTGCCCCTCGAACCGGACTTCATTGCCGTGGAGCCACCCGAGCTGATCGGCGGCGAGATTTCCGTTTCCTCGGCCCGGCCGGAAATCATCTCCCATGCGGCTGCTCTGATTGGATCCCAGAAGCTGCTGGTCGGCGCAGGGGTCAAAAATGGTGCAGATGTGCGGCGCTGCATCGAATTGGGCGCGCGCGGCGTGCTGCTGGCCAGCGGCATCACCAAGGCAGCCGATCCGGAAGGGGCGCTGAGGGGTTTGGCTCAGGGGCTTTCTTCCTGATTCCCAATCGTGGCTCAGGTTGTGGCTCAAATGGTGGCCGCCGATGGCGTTTTTTTTACCTCCCGACCCCAGCGGAAGCATCGGTTCGCCACCCCTCCGCTTGTCGTTCAGCGGTTTTTTTGATATACATGGAGAGATTTATTTTTTAACAAAATAAAATGGATCAATTTTCCCTCCAAAGCCTTTGGCGCTATGCGACGGCGTTTATTTTAGGAGCCCTCCTGAGCTACGCCTTTGTCAGCCAATTGAACTTTTCCCAGCCAGTGAGCGCCGAAAGCAGCTCCCTCACAGGAAATGTCGGAAACCTCAGCCGCGACAAGGTTCCCGTCTGCCAGACGAGCAATTGCGATCTGCTCAAGGCCATCAATGGCGTGCAGGACGAGGTGGGCCGGGACACCTGGACCCTGGGCAGCTTGGCCAAGCTGGTCAAGGACAAATGCAAGTAAAGAAACAGAAAAACGCCCCGAGCCTGCCTGCCGGCAGGCAGGCGAAATCGAGGGGCGTTTTTTTTATTGAACAAGGCTCAAGATGAATTGCGCCTTGCCCTCTTGCTCTGTCATGGAGTAGCTTTCAGCGGCATTCTCCAGGCTTACCATGAACTCCGGATGGTTCTTCCAGAAAATCCGCTGGGCATCCGTCAGGCTTTGGGGCTCAAAGGGCTTTGATTTCCAGCTCCGGGGCATCAATTCCAAAAGGCGGTCGTACACCAGGGCCGCCTTTTTGTGCTGCCCAGTGCCATGATAGAAATTGGCCCAATACTCGTAGACCAGGGGCTGGGCGGCTTTTTGCGAGGCGATGGATTTGAAGGCCGCTTCGGCCTTTTCATTTTCCCCTCCGATCATGTGAATCTTGGCCAGATTCAGCCGGGATTTGAGGTTGTTTTGGCTGAGGGCCGAATAGGCTTGGTTGATTTCTGCCGCCTTTCCAAAGGCGATTTCCGAATGCGTTCGAAGGATGATGGCGTAGAGCTGGTCAAACGCAAAAGAATAAAGATCGGCGTACGGAGGCGAATTCTCCAGGGCTGCTTCCATGATGGCCATTGCCTTTTCATGGTGATTCTCATTGATTTCCAGAATAGCCTGGGACAGCTGATGATTTGAAGCCATCAGCCTTGCGCTCCAAAAAACGGTCGAGGCAGCCATCCCCAGAAGCAACAACGAAACCAGCTTCCCGGCCCGGTTGAACATGAAGGAAGCCGCCTTTGCTTTATCGGAAAAGAGGAAGGAAGCGAAAAGGGCCAGGAAGAAATAGTGAATGGTCATGGAGAAGCTGAAAAAATTGCTGACCAAAAGCGTCAAAATAGCTAGGGCCGCATAATGCCGCCGGCCTCGGGACCGAAAGGCCTCCCTTAAAACAAGGCCGAAAAAGACCAGATAGAGGATGAGCCCCAGAATCCCCAAGTGGATCCACATTTCCATGGGCTCATTGTGAGGCCGGTCGGCCAGATTGTAGTAGTCCGTATGCTGAAAGAACCCTGGCTTCGCCTTTTCCTCGAACCGCCACGCAAATGATTCCAGGCCCGTCCCAAAAATCGGCCTTTCCTGAATCATTTCAACGGAGCTTTGCCAAATGCTCAGGCGCGCGTTGATGGATCTCAGATCCTGGGCGTAAACGGCCAAAAAGGAAGCAGAAAGAATCACACCCGCCCCCAGCAGGCCTGCGACAGCCTTTTTGCTTTTCCTGAACCGGATCAGGAGCGATACGGCGCC
>CAYUUW010000024.1:6734-19967 GCA_964448005.1 uncultured Candidatus Peribacteria bacterium
GAGCATGAGCGCCAGCATGGTGGCCCGATTCACCGTGGTCAAAAGAGCGGTAATGATCAGGGTCAAAGCGAAAAAATAAGCCCAGCGCTTCTTTTTTGAGGATTCTGAAAAAAGCATCCAGGCGCTCCAAAAAGGGAAAATCAGATAGGCGCCCAGGAAGGTCGGATTGCCGATGGCGGAAAAGCTCCTGCCTGCGAACATCTCTGTTGCGTAGGCGGGAAAAAAGTCCAGGCCGGCTTTCTGGAAAATGGCATAAATACTCACGATGAGCCCCGAGAAAGCAACGATCTCAAAAAACCTCCGCTCAGCCTGCCTTAGCTGAAAAATCTGGAAAGAAATCCAGAAAAGAGCGATATAGAGCAGCATATTGACGCCGCCGCCCTGCCTATAGAACGATCCCCAAAAGCTCACCGAGGGCCATACGGAAGTGATGAGGGAGAGGGCTAGGGCAAAAAGGAGAAAGGCAGTGAAATAGAGGCTTCCTTTGGAGTAAAAGAGCTTCAGTTTTCCGGTCCGGGAAAAATGAAGGGCATAGGCGGCAATAATGACGGAGATCAGGAGCCTGAGCAGCGCATTTTTAGGCACCTCAAACATGTCAATTCCCCAAGGGTAAAAGAAAATCGGCAAAAGGAAAATCATCGCCCCCCATACGGGGACGATGATTTTCCGGAGCAGGTCGAAGTTCTTTTTCTCCAAGGGAAGCAATTGAGTGAATTTTCTCCTGGGTTCAAATGACGCTCATTTCTTCTGCCAGCTGGCATACAGAAACTCCACTGCGCCGCTCAGGCCAAAGCCATTGGTCCAAAAATAGGAGCCGGCGCCGGGGAAGATGCTGTAGCTTTCCGCAGGGCTGTCTGACCAGCTCAGGTATTTTTTGGTGTCGGTCTTCAGCGCCTCCATCGGAGCAAGCACGCCGTTGCTTCCGCCAAGGCTGCCCACCAGGTACCCCGTTGTCTTGAAGGGGTTCGGGCTGTTGGCCAGCGAGAGCCTTGCTTCCAGATGAGGGCTGAAGTACACCGCCAGAAGATCCCCGGATTCAGAATTGCTCACCGTGGTGCTGATGGCATAGGAGGCGCTCGAGCCCGGCTGGATGACTTGCTTTTGCCTGAAGACAAAATAAACGAAGCCTTCCGGGTTGCCGACTTCCGGCAAGTCGGCGACAATCTCCGCTTCGTCCAAGGTCGGCTTGCCGTTCTTGTAGAGCCGGAAGTCCCCCAGGTTCAAGGGGTTGTTCGGATCGGCATCCACCGCCACCAGCTGGATTCCGAAGCTGCCGAAGGCAACCGCTCCCCCTTGGGGATCGGCCTTTACGTCAAAGGAAAGGAGCTTGAACTCCCCATCCGTCACCGACTGGCCCTCGATGGCCTCCATCGCATCGTTGGAGGACAAAATCGGCCTGCCGTGGCGAAGGGTGAAGGACGTGGACTGGCCCTGGATCGTCTTCGCCTTTCCGTCGAAGGTTTTCTCGGCCGACAGGTTCTCGGCATAGAAGCCGGCCAAATCAATGTAGCCATCGGCCAGATCCGCATCCTTTAGCAATTTGATGGCCACCGGATTGCCGGAGAAAGCGCCTTTCACCGTGGAGGGATCCTTGAAGTTGAAGAGCAGATCGAATTTGGAAAAGCTGCTCGAAGCGTGCATCTTCATGCCCTCGAAGGAGAGCTGGCTGCCCTTGAGGTAGGCCACCTGGCTCTGCTCCAGGCCGCTCTTGTCCTTGTAGCGGAGGGTGGCCGAGTCGAGCAGGTCGCTGAGGGGGGCGATCCCTTCGCCCGCATAAGCGGGGGCCAGATCAAAGGTCAGCTTGGCGACGACCAGGTCTTCGTTCGCGATCGATTTGACGTCGTAGGAGGCCAGATAATTGTTCTTGGAGCCGGCCACGAACGTTTTTTCCGAGGGAAGGGCGACATACTGCCCCCCGCTGAAGGTCTCCTTCTCGATGACGGGGCGGATCTCCACCCCGATGGGCGAGTTCTCATCCAGCTTGTAGGGGTCCAGAAGGGCCATCTGCTCCTCAAGGTTCTTGATGATCAGGTCCATGGCCAGGGCGATGATTTTGGCCAATTGCTCGCGGGTCAGCTCGTCGCCGGGGCCGAACTCGCCGGTCAAGTTGCCGCTTTCGTCCTTGTAGCCATTCACCAGCCCCAATTCCTGGGCCTTGTAGACATAGGGCTCATACCAGGAATCGGCCTCCACGTCGGAGAAGGCGTTTTCCGCCGGAACCTTGAATTCCATGGGCGCCTCAGGGGATTTCTCCGCCTCACCGTCCTTGTCCGCTTCGGGCAAGGTCGAATAGATCGCCCGGACAATCAGGGTGACGATCTCCGCGCGCAATAAATGATCCTCAGGGCCGTAGTAGCCGGTCGGCTCTCCCGTGTCGCTATCCGCATAGCCCTTCACCCAGCCCAGATCATGGGCGGTGTTGATGTACTTGTTCTGGAGGTGGGATGGGGGAACATCCTTAAAGGCCTGGGCGCCTTCGCTGTTCAGGCGCTCTTTGGGCACCGTGGCTCTTACCAGCATTTCTGCCACCTCGGCTCGGGTGGCTTCCCGGTCGGGATAAAAGCGATCCGACTCATCCACGGCATCGGCCTGGACCAGCTTTTCTATAAACTCATAGGACCATCGGTCCGAAGGAACATCCAGGAAGGCTTGGGCGAAGGCCAGAGCGGGCAAGGCGATGAATGCAGCAAAAAAAGAGGAGAGAAGGGCAAAGGAGGGGGTTTTCATAATTTTAATGAATTTTCAACTGGGGCAATAGTATAGTAGAGTGATAAAACCTGTAAAGGAGTTCGAATTCGTCTAGATAGTAGCTGCTTGACTTTTCAAAAAAAGAAGGCTAAATTCGACCTCCATGGGGTCAGAAGCTCTCAATGGCGAGAGCGTTTGCATGGCAGTTGGTGAGCGAATTTCAAAGCTTACCCCAACAGGTTCGGAAGCTCTCCTGAAGGGCGACGAAAATTGTTAGCTGAGTAAGTACATCTTGATAGCTCAGAAAAAGAGCGTCTTGCTGGCAAATAGGATGGTGTGTGCGATCAAAAGGTGCCAGGAAGAAGGTCGGTGCAGGTTGAAAAGACTGTCCTCAAGATCAATGTTTACTCCGGGCTGCTAAGCGAAAGGGCGGGTTCGATCCCCGGTGGCTCCACTATCCCTGTCCGACGATCATGTCGGGCAGGGTTTTTCCTGTTTTCCGTATGTGTCATTCCGGCCCCTGCCTACCGGCAGGCAGGTCCGAGCCGGAATCCATGTTATGCCAATTGATTCAGGAAAACCTGGTGTGGCTTTGGATTACCGCTCGAGTTTATCCTCTAAAACAGGGCTCGAGAATAACTATTATTAGAGGATACGATGGCTAAGTTTAAAAGTGTTTATCAATTTTTTTGACAATAAATCTGCCAAAAAATGCTGGTAATTTTGACAGAATTTTGTTTATCCTCTCCACTCTATTTCTAGGCAGTAAATAGATTCCTTTGTTGCTAATTAATCTTTCTTCATAAGGCATAAAACGCCCGATTTGATGTGGTATGTGACCTCGTGAAAGCTCTTCTTTCGTGAAATTATCTTTTAGTCCGATTAATCCATGACCTTTTCTTACAATTGTAAGGCACATTTCTTTTGGATCATGGCTGAACTCAGGGTGCGGTTTAATTAATTCGGGGGTTTTATATCCTGAAATATAAAACTGGTGGATAATTTCTAAAGCTTCTAAATAGGCAAATGCGCTATTAATTAGAGTGTGCCACTCATTCCTAGAATATGTCTTCCTAGGACTCATAATGCGAACCTCATTTCCAGCAATAGTGTAGTCTGAGTGAAAGATGGAGTTTCTAAGTTTGTTGTCGAAAAATTCATCAAAAATATCCAGTCTCAAACTCACGCTTTTTGCCATTTTTTTCACTTGTTCAATTTTATCTGCCGGTGATTGGCTGCGTTTCTTGCCATGGCCATCTAGGTGATCGGGATAATATGTTATCGCCAAAAACCTATCGCCCTTTATGATATTTATTAAATTGGCAAGTATCTCATATGGTTCAGAAGCTTCTATTATTAAGCCATAAAGTAACAATGAGTATTGCGTTTCAATGAAATCATCGTTTCTAAATTTTTTGGAAATCTGGTAAAAGGCTTTGTGCGCTTTCTGTAAGGTTTCAAACGTATCCCAGCCAGGGCCGGACGAGCCTTTCACTCTAAGCAAAGTAAGTATAAATTCAAATTCGCTTTTTTCCTTTGCTCGTGAAAAAAATGGCTCAATTACATTTAGATATTTCTCTAATGCAGGTTGATACGATGGATGCGTGTCTTTTCTTTTTTTAACAATCCATTTGCCATCATTACTGCGATTGATTTGCATATTTTTCATGAATAAAATTCCTTCGCTTATACCCATTCCCCCTACCCAATCTCCAGCCAGAACGACCCTCCATGACGCTCGGCATCCTTGCTGTTGGGATGATCCCAAATGGGCTCCAGCTTTTTGGAAAGGGCGGCATCTTCGCTCACGAAGAACGCCGGAAAGATCGTTCGGTATTTTTCCGGATTCGCCAAAATAAAAGCCGCCAGCACGTACTGCTCCGAGTACGCCCTATCGCACATGAACTGGGGGTAATCGTAGGGAAGGTAGACATCGTGGACATGCACAATCACTCCTTTTTTCAGGTAAGGGAACAGCTCCAGAAAGCACACCGTGGCGTCGGAATTCGGTAAGCAGCGGTGCGAATTGTCGACAAACAGAATGTCCCCCTTCTCCAGCCCCTCGGTGATGAAGCGGTAGTCCTCCAGCTTCTCCAGCGGCTGGCGGATGATCTCATCCGCCAAGCGGCTCACGTCCGCTCGCGGGAAAGGATCGATCGAGGTGATTCGGGTGGCCAGCTTGTTCTCCACAATCGATTTCTTGGCGATCCTCGTCGAATTCCCCGAGCCGATCTCGATGTACTTCGCCGGCTTGTGGCGGGCGATCATCGTGTAGAGCGCCACCGTGTCCAGACCCGGGAAAAAGCCGTTGCGCCACGAGGGCTGCCCATCGTCCGCCTTGCCCTTCGCTGGCCGGATCGCCTGAAGGGCGCGTTGGTGAGTCAGGGCTTCGGCGATGAGGCTTTCGTAGTCGACCCGGTTCTTCTCGATGATCTCCAGGAGCAGTCCATGGGCCTTTTTGCCATGGCCGTAGCGCGGCTTCATCTCCACCTTGTAGTCCAGCGCCAGCTTCTGGTAGCGGGGCATCAGGAATTTGAGGAAGGATTTGATTCGGCTTATCATCGGCGTCTGAATGGTTTTTGGCTATTGGTCGGCTTCAGCTTCATCAGCTGGGCCTGGGGCACTTTGATCAGCTTCTCTTCGCTGGCTTCCTCCACGCTCACGGCCTGCTCCACCGAATAGTTCCCCACCTTGGTCCGCTCCAGCGCCGAAAGGTAGCCTCCTACGCCCAAGGCTTGGCCCAGATCGCGAGCCAGGGAACGAATATAAGTGCCCTTGCTGCATTTCACCCGAACCGTCACCCGGGGCCATTCATAGCCCAGCACCTCCAGCTCGTAGATCGTCACTTTCGCCGCCTTCAGCTCCACAGGCTTGCCTTTGCGCGCCAGGGCGTAGGCCCTCTTCCCGTCCACCTTCTTGGCCGAAAAATCGGGAGGCATCTGCTCGATCTCCCCCTCGAAGGCCTTCAGGGCACGCTCCACCTCGATGCGGCTTTTCTTCCCCGCCTCCTTGTTGGGCACAATCTCCCCGTCGGCGTCATCGGTGTTGCTGACGGCTCCCAGGGTGATCTCGCCCACATATTCCTTCTCCAGGGCGACCATCTTCTCCGCCAGGCGGGTGGCTTGGCCCAGGCACAGCACCAGCACCCCCGTGGCCATGGGATCCAGGGTTCCGGTGTGCCCCACCTTTTTGGCGCCCAGCTTGTTGCGCAGCTTGGCGACCACATCGAACGAGGTCCAGCCCTTGGGCTTGTTGATGACCATCAGGCCGGTGATGTCTTTGCGAGGAGGTCGCGGAAGCCTTTCCTCTTTGAGCGGAGGTTTTTTCTGATCTTGCATTTTATAGGAAGTAAGAAATAAGGATTAAGGACTAAGCTGGCTTGCTCCTTACTCCTTATTTCTTTCTCGGAGAGTCTATCAGAAAAACCCTTTCCCCCACACAGTGGCTCCACCTATTCAGCTCTGCTCCGCTATGATCTTCCGCACAATATTCCTCTCATCCCATTCCATCGGTCCATCGTTCATGGTTCGGGTCGTGAAGCTTCCCATGCCGGTCACCACCACTCGGTCCCCGGGCTTGGCGTGGCGGATGGCGAACTCGATGGCCTGGTAGCGGTCTTCGATCAGGAAGAGGTCTTTGCCCAGGGTCTTGACGTTCTTCGCCCCTTCCAGCACCGCCTCCATGATCGCTTTGGGGTCCTCCGAATAGGGTTCCTCGTCGGTCACAATGGTGATATCGCAGTGCTCGGCCACCACCCGGCCCATGTCCGGCCTCTTCTTCCTGTCCCGGTCTCCGCAGCTTCCGATCACGCCAATGAGCCGTCCTCCATCCAGGCTTCTCAGCCCCTGGTAAAGGCGATCCAAGGCGTCGGGCGTGAGGGCGAAATCCACGATCACCTCGAAGCCCTTGGGGCTGGGGATCCTTTCCATTCGTCCCGGCACGCTCCTGAAATCCTGCAGGGCCGCGGCGATTCTCTCCAGGGGCACTTGGCAGGCCAAGGCGGCTCCGGCCGCCGCCAGGGCGTTTTCCACATTGTATTCCCCCAAAAGAGGCAGCTTCACCTCCGCCTGCTGCCGATAATGCCGCATCAGGAACCGGCAGCCGTCCTGGTCGCATCGGATCTCCCGGGCCTGAAGGTCGCCTTGGCCCAGCCCGTAGACGATCTTGTCCGGACCGCCCCCCTGCATGAATTGGGAGAAGAAGCGGGTGGCTGCATTGATGACGAAGGCGTTCCTGTGCGGCGCCAGCGTGGGGTCTTTTTTCCGGCTGGTCCGTTCGGCGTTTTGGAAGAGAGTCTGCTTGGCCTTGGCGTACTCTTTCAGGTCGCCATGGTAATCCAAATGCTCGTGGGTGATGTTGCTCAGCACGGCGATGGCGAAGGGAATGCCCCACAGGCGGGACTGGTGAAGGGCGTGGGACGAGGCCTCCAGGACCACGTACTCCACTTTATCCTGGACACAGCGGCGCAGGAACCGTTGGGTCGCGAAGGGCGAAAGGGTGGTCTTTTTCGTCTCATTCGGGGTGACTTCCCCGTTCAGGCTCAGCTGCACG
Organism: uncultured Candidatus Peribacteria bacterium; assembly: GCA_964448005.1. GTDB lineage: Bacteria > Patescibacteriota > Gracilibacteria > UM-FILTER-43-11 > UM-FILTER-43-11 > CAYUUW01. The sequence goes on from CAYUUW010000024.1 coordinate 13,974, forward strand.
GTGGACACCATGGCGACCTTCTTCCCGGCGCTGCGCAGGATGTGCTCGATCATGTGGGTCGTCGTGGTCTTTCCGTTCGTCCCCGTGACTCCAATGGCCACCAGCCTTTTCCCAGGAAATCCGAAAACGACGGCTGCGGCCACTCCGCGCAGCCGATGCCAGGCGATCCGTACGGGGCTGGCGTAGCCGATGTTCTTGCGAAGGAAGGTGAGCATGGGTGGGGGAAACGTAAAAAGCCTCTCGCCGCAAGCTATTGTACTATGGATCGCAGGTCTTTCTCTATCTGTTTTTTCAGCTCCTCCCAGGAGTCGAACTTCATGGGCTCCCTCAGCTTTTTGGTGGCCTCAAAGGCAATCCAGGAGCCGTAGACCTCTTGGCTGAAGCCCAGGGCATGGATCTCCAGGACATTCTTCCTGGAGCTTCCCTTGGGCCCGTAATGCAGGGCGCCGCGGTAGCTCTTTCCGCCGATCTCCACTCGGCAGGCATAGACTCCCGGGCTGTGGCTTCGGCCGAAGCTGCCCGGATTCACGTTCAAAGTGGGAAAGCCTATTTTCCGCCCGTTCTTTTGCCCATGCTGCACTTTTCTTCGGAATGTCATCATCAGCGGTTTTTCCTTGAACGGGCTTAGTCTCAATTTCAAAAGCTTTGGAGCAGGAGGGTCTTTGCGTCTCGCCAAAGATCCTTGCCAGCTCGTTCTTGCCTATTTTTTGGTGGAGCCTAGGAGACTTGAACTCCTGACCTCTTGCATGCCATGCAAGCGCTCTAGCCAACTGAGCTAAGGCCCCATGAGTGACGGGCGAAGCCTGAAGCGAATGGCTGGCCGAAGCTCATGCTGAGCTGGCCGAAACATCTGCCCAAGGCCCCATGATTTTTCTCTGCCCCCTTTTGGGGCGGAGCTATTTTAGCCCACTTGCCTTTTCAAGTCGAGGCTTTTTCTTTCTCTTTTTCTGGGGGATGGAAAGCGCCTCTTTTTCGGCTGGCTTTCGATACAGGTAGACTTTCTCCTCCACCCGCTCCGGCGTGAGGCTGTGCACCGGGAAGCCGTTGCAGACCACTCGGGTGCCGGGCCGGAGCGTGGGCCAGATGTCGCGATGGAAGCGCGCCACGGCCTTGGGCAGCAGGTAGCAGAAGATCACGTCTGCCTCTTTATAGGATTGGGACCACATGTTCCCCAGGCGGATCTGGGCTTTGGACCGGGCGAGGAAGGCCTTGATTTTGCCGAAAAGGACGAGCGGAACCGAAAGCTCGATCCCCACTGCTTTTTTGGCGATCTTGGCGGCAGCCAGAACCAGGCGGCCGTCGCCGCAGCCCAAATCGTAGGCCACATCCGTGGGCTTCAGCTCCGCCAGGCGGAGCATTCCCTCCTGTCGCTTGCGGGTGGAGGGCACGAAAGGGGCGCTGGCGAAAGCGCCGTAGAGCCCCGGAATGAGGAGCAGCACCAGCACGACGAAGGCAATGTCCGCCGACCGGGCTCCCAGGCCGAAGGCGTAGAGCAGGCTGACGAGGGCGATGCCCACCGTCACTACGAAGATCGCAGCTTCCATCATGGCTCTTGGGGTTGGTTGAGGTTCGGGCCTTATTCTAGGCAGCCCACGCCTGCCGGTAAAGGAAAAAAGCCCATCCGAACTCGGGCTTGAAGCAATCCTTTTTTCCTGCTAGACTGCTCGGGCTTTTGAGTGTGGGTCAGTAGCTCAGTTGGTAGAGCAAACGGCTCTTAACCGTAAGGTCCTGGGTTCGAATCCCAGCTGGCCCACCAGAACTTTCTTCGAAAATTGAGTGTGTTTGTGTGTGTGCGTCTGCATGCTGAAGATACCTTTGGAGAAATTTCCCAGTATCCACACACAGAAACAGACCCAGAAACAACCTAAATTCCCACAACCTTCACGTTTTACCTCGGATTCCACGACCTTATGTTCGATTTCCAAAGGCTGGAGGTTTATCAAAAATCCCGCTTCATGCATAAAAAGGTCATGAGGTTTTTGCTGAATCGCAAAGAAATCCACCCTCGCCTTCGCGATCAGCTCTCAAGGGCGAGCTTAAGTGTAATGCTTCTAATCGCAGAAGGCGCTGGTCGTTTCACGAAAGCTGACAAGAAACACTATTATATCCAATCTAGAGCTTCAGCATTTGAGACAGTTGCCTGTCTTGAGGTTTGCCAAGATCTCGAATTTTTATCAGAAACTGAATTTGGGGAATTCAGCGATGAGTATGAGAACATTTCGAAGATGCTGTTTGGATTGATGAGGTAATTTTTTTTGCAGAAACTACCAAATCGCCCCCACCTTCGCTCCCGTGTAGTAGTACTCGATGATCTCCTTGTAGGTCTTGCCTTCTTCGGCCTGCTTGGTCGCGCCTAGGCCGCTGAGGCCCACGCCGTGGCCATTGCGGGTCTTTCCCGCGCTCCAGGGGTCGGGCTTGGCTTGCAGGTAGGGCGTGTCCTTCCAGCCCCACACCGCTTCGGCGGAAAGGGTCCACCCGTCGCTCTGGTTGAAGTAAGGCGTCTTGATCACCTTGCCGTTGTAGGTCACCCCTTGGCCCGCCGTGGCAAGCACGGCTTTCGCGAAGTTCGGCGAGCGCAGCTCCAGGCCGTAGCCCAGGTATTTCTGGAACTCATCCGGACTGTCGCTTCCGTGGTAGGGCTTGCCGGGAAACTTTTGGTTGGCCGGATCCATGTAATGGAAGGCGTAGCTTCGGGCGATCACCGCAATGGTCTTCTCGATGGGGTCCCCATTGGACACTTCCGCCTGGCCCTTCATGTAGTCCTCCAGCGGCAGCTCGTTGATGTAGGCCACTTCTCCGTCCAGCACCCTCAGCTCCAGCGTGCCGCGGAAGCGGTTGTCGTTCAGCTCCAGGTTCCAGGCAGGATGGCGCTCCCACGAAACCACCTCGCTCACGCCTCCTTCCTGCGGCACCAGGCGCGCCACCGAGGTCGAAACCGATTGGGAGCCGTAGGACAGCTGGATGCTTTCCCCGCTTTTCTTGGCGGAAACCTTCTCTCCGGCCGCCAGGCGCATCAGCGCCTTGCCTTGGCTGTCCTCCACCACGAAAGGCTTGTTGGCGGTCAGCTGCGACTGCGGAGCCTCGTAGGAAAGCCGCACACGGAAGGGCTTTTGATCGGCTTCGTTTTGGTTAGGCTGCGTCGCGCTGAGGTCGGCGCCTAAGGTCTCTTGGATGGACAGGGCTGCCGGAGCAGGGGATTGGGGCAGGGCCGATTCGCCCACGCGGAAGCGCTTGAGGACGAGGCTGCCTTCCAGCCAGCCCGCATTCTCCATCACCAGCTGGAAGCTTTCGCTGCGGATCCCTTTCTGGCTAGGCTTCACCGGAAAGCGGAAGGTTCCGGTTTCGCCGGGGCCGACCTCTTCCTCCTCCATTTGGGCCGGCCGAGAGGGGCTCAGCCAGCTTGGGGCAGCGTAGAAGTCGCTCTTCCTGTCTTGGGGGCGGGCCGTCCCCAGGCGGACTGCATTGGCCCCCTGCTTTTGCCACACGGCGTTGCCCAGGTTCTTGAAGCGCAGCTCCACCCAGCTTTCCTCGCCTGCCTTCAGCACAATGAAGCTTGCGTCCGCTGTTTCCAGCTTGGCCCGCAGGCTGGGCTTGTCCACTTGGATCTCGTAGCGAAGCAGCCCTCCCGGAACAGGATTGCTGTTGAGCCGGGCCACGGCTGTCACGCTGTGGGATCCCCTTTGGTAGGGGGCTTCCACCCACAGGCTCACTTTCGTTTTCCCTCCCGGCTCCACCGGCTCCAGGATGCTGATCTTCCGGCTGTAGGCCTTCAGGCCCTTCTCGCTCAGGCTCAGGTAGAAATTCTCCGGCGTCCAGGCCATGTCCCCTTTGTTCGCCAGCTCGATCTCCAGCTTTCTCTTTTCGCCGGGCAGCAGCTTGGAAACCGCTCCTGCCTTGGCCAATTGCGCGCGGTGCACAGGCTTCTTCACGCTCACCTCGAAGCCTAGGGCCCGATCCGCCAGCCAGCCGCTTTCGCCGATCCGGGGCTGCAGCTGCTCGGTGGCCGAGCCGACCTTCGATTTGGGAGCCCGGGCGCTCAGGACGAACTCCCCCACCTGTCCGGGGGGCACTTCGCTCTCCGCCAGGAAGCCCAATCGGCCTGTCTTGTCCTTGGCGAAATTGCTTTGGCGGCCCTTGGGGGACGAAGGATAGAGGCCGATGGCCTGCGGGCCGTAATTCCTCCAGGTCACGTTGCCGGTGTTCTTCAAAAAGAGCGATCCTTCCAGCTCCTGCTGCTGGAAGACGGTGCCGGAAGGCATGGCCTGCCGGATCACCTCGTAGCCCAGGGCAGGCTCCTGCACATCGAGCACCAGCCACTGGGAGGCCAGGGCGACTTTGAAGCGTCCGTTGACCACGGGGGTGATCTGAAGCCTGTGCTCCCCTGGGGCGTAGCCCGCTTCGGCCTGAACCACAAAGGTTCCCACCCTTCCCGGGGCGACGCTGGCCTCTTTCAGGTCGGCGGCCACAAAGGGCTTCTCGGCCAGCAGGGGCACCAGGCGCCCGTTCGGATCGCTGTTCTGGGCCACGTGGAGCCAGGTGTTCTGGTCCCAGGACTGCTTGCCGGCATTCCGGAAGCGCAGGGTCAGCTCTTTTCTTTCTCCGGGATTCAGCTCCAGCAAGGGCAGATCCCCTTCGATCTGGGCATTGTAGTCCAGGTTCTGGGCGCTGAAATTCTCCCGGAAGCTTCCGCTGCGCAGGGCCGACATCGTCCGTTCCCGCACCGCATCCAGGTTCTTGTAGAGCTTCTCCCCGGGGCAGGCCGTGGCCCGCACATCCCTGTGGCCCAGAATGGTGGCGATCTCCTGCCCGTAGAACACGCCTTTCCCTTTCGGATTCAGGGTGTACTTGTCCGAGAGCTTGGCCAGCAGGGTGCTCAGGGCTTCCAGGGCCGGCGCCGGCACCTCGTTTTCCTGGTAATCGCCGATCAGCGCCACGCCGATGGCGCCGTTGTTGTGGCACATGGAATGGGCCCCGACCACGTCGTCTCCGCCGGCGCGCCCTTCGTACACGTTGCCCAGCGGGTCGATCAGGTAGTTGTAGCCGATGTCCCCCCAGCCCCGGGTCCGGGTGTGGTACTGGTAGACGGCCCGGACGATGGCCCTGTAGTCGCCGGCGTCCTTTCGGCTGTCGCCGTTCAGGTCCTTCAGCTCCGAATCGGTGTGGTGGACGATCAGCTTCTGGATCTTTTTGGCATACTGGAGCGGCCAAAGGAGCTCCTTCCCGTCCGCGCTCATTTTCTCGGTCCTTTTCACCCCGATTTCGCTGCCGCGCAGGGCTTCCGATTCCTTGCAGGGGTCTTCGCCTCCGCCGGAGCTTCCTCCCCCGGCCTTCGCCTCAGGGTCCCTGTAGCGCAGGCTTTCGTCCGCTCCCCATTCCTTCCGGCTGATCACCGTGAAGCCTCCAGGAGGTCCTCCGATGGCAGCCAGAAGCTCTTGGCTCTCCAGGGCCATCCTCTCTGTCTCGGCCTGGTAGAAGCCCAGTTCCAGCCGCGCAGGCTGCTGCAGGGGGGCGCCCTTGTAGCGCAGCTGAACGGTGGCGCTGGGCCGGCTGAACGCCAGGCTTCCGGCGCCGAAGCCGTCGTCGTGGATCTCCACCGCTTCCCAGGCCTTCGGCTCCTTGGCCGAAACGCTGATCTCCAGCCCCTCCAGCGCCTGATCTGATTCCAGGGGAAAGGCGTTCGCCAAAAAAGGCAGCTCGATCTGCTCGGAAAGCCAGGCGCTTTGATGGGCGGGAAGGATGAGGCTCCTGCTGAGTTCCGGGGACGCTTGGGCCGGGAACGAAAATCCAAGGCAGGCCAGCCCGAGCATCGCAGGAAGCAGGCGCTGAGAGATACTCATGGAAATTTGTTTATGGCTATCCTAGCATTCTATCACAAAAAAGGCCAATTTGATAGCCTTTAATCTGGCCAAATTTAACAGGACACTGCTGACTTCAAAAGTCTAAAAAGGCACCAGTTTTTCCAGCCGGCCCTTTCGGATATGCCTTGAGATAAGG
>CAYUUW010000025.1:0-19566 GCA_964448005.1 uncultured Candidatus Peribacteria bacterium
TATTATCCAATCATCTAAAAAAATCGGGTGTTCGGTTTCCAGGTTGAATTCAGGCCGGAAAGTTTTTTTGACAAAAATAATTATTATATTTATAATAATACTAATTACGCATTTAGCGACGATTCATGGAAATTGTTTCCGGCATGCCTCCAGCCGTGGGCAGGATCGACACCACTTTGGCCAGACCTCATCTTTCAGCCCTCCTGCACTTGCTGCAAACGCACAATTTGGGCGGGATTGAGCATGGCGAGGAATTTGCGGATCTTTCCGTCCCCGAGCAAAATTTTTCTTTTGTCAGAGAGGGCGGCAAAGGACCGGTCTCATACGCAGCTTTGGACTCCCCCCAATTCAGAAAAGACTTGATGTATTCTCGTCGGGCTGTTTCAGCGCTGTTGCGAATGGCCCGCCACTCCATTGATTTCGGCCAGGATGACCCCAATACAACAATAAATTTGACGATCGCAGATCCTAAGAACAGAGAGAAGAAATCCGAGCTTTACAGAAAAGATCGAGCGTGGGCAGAAAGAGACTATGATAAGAGTTCTAAGCCAGCTGAAAGAGGCTTATCTGAAGTAGAAATAAACAAAAGATTCGATTCAGAGATCGATCCATCATGCTATCAAATTGTACCCAGCACAGAAGGGGTGATTTATCGATTGGGAGACCGAACCCTGAATTCCATTGCTCCGGAAATAGAGCAGATCACCGCCCATGTGCACCGAAGAGGGGTTCATCAAGGTGGCTTTAGGGCCTTATTGGAAGTCGAATTTCCCGCCCTGCCGGAAGTGGAGAGGTATTTGGGGTTGATATGAATTGCGAGAAGCGCAACAGAAAGACCCTTCAGGGTTTAACCCTGAAGGGTCTTGAGGGGTTTTTAGGAGATGTTCGGGGGAAAGGCCGACCTAAAGATCCTTCAGGTTGAGGCCTCCCAAAAAATCCGCCTTCCCAATGTTGTAGCCCTTCATGCGCGCAATGGCGTAGGCCGTGGCGAAGTGGAAGTAGAAGTTGGGCAGGGCGAAATCGCGCAGGTAGTCCTCGGCGCTCTGGTACTTGTCCTTGTAGTAGGGCAGCACGATCTTCCTTTCGTCGGCGCCAGCCAGATCGGCATCAGGAACTCCTTCGACGAAGCGTTCGGTCTTGCGGAGCCGTTCAATCAGTTCGGCCAGGGTCGCTTCGGTGTCCGGCATGCTGGGAGGCTCCATGCCGGCAAGGCGGGCCATGGCGCCTTTGGCGTTGTCGCTCATGATCTGCACCTGGCGGAGGAAAGGGAACATGTCCGGAGCCAGCCTAGCGTGAAGCAATTCGGCTTCGCCTTGTTCGCGAGCGACCATTTGGGTTTCGATTTTTTCCAGCAAAGTCTGCATGGATTTGAGCGACTTGAGCATCATTCTTTTTGCATCCGGATAGAAGTTCTGCATAGGAGCGGGGTTAAGGAATCTGAAATTGATCTTAACAGATCCCAGGAAAAAAGCTAAGATGCCGATAGCCTTCACCGGCCAAAAAAAACCACCCCCAAGCCTTTAGCCGGAAACAAAGACAAATCCGCTATGCCTTGGAGAAAATACCTGAGCGCCCTCTACCTGAAATGGCCCTTTTGGATCCTGGTCTGCGCGTTGTGGCTGCGCATTTTCTGGCTGGCCTACGACCGGGGCTCGCTGCGCTGGGGCATCGTCTCCCGCGAGACGGGCCAGCTGGCCTTGTGGCTTCTGGCGCTGACGCTGCTGCTGGGCCTGCTGCGCAAGCTTTTCCCCGCCTGCGCGGCCCTGGTCAGGATCCTGCCGCTGCGCAAGCACAGCGGAGTGCTGGCTTTCCTGATCGCCGGATGCCACGGAATCGCGGAATGGGCAAAAAACGGAATCCACACGGACTGGTCCGCAGCCTTCAGCTACAGCCTGCTGGCCGATTGGCGCATCACCCTGGGTTCGGCCTCCTTCCTGCTGATGCTGCCGCTGTTCGCCACCTCCACCCATTGGGCCGTGAAGGCCATGGGGGCCAAAGCCTGGTTCTGGCTTCACAAGCTGGCCCATCCCGCCTTCATCCTGGCGGCGCTTCATGCGGCCTTGGGGGGAGCGAGCCTTCGGATGAAGCCTCTGATCGCCCTGGGAATCTACGCTGCCGCCTATTCCTTCCTGCTCGCGCGAAAGCTGTTTAAAAGCAGCCACAAGCCTGGAGGAGCGGATGCTTCGGCCTTCGTGTAGCGCGCAGGCGGACGCCTTTCGCTAACCTTCTTCCCTTGAGATCCACCCTGAAGAAATACCTGCCGGAGATCGTGTACGGAGGGAACGACGGCATCGTGACGACCTTCGCTGTGGTTTCGGGCTTCCTGGGGGCCGAAGCGGGTCAAAGCGCCCTTTTGGGCTCGGGAGCGGTGGTGCTCCTTTTCGGCCTGGCCAACCTGTTCGCCGATGCGGCCAGCATGGGGCTGGGAAATTTCCTTTCCGAACGCTCGCGCAACGAGCAGATCCGCCTTCAGGAGCGGACCCTGAAAGGCCAGATCGCCGCGGAATCCGATTCGATCGTGCTGCAGACGCAGACCAGCCTGAAGAGGCGAGGCTTGAATGAGATGGAGATGGAGGTGATGCTAAACCTCTTCCGCCGCAAAAAAGACCTGTGGCTCGATTACCTGCGCAGCATCGAGCTGAAGCTGAAGGATGTGAGCGACGAGGCCCCCGCCGCCAATGCCCTGGCCACCTTCCTTGCCTTTCTGGGCTTCGGCGCCATTCCCCTCCTTCCTTTTCTGGTGTTCAAGCCGAGCCTCTCCGTCGGCATGCTTTCGGTGGCCGGCACGGCCTTGGCCCTGCTCATGCTGGGCCTGCTGCGCTGGAGAGCCCTGCAGGGCGACCCCCTCAAGAACATTCTGGAGATCTTCCTGGTGGGCGGAACGGCTTCGCTAATCGCCTTCTTTGTGGGAACGCTTTTCCGAGGAGCGTGATTCTTTGACGATCGTCACCCCAGAATACCCCAAAAGAAGGCCTGGGGAATTCATACTTTTTCCAGACAAAAAAAGCCTAGGGGCGGATTGCACGCCCCTAGGCTGAGATGCTTGGATTTACTTCCCCTTCTTCTTGGCAGCCTTGGCGGCTGGCGCCGCCTTCTTTGCTGCAGGCTTGGCAGCTTTCTTGGGCGCCTCCTTCTTCATCGCAGGCTTTTCGGCCTTCTTTGGAGCAGCGGCGGGCTTGGCTTTTGCAGCCGATTTTGCCTCCGGTTTCTTCTCCTCCTTCTTCATCTCGGGAGCCTTTTTGGCATCCTTCTTTTCGGTAACCACAGGAGCATCGGCCCAGAGGATCTTGTTCAGCTTGTCGGAAAGCTTCTCGAATTGGGCCTTGAGGGCATCCACTTTGGCGCTGAGCTGCTGCATCTGGTCGCTGCCGCCGGGGGCTGCGGAGCGCTTGGGAGCCTCGCCGCCCTTGTCGGCTTTGCCGAAGCAGTTCTTGCAGTACACGGGCTTGCCGGCCACGGGGCGGAAGGGAACCTCGCAGTCGTCGCCGCATTCGGCGCAGACGGCGTGGTGCATTGCCCTGTCCTCAAAGCCGGGCTTGGAGAAGCTTCGGCTCTGGAAGCTGTCCCGATTGCCGAATTTGCTTCCTCCGGAGGAACTCTCTCCGCCATTCTGGAAGCAGTCGCGGCAGTAGACAGGCTTTTCGCCGGTGGGCTTGAAAGGCACTTCGCAGGCGTTGCCGCAGGCGTCGCAGACCGCCTGGTGCATTTGGGGCCGGCCTCCATCGCGGCCTCCATCGCGGCCACCGAAGCCTCCTCCAAATCTTTTTCCTCCGAATCCTCCACCGCCGCCGCCCCCGCCGAATCTTTTTCCTCCGAAACCTCCGCTGGGCGGGCCGGATCGGCGATTGCTGTTGAAATCCTTCATGGGAAGCGTGGGTTAGGGTGGAAACTGCTTTTGCAGGCCCACAGATTATTCCTTTCGCCAAAGAAAGGCAATGGCATTGTCGCAGCGGCGGCATGATTTCCCGGGCGGCCCTTGGGGCTATTTAAGATGCCTGTCGAAAAACTCCGTCGAGCGCCTCATGAAATCCGGCCAGTCCTGGATGAATTCGTGCGGCGCGTTCGGATAAGTCACCAGCTCGGCCTGCTTGCCCGAAGCCCGGAGAAGCTCCAGGGTTTTTTGGGACCAGGAAAGCGGAACATCGGCATCCTTGGCGCCATGGAAAATCAGGATCGGAGCGGCGATGCGAGAATAGAAGGTTTCGGCGGAAACCCCGCTCCAGAATTCGGGCGCCTGTTCCGGGAGGCCGTAAAGCGCTTCGATCTTCTTTGCTGCCTCTGGCCGACGGGACATCCAGCGCTCGAAGCTCATCCGCAGATCGCCCGAAACCGGAGCGTAGAGGACGGCTGCATCGATCAGATCCGGCTGAGAAACGAGACTGGCCAAAGTCACTCCCCCACCCATGGAATGGCCCAGCATGCCCGCCTTCTGCGTGTCGGCGAATTCGGGATTCGCCTGGCGCAGGGCATGGAGGGCGTTCATGGCATCCTGCGCGTAGCCCAGCCGGACCGCCAGCTCGTCGCGATTGTCATCGTCGGATTCGGCATGGTTGCGGTAATCGGGATGGATCACCACGTAGCCCTGCCGGGCCAGATAGTCCTGCTCGCGCTTCAGCCCGCGGCCGTTGGTGTAAACGGAAGTGTCGATGTGGCCATGGTTCAGCACCAGCACGGGAAAAGGGCCCTCCCCTTTGGGCACGTTCATGATGCCCGAGATCTTCAGGCCGCTGCTGGAATAGCTGATGTAGTGGCGAGTGTAGGCCTCGTTTTCCGCCAGTACCTTCTCCATCCGGAAGTCCGCTCCGGAAGCATCGTCGAAAAGCAGCGCCGGAATGGAGAGGTCGTGATGGGCGCTCTTCTGGCTTTCGGCAGCTGGGCTTTCCGCAGGGGCAGCCGGAGGAGGCAGCTCCTCCGGGGGCGGCAGGGGCTCCCCGGGGGCGCAGGCCGCCAACATGAGCAGCGCGACGATGGAAAGGACGGATTTTGGGGAAACCATGGACGGAAAAAATAAGGCACCCTCATTGTTTCAGGAAAAGGAGCCGATGGCCAGAGGCCCTCATAGCTCAGGCGATCAGCAGAATGCCGGCGACCATGGCCCCAAAAAGCGGGATTTTTCTGGCCAGAGCCTGGAGCGAAAGGTCTTCGCGGAAGGCTCCGGGCAAGAAGCGGCTCAGCAGGAGGGCGAAAAGCAGCACGAAAAGGGGCTGGGAGGCGCTGATGGCGCTGACCAGGGTGACCGACGCCAGGGAGATGGCGAAGGTGGAGGCTCCCGAGCCGGCGAAGGTCAGGAACTCCTCGAGCGCGAAGAGCGGAAAGCTCTTCCGGAAAGCGGGCCAGTGGGCCCGAATGTCCTGCCGAACAGCTTTGGGCAGCAGCAGGGGCAGCGCAAAGAGGAAGGAGAAGGCCGTGCCCCAGGCAAACCCCGTGCCCCAGCCGAGCGAGAGGAAGACAAATTTGTAGGCCACCGCCTCCACCGCCAGGATCAGGGCGCAGAGCATCATCCACCAGAAGGAGGCATTGGGGCGCCAGCCGCCTTTTGGGCTGCCATTCAGGGTCAGCAGGGCCCCGCTGATCACCAGAACCAGGAAGCCGAGATACTGGCTCGGGCTCAGCCGTTCTCCCAAGGCGAAGAAGGCCAGCAGAGGCACGAAAACCTTGCCCAGCGAAAAGAGCGACACCACCACCGAGGCGTCGTCGCTCTGCAGGGCCTTGTAGTAGGGGTACAGGTAGGCCGTGCCCGTGAGGCCCAGGATCAGGAAGGGGGCGGCCTGGCCCAGGCTCAGCATCTGGGGAGGATCGATCAGGAACAGGAGCGGGACGAAGCAGAGGTTGGTGAAGGAGGCGAAGAAGATCATGGTGCCCGGCCTCCTGAAAACGCTGTTGCTGAAGTGCGAATCGATCAGGTTGGTTACGGCATGGAGCGCAGGCTCCAGAAGCGCCGCCAAAAGCCAGGGCATGTTCAGTGAAATTAGAGGTCGGGAGCAAGCGGTCAGCCATCAGCCCATTCGGCTCACTCCGTTCGCTAGGGATGACGGGCGGCGAAAAGATCTCAAGCTTCCCCATACCCTCAAGGATCCCAATCATCCCTAATTGGAGGGATAGAAATCCGGATCGATCGTCCGGTCGAAACAGGTTTTGCCTGCGCCGTGAACCCAATCGCTGCCCACTTCGCCCTGGTAAGGGTTGGGGCGGGCGCCCAGCTTGCGGAAATCAGAAGTAGGACGGTCGAATGCGGCGCAAAGGCGGAAGCTCAGCTCGCCCGTGACGGCGTAGTCGTAGGCCTCCTGGGTTTGGGGATCCTGGGCAAAGAAGCCGTAGACCACCGGACTGTTTTTCAGCTCCTCCAGGCTGGCAGGCAAAGCGCGCTTGAGCCTCCAGTATTCCTTGGTCTGGTTGTCGATCCCCGCAAGGTCGTTCACCCGCCGCTCGTCCATGCGCACCTGGCGCTGCTCGGCAGGCGATCCCGCCAGCAAGAAGCCCAGCGCAAGCATCCCCAGCACCAGGACCGAAGCAACCCAGGCCATGGCGGCAGGAAGCTTGGATTTTTGGGGCTGGCTCTGCACGTCCCAAAGGTAGTAGCCCAGCACCGCTCCGGCCAGGACGAGGATGGAAAGGGCTTTGAGGCCGAAGGGAAGGCTCAGCTCGCCGCTGTAGAAGCGGTGGACGATCTGGATGAGATCGACAACGAGCGTGATGGAGGAGGCGAGAAGAGTGAGGTAGACCAGCCACTTGGCGAACCGGAGCTCGTGCTTTTGGGGAAAGCGGCGCAGGTCGCGCTGGATGAGCCAGGAGAAAAGCAGGAGCAGCGGGAAGCTGACCGCCAGCATGGCGCTGGAAAGGCGAATAGTGTCCAGGGAGCTTTGCCAGGAGGGAAAGGGGGATCCGTAGAAGCCGTTGGCCAAGGGATCCATGAAGCTCAGGTCGATGTAGGCGAAGCTGAGCATCACCAGGCTGATGACCGAAATGTAGAGCATGGCCATGCCCATCAGCTGCAAAAACACCTCCTTGGGCCCGGTGCGGAAGGCTTTTTCCGCTTTCATCACTCCCCCTCTTTCCGCCATTCCGAGCGGAGCCGAGGAATCCCTTTTTGTTTTCCCCTTGGACTGAGAGGAGACAGCCTTGGACTTTTTGGCGGCAGCCATAGATTTTGTTTTACGTTGACTGGAATGTACTACAAAAGGCTTCCGGAAAGCAATCCTGGACCCGAAGAGGCCGAAGGCTTGGCTTTATTGGGGGAATCGGCTAAAATGGCACCCATTTTTCTCACCTCAATATGCCCGATTGCCCCAAGCTCGGACGCCTCAGATCCCTTTTGGTAGAGGGACAAATCAGCCTGAAAAGCCCGGCCGGCCCTCCGCCGGAGGCGCAGGAAGCCATCCAGGAGGCCTTGCAGGGCCACATGACCGCCCTGCGCGGGGAATTCGGCCGCACGCTGGGCAGGCAGGGAGATGCCCTCAGCTACCGGAGGGCTTTGGGCAGGGGCCTGGAAAGGGTGGGCAAAGCCAGCCATCGGGGGGCAAAAAGCGGCCTGATCGCTCCCGGGGAAGAGATGGCTGCGGAGGATTTCGCCGTGGCGGCGAAGGAGTTCCGGAGAATGATCGACCTCATCAGCCGGTACCATCAGGGTCGGCCGGGCTCCAATTTCGGCTGGGCGGCGAATCTGCTGCCCTACCACAGTCCAGAATCGCTGGAGCAGGATCTGGAAAGGTTTTCCGGGCTCCCTCCCTCCACGGTCTTCCAGGCCCTCTGCTCGCACCGCCTCAACCCTGCGGGAGCCCTGGAAAGCTTTTTGGTCCGCCTGCGGGAGGACCTTTCCGACCGCGGCCTGCAAGCCATGATCGAGGCGAAGGGCTTTCGGCTTAGGGAAGGCGAGCTGGAGAGCCTTTTTGCCCCATGGGTGAGGGAGAGGCTGGCATGGCACAACGGGGGCGATCTGCCTTCGGCGGCATCCAGGGTGATGGCCAATGCTCGGCTGCTGACAAAGGATAGGATCCGGCAAGCCTGCCAGAGAGCCGGGATGGAATTTTCGAATGAGGACCTGGAGGACAGGCTGCCGCCTTATGCCTTGGCTTACTTGGCTGTCAAATTCCCTGTGGATCCCATGGAGGCCTGCCTGCGCTTTTTGAGGGGGGAAATCAAGATCGGAGGCGTGGCGGTTGGGCAATGAGGGGGCATGGGGGGAAAGCTCAGCAGCCTATCCCGGCCACCTCTTTTGCCATCCTCTCTCCCGCCGTTATCCCAGCTGCTCCTGTTTTCATCCCGACCGGCTTGTCCTGAGCGGAGCCGAAGGAAGCGGAGGAATCTCTTTTGATTTTCCCCTTGGACTGAGAGGAGACAGCCTTGGGCTTTTTGGCGGCAGCCATAGGTTTTGCTTTGCGTTGAACGGAAAGCAGCGCAAAGGACAGCCCGGCCCAATTTGAAAAAAGACGGGGATTAGCCGTCCTTCGTGTTCGGGCTCGCGCGAAGCGAATACCCTTAACCCTGCCCCTGGCCGGAACCGAAATTGAAGGCTCGGACCTCGAAAGCCCCTGCCAAGCCCCGAACGATCCCTGCGGAATGGCTGGGATCCTGGAGGGCCATCTCCAGCCGAAGAAGGCTGCATGCGATCTCTAGTTGCAGCCAGCCCGCATCAGCTTCAGGCTGAAGGTAGCGCGCCTGAAGGTCGCGGAGACGGGGGAAAAGCTCTTCCGCGTCCATCACTCCCATCAGGGCCATGGCCGCCTCGAGGCGACGCTGCTCGGCCAACGAATCGCCTTCCGGAGCCTCGAGGAATTCCGTCAGCACGGGAATGGCGTCCCTGCTGCCGAACTGGGCCAGCAGCTTTGCCGCCTCCAGGCGGTAGCCCCAGCCCTCGATGAGGGCTTTCAGCTCCAAAATTCGCGTATTCTGGCCTGCTGAACATTCTTCTGTGCCACCGAACAGGATGATGCCGATCGTCTGCATGGGGTCGCCCTCCTGCGCTGGATGGACTAACCATAGCAGCTTGCGCTCCTTCAGTATGCCGAGCTCCAGCCGGAGGGGCTTTTGGAAAGTAAAAGGTTGAACTTCCCCCTCAGGATGAGAAGGGTTCTCGTCTGCCGGGTAGCCAATGAGTCGCACTTTAACGACTCGGAGGCCATTCTTCGATGCCCTTTCAGGATCAATTTTCACGTCATGAACCCAAAAGTGGGTGTATTCCACGCTTGCCTTGCCTTTCTTCTGTCTGCGGACAGGGTTTTTGCCTTCGCTTCGCCTCCGGACCGTCCGGAAGCTTGCCGAAAGGCAGAAGAGTGCCCGCAGCCCGGTGGATGGAAGGAGCAGGGGCTTATTTTGAACAAAAGTTAGGATGCTGTCAAATTTTCCTCTCACGCCAAATATAATCTGAAACTAGCCCAAAAGTAGAAATCAGGTGGTCGTTTTAGAGGAGGACGATCAGGCCAAGGGGCATCAATCTACAAAAGTAGAAATCAGGTGGTCGTTTTAGAGACACGAACGGAATTGTAGCGGAAAAATCTACAAAAGTAGAAATCAGGTGGTCGTTTTAGAGTGGCAGAAGACAGCCTTTAAGCAGCTCAGATCTACAAAAGTAGAAATCAGGTGGTCGTTTTAGAGGATTGAATCGGTCATTTTATTGGCGCATCTACAAAAGTAGAAATCAGGTGGTCGTTTTAGAGAAGGTATGGGCCACAGTAAAGGACGAGATCTACAAAAGTAGAAATCAGGTGGTCGTTTTAGAGTGTTTCAGTAGCTTCGTTTCCATATATCTACAAAAGTAGAAATCAGGTGGTCGTTTTAGAGCCTGCCGGGTTCGGTCTCTGTTCTGGATCTACAAAAGTAGAAATCAGGTGGTCGTTTTAGAGTCTGAATGCTGTCCCGGTCCTATTTGCCATCTACAAAAGTAGAAATCAGGTGGTCGTTTTAGAGTGGAAAATGGGATTGATGTGGGGAGAGATCTACAAAAGTAGAAATCAGGTGGTCGTTTTAGAGCACCTATATCTCCATACCCGGCCCATGTATCTACAAAAGTAGAAATCAGGTGGTCGTTTTAGAGCTGAATAACCCATTATTGCCATGGAATCTACAAAAGTAGAAATCAGGTGGTCGTTTTAGAGATTCCCATCAATCAGGCTTTGCTTGAATCTACAAAAGTAGAAATCAGGTGGTCGTTTTAGAGCTGGCTGCCGAGCTGGCCAGGCTTTAATCTACAAAAGTAGAAATCAGGTGGTCGTTTTAGAGCTGTCCGGCTGCTGCTTCGAGAGAACATCTACAAAAGTAGAAATCAGGTGGTCGTTTTAGAGTCTTTTATGATATTTGTTTTTTTGACAGATCTACAAAAGTAGAAATCAGGTGGTCGTTTTAGAGCGGAGCTTCTTTGATGGACAGCTAACATCTACAAAAGTAGAAATCAGGTGGTCGTTTTAGAGGCTGGACAAGCTTGAGAAGGACGTTGTATCTACAAAAGTAGAAATCAGGTGGTCGTTTTAGAGCCCCAGAAGGGCCTGATGTTCAAGAGGAATCTACAAAAGTAGAAATCAGGTGGTCGTTTTAGAGATAGACCCCCTCACTTGTTATGCACCCATCTACAAAAGTAGAAATCAGGTGGTCGTTTTAGAGCAATTAACCGCAATTCTGTCATGAATATCTACAAAAGTAGAAATCAGGTGGTCGTTTTAGAGCGGCTGCTTTCCCTGGTACGGCATCGGATCTACAAAAGTAGAAATCAGGTGGTCGTTTTAGAGGTACGAATCAATCATATAACCAACCATCTACAAAAGTAGAAATCAGGTGGTCGTTTTAGAGGGCAAACATATTGGACGCAAGCCAAAAAGATGCAAATCCCTCGACTGCGCTCGGGACGACTTTTTGGCTTGAATCCATGCCTCGGAAAAATAAAGACCGAGGTTTGGGCGTTTTTTGGCGATTTACTCTAAAAACAAGCATTATGACTTGTACTTTAAGCTTTAATTTAAAGGAGCGCTTAGAAGAAAATGACTTCCTTCTCCTCATGCGCATGCGAGCCGTAGCGACAGGTTCGCTTTTTGCAGCCTTCGCAGACATTGAAGATCAGCACGCTGTCTACATCGCTGAAATGAGGTTTGTACCGCAATTCTACCTCACTCATGATATTTTTCAAGATCCGGGCGCTGTTTTTCACCTCGAAAACGGAATACTGAATCCGCCGGCCGAATTTTTGAAGAAATTTGGAAAACTTGGTGCGCAGCTTGTCGTTCTCAAAATCGTAGGTCACCAGCAGCATGGCCAGAGGGTTAATTGGATAGTTTGAAGAAAGGCATTTCTTCCTTTTCGTTGATCAGAGCGTAGTAAAAGCTTCGGGCATAATCGAAAATATCCTCCTTGTGGTCCATCAGGGTTTCCGTGAAGATCTTGAGATATTTCCCCTGCTTGTCGTAAGGCAAAAACACCTTGTCCTTTTGGGCCTTGAAATCCTTGGCATCGAATTGCTTCAGGTGATGCATCTTCACGATCGACGCATCGATGAGGCAGCGGAACGGCTCGATCATGTCGCAGGCCAGGGATTTTCGCTGGAAAAAGAGCGTGTGGTAAAAGCCCTTGTACACATCAAAGCCGTAGAGCCTTAGGATCGAGTCCATGAAGTTCAGCAGCAGCGTGTAGCCAATGTCCATCAATACATTCGTCGGGTCGGGCTTGGCCCGGGGCATGCGTCGGTACCAGTCGAACTCTTTGAAATAGTTTTGGAAATAATTTTTGGTGTGACTGCCCTCCAGGCCCAAAAGGGTTTTTGCGTCCTGGGCCGCGTCGATCTTTTCGGACGAGGCTTTGTAGAGCTTGATGGGAGTCTTGATTTTGCCCGCCCGGGAAAGGAGCATGAACTGGTTGTGAACCTTGTTCTTGATCAGATTCTTGGCCAGCTCCAGATCGCTGGTCAGCGAATATTGACGTTGGCGCAGGAGCGTGTTCCCCTCCGCCCCTACGCCCATATTGGCGTAAACCTCAAAGTTGTTCTTGGTCAGAACCACGGAAATGCCGTACTTCATGCAATTCTGAATCAGCCGCGAGGTGATGCTGCATTCCCCGTAAATGAAGACCGCCAGGATCTTGTGGCACGAGAGCTGATTGACCGGCTTGCCATCCTGAAAGAGACGAATGTTGTCGTTCCAGAACTTGAGTTTGCTCTCCATGTCTTTGTCGCCAAAGACGAAAAGGATCTTTTTTTCTTTGAAATCAGGAAGCGAAAGCATGGGGTGAAATTAGTGGCAAAGGGGTTTGTAAATGCAGCGGTTGCATTTTTCGGGATTGTCGATGACGGGGAATTGGGACACGTCGAAGGAGCGAATCTGCTCAATCACTTCCTCAAAGCGCCCCAGCTCCTCGCCTTCGGGCAGGGGGATGGGGTAACGCTTGTTGTCCGCCAACGAATGGATGAATAGCTTTTTGACAGGGTGGCCCATTTCGATGAGGCAGAGCATTTGCGCATAGAGCTGGTAGCGGTAGCCATCGTAGATTTTGGCGACTTTGGTTTTGCGCTCGATCAGGGCTTGCTCGTCCCGGTCGTAAATGTCGATCTTGCCGGCCAGGCCGTACTGTTCGCTATAAACTTCGGCTCCCTGCCAGTAGCGCTTGGCGGTGGAGTATTCGCTTTTTTCGATATTCTCGTGCTTGATTTTGCCGACCAGTTGAGGCGTTTCGTGGTAGACTTTTTGGTGGAACTGCTCGTAGACGGCGTGAAAGTAGATGGAGCGAGGGCAGAAGATGAAGTCGTTGATTTTGGAGATTTGAATGTAGGCCTCCACTGGACTAAATTTTAAAGTATTTTATTATATATTATTTGGGCGAAAAACGCAACATCAAAAACCCATCCTCCGATTGACTTTTGGATGTCAAAGCGTATAATTGAGTTACATTGGAGTACACGATCCAGGTCTCCCTTTGTTGGAATAAACGCCCCTGGAAAGGAGAAACAATTCCAAAGTCTTGCGCCCCGTTAGCTAGGGGGGGGAGGCTTTTTTAATTTTGATAGTAAGTGGAAACTAAAAAAAGTTTCTTATCTTTTTTAATGGCTTCTTCTCTTAAATGAATGAAGACTTTTTTACCTTCAGCAGAAAGGCCAATAAATTCATATTCTTTGAATCCATTATAATTTCTTTGTTGCACGTGCGCTGATTTCTTTAGAATATCTATTCCTACTAAAAAGCATTCTAAGCGATTTCTGGCATCTTTTCTTTTGGTGATTACTTCAGGTAGCTTATCGAGAAATACCCTTCTTCCTTTAAGTCCTTTGCATTTTATATAGGAATGGATTTCTAGAAAGTCATTCAGGTACTTCTTGAGTGTGGCTGTGTTTTTTAGCAGTAAAGATTGCTTGGATTGATACATTTGTTCGTCTGATTCAAAAAATTCAACGATATTACTTAAATTCTCTTTTATCTTTAAAGGAGTCTCATTCTACTTTTTATTTGCTTTGGGGGTCAAATTTTTCTCATTCTCTTTCAACCACTTCTCCCATATCTCCTTCCCCGCCAACCAGGCATCCCATTCGGCATCCGCAATGAACAAATTGCTGTAGCCTCGTTTGATGTGTTCCGCCATCAGGGCCCCTTTGCGGGCAATGTTGTAAGCCCCATTGGCATCGCCGGAGTTCGGTTGGCCGGAGCTCGCCTTTCTGGAATCGAAATGATCCCCCTGGGCATCCCGGACAGGTGATTGGAGGAAATCATTGTCTGCTTCGGTTGCACCTGTATTGCGGATCTGCTGAATCAGCTCGATGGCGTAACGCAACGATTCCCAGGCCGTGTGTTCGTTGTACTTCTTTAGTTCTTTGCCCTCGCCCACAATTTGCTCTCGCAACGAACGACTTTTGTCGAATCCGGAAAATACCCCATCCAGAATCTCCACAATATTTTCTTTTTTCACCGTCCATTCATTTTTATCCCCCCGCTTGCCCCGGTATCGATCCAGGCTCACGCCATTCTTTCCAGAATACATCGTCCAAGGCTTCTTGGTGTTTTGATCCTCATACTTAAAGTAATAATCTTTTCCATCAAAGCCAAAATCTAAAAATGCTGGCTTGATCTCATCTTTTCCCACTTTTCCATTTCCTATGATTTGATCTTTAATATTTTCCTCCGATCCCTTCTTCAAATAAATCGCCTTTCGCCAACCCGTTACGGGATCCGTCTGCGAGGTGTAATTGGCTCGGGTATAAAGCATGATGCCCACCTGCTTTCGGTTCTCAATGTCCTGGTAATTCTGCACCGGCGGAGTCAGCTGCAAGGCCTGAGTCACGGAACCGGGTTCACAGGTTTTGGCGGCTTTATCCACCAGGAAATTGAGTTTTTTGGCTAAAGCCAGCTCGAATTTTTGGTAGATGGATTTTTCGATTTTCTGACGCCCCCGCTTGAAGCCAGTGTTCAGATCCTCCAGCACAATCATGGCGTTGTGCCTCAAGGCCAAATCGGCAATTTTGCGGACAATTTGCGAGATGTAGCCCGCTTTGAGCTCTTTGATGGTGCCGATAGTTTGCCAGTTTTTGCGGGACATGTCCCGATTGGAAGCCATAGCGTCCAAGAGATCGTTGTAGTCCCAGCACTCGACTTCCTTAGAAATCCATTTGTCCTCTTTTTTTTCATACTTGTCCTTTTTGATTGCCCGTGGCTTTCCGTCCTTATCCACAAAAGGCAAATTGAGCGTTCCTTGCTCCTTTATTTTCCCATCCTGATCAATCAGCGAGTAATAAGCCAGATGCTTTTCGCCCCGGTCGATGCCTAGAAAGCGAATTTCAGCCCCCTCTTGGATCTTTGCTTTCACTTTGTCATTCAGCTTTTCGTCCTTGAGGCAGAAATTAAGGGTGATGGGCACATGGAACAGGAATTTTTCTTTGGAAAAACGGAAATTCTTGATCACTTCTTTACCCTTCTTGTCCTTTGTTTTCTCCATTTTTTCCTGAGGCAAGGCTTTGCGGTAAAAGATCTCCGCCTCCCCGTTCAATTTCGGTCGATTGGCCACCTCCTCAAAAAGAGCCCGCCAGTAAATCGTGTGCAGGTTATTTTTATGCCCTTCTCGCTTGCCTTGGTTGGAATCCTGATTTTTGATTTCAAAGAGATAAATTTTACCCTCACTAACGTATTGATCGAATACCGAATGATTGACTCCTGGATTCAAAGATAATTTATAAGAGTATTTATCTACATCCAAATAAAATTCATCAATTGAATTATATTCTTCTGGTGCCTTGAAATTGTAAGAAAAAAGTCTTGTTTTTGGATATTTAGAAAGGAAATTTTTACAAAAATTAATCCACTTTACGAGTGCATCTTTAAACAGTTTTTTATCACCAGTTAGTTCGCCATATTCTTTCTGAAAGCTTTTTATATAATTTTTCTCATCAGAAATCTCATAACGCATTTTTGTTATTGAGATTTCATCTTTTTTAAAAACCTTGTTATTTAAATTAAAAACTTCTTTTGAGATTCTACATTCTTCCAAAAACTCTTCTCCTGAAGTTACTTTGTACCCAATCGGAAAAATGAAATCTTCATCTGATTTTTTGAAATGAGCAATAACGTCCTTAAGTTGCGTGGAACATTTTGGAATCATTTTTGATACATCTGACCAAAAGTCATATTCCATTTTCTTCCACTTATTTTCATCACTAGTTATATAAAGAGGGTTTTGTATTGAGCTTTTATTTTTCCCTCTTCCCTCAGTCCATTCTTTCTGAAAGATATTATTGTTCTTTTTTGAAGAAATAGCCAAAAACTGCTTGCCTTCCTGATTCCGGAAAATAGCGCAATAGTTGTCCGGCTCCTTGTTCACATCCCATCCGCCTGCCAAGGTGCTGTTCTCAAAATTCAGCTTCAGCTTATTCTCCTTCGCCTCATCCTGAGGCTTTTTGGTCAGGTAATTCCGCAGACCATCGTACCATCTGAACCAGTCGACTGTCTCCATTTTGGTTGAGCCATCCTCCTGCATCTCGATTTCTCCGGACAGAAGAACGCTAAGAGCATTGGTCAGCTGCGAATCGATCGTCTTTCCCTTCGCCTTACCTTCCTTCACCAAAAAATACTTGAGCATTCGGCTCACAGCCAAGGCTTCGTCCATCCAGGCCTTGATGGCCTCCTTGCCTTCCTTACTGCGGTAGTCTTTCAAATCTAAAATAGCTGAGGCTTTTTGATTGAAATTTCTGGCATGATTTTCCAGATCGGCCAACAGCATCTCCAAGAGGGCTCGAGAGGGCTTTGAAGCCCGAGTGATAATGGCTTTTTTGCTTTCATCTTGGGTCAAGCTCACCTTGAAGAAACTTTCCTTCCAATCCGCAGTTTCATCCAATGCGTTAAAAAGACCCTCCAGTTCCACCGCTTCGGGGATTTTAGTTTCGTCTTCACTCCCTTTCTTTGCTTTTTCGAACACTTTGCTCGCCCTCAATTTCTCCTTCAGCTCATGCCAATTCTGAAAATACTTGTCCGAAACGGTATTGATGGCCATTTTGGACCAATAAAAACCCGAATAATCCTCGCGGGTCTTGAGGTAATCGATCAGTTCGGGAACAGTGTTGACCGCTCCGTCATCGTTCTTGCCCGAAAAATAAGTGGTGCCCGCTTCGGCGGCCAGGGCCAAAACTCCTTCCGCCGAGTACGCCTCTTCGCCCTTTGTCCTTGCTTCTTCAGCCTGTTTTCGGGTGTCGTGGGTGATTTCAAAAAACAGGGCATCCCTTTTGCCGCAGCCAATCTGCTTGTAGAGGGTTTTTAGGAAAGGCAATTTTTTGAATCCCGCTTCGTCCTTGCGCTTTTGGCTGTAAAGATTGATCAGGAAATTCGCGTTTCCGATTTCGGCATTGTAGACCTCGATCTGCCTCTGCGAAAGGCACTGGCCGAAATGCCCGATCTGAAAAAGGGAGGAAGGAATGGGGTGCAGAGGCTTGTTTTCTTTGTCCACCAGGCTGACCCCTTTGGCTTCGAGGAAGCTGTAGGTGCTTTCGTAGTCGTCTTTTCTGGCCTCAAAAAGGATCAGATTGTCGCAGAATTTGGGCAGGTTTTCGTGAATGATGCGGGTGGCCACGGCCGTGGCGGCTTCTTTGCCGGTTTCGTAATAATTCTCCCGATTGGTGTTGAAGCCTCCGAAATAGGTGAAGAAGCCTTGAAAGGCTGCCAGCGCCTCATGAATCTTTTCGACCGGCTGAATGCCCGAGAATTGATCCGCATTTTTTTTGAGGTACTCCAAAATCCCTCGCTCGGTGAGGATTTTGAACCCCTTCTCTGCCAGAATATCCTTTCCTTTTTCATTCTTTCCGGCCTCTTCTTTCCACTTTTTGCCCGTCTCTTCGTAGGCTTTGGCCAAAGCGCTCCGCAATTCCTTTTCAATGTCTTTCAGCTCCCCCTTGTCTTTGTAGGTTGTGAAATAGTCGGAAAAGTCCAGTGCCTTGGCTACTTCCGTTTCCAGGCTCTGGCCAATGAAACGCTCGTGCAGCGCATCGAAAACAGGCTTTAGGGTTCGGTAAGCGCTCTCAATCGCTTGATCCTTCAAAAAGGTCTGCAGGCTTTCGTCGTAACCCAAATGGGCTTTCATGCTCTCCAGGGTTTTCCCTACTGGCCTCAGCTCAAACCTCAGCGTCTTACTCAGCGAATACTGATTGGTGAATTGGCCGAATACTGAATCCATGTCCAGAGAATTTGGAAATAAAATCGCGCGCTCCCGCCTCATTCGTGGAAAATAGACGAGGCAGGAGGTTGGAGAGCTGTTTTTGGACCGGAGAGGAAAGGTTAAACAAAAAGACTCTATCACTTTTTCTAAGAAGGAGAAAGCGGGGGGCCGCATCTTCAGAAAACGGCGGATCATGGTAAAATTGCATCCAAAAAGAATCCCAATCCATTCCCATGAACCCACCCAAATTCACCCTCCGGGATCTAAAATTCTCCGTCGACGAAGCCATGTTCCAACGGGCCGAAGAGCTTGTTAAAAAAGGCAAGATACAAAAAATCAAAGAGGACTCAAAAGGCTATGACGCCATTGTTCAGGGAACCTCCCCGTATCATGTCAGCATTTCAGCCAAAAATGTGGATGTGGGCTATTGCGACTGCTACATGGGCCAAAACGATGAGTTGTGCAAGCACATGATCGCCTTGGGGCTGGCTGTGCTTCAGGCCTCTGGAAAAGCCGAAGAAGATTCGCAGGAAAATTACTCACCCACTGACCTAAAAGAAGCCAAAAGACTGGTGAGCGCCGCCATGCGAAAGATCAAATCCTACAACGGCCCCTCCCGCGTTTGGTTCGATTATCAGCATAAACTGGAGATTGGATCAGCGGAAATAACGGAGGCTCTTCAAAATCTTCCGGCCAACAGAGAAAATGCCACCTATCTGTGGAGCCTGGTGATGAAATTGAGTCACAAACTGGCTTACGACGGCGTGGATGATTCCAATGGGATTGTGGGGGGCTGCATCGACTCGATCGTTCATCAATTGGAGGACTATGGCAAAAAAGACCCCTCGCTCAAACCCCTCCTCCAAAAATTCACCCAGGAGGAAACCGGCTTCGGCTTTGAAGAAGATTTGGCCAAAAAAATCGCTTTTTGATTTGCCCGAAAACCACTCGGCCCCACGCCCAGCGCACGCCGGAAGGCATAGAATTCTGGCTCGCCCGCTACGCCTACTTCCTTTCCGCTTCCGCGCGAACAAGACCCTCCAGAAAAGCCTGCTTCGCCTCTCCTGAAAGTTTTTGATGAGGATGAGGCGAAGTGTCGTCGTACTCCACCATAAGCTGCCCTCGCCAATTCAGATGCATGATTCCTCGAGTACCATCGCGATGCTCAAAGCTAACCCTATTGCCGGCCCCAACCATTCTGGGCCTCCCTAAAAGCGCTTCGACTTGGCCGATAGCGACAGAGGGATTTTCGACAACGGTCATGCCATACACCTTGGCAGGATCGGGTTTTTTTACAAGCGCAGCTATTCCCCCGACATCCCCCTTGCCTTCGCCTGTAAAACAGAGAACTTTCATCTCTCCGTGGGTCGGATGAACCACTCCGACCAAGGGTACGCCACTCTCGTCCCTGAAATAGAGGTACACGGTATTGTTTCGGTTATTCACGGCAGCTTGGAGCCTGTCGAGGCTGGTCTTTGCCTGGGACTGATCAAAGGGCTCAGCTGGCATGGGGCCCACTGGAACCGTTCCGGCGTTTTTGGGGACAGGCAAAAGATCCGAAACAGCCTCTCTCTGCTCTTCGCCAGTCCTAAGCGCCTCTCTGCGCTGTTGAGCATCTAGCCTCACCATGGTTTCTACGGCGTTTCTATCCAGCTTTGTTGTGCCATCCCTAGGGTCAATTTCACGCTGCCTGCCGGCTGGAACTTCGCTTGCTGGGGGCCCACCTTCCCCGTGAGCCAAAGCCCTTTGAATCTCGTCACTTCCAAGCAGCTTAGTCCCATCCCGAGGACTAGGCTTTTTTGAGGTTGGCTCCTCTGGATCATTTGGCTTGTTTGGGTTCGACATTTTTATTCAAATTAATTTATCATAAATATATTATAGCATTTTTTTATTTTTTTAGCAAAAATTCGAATCGCAAATTCAAATCTGAAACGCATAAAACCGCCTAACGCTTGCGGGCTTCGCTAA